>JAJRYJ010000073.1 GCA_024275795.1 Actinomycetes bacterium | reverse complement strand
CTGCCGTCCAGCGCGATCATCAGGTTGTCCAGTTCCCGCTGTTCGGTGGCGTCGAAGCCGATGATCTCCTCGGCGATGGGGCCGTTGACGTTGTCCACCGCCTGCAGCACGCCCTTGCCCATGTAGGCGGAATCGTCGCCGTCGCGCAGCTCCACCGCCTCGAAGGCCCCCGTGGAGGCCCCGGAGGGGACGGCGGCGCGGCCCAGGGAGCCGTCGGCCAGCTCCACCTCCACCTCCACCGTGGGGTTCCCGCGTGAATCCAGGATCTGCCGCCCGAACACATCTACTATCATTGACATGGAACCGGACCTCCTCCTCGCGTCATCGCTTCTCCTTGGCACGTTGATAATATTCTTCCTGCCTCTCGATGGGCAAACCGCAGAAATCCTCACCATCGGCGGCGGCCAGCCGTTCCGCCTCCTCCACCCGTTGCTGGAAGCGCTTCGAGGCGCTCCTGAGCGCCAGCTCCGGGTCGATATCGAGCTTGCGGGCCAGGTTGACCACGGCGAAGAGCACGTCGCCGACCTCGTGGTAGGCCGCTGTCTGCGGCCCCCGGCGCTCTCCCTGCCGCCGCTCTCCCTCCTCGGCCTCAAGCGCCGCGAGCAGTTCGCCGATCTCCTCGCTGATCTTCTCGAAGACGGGCTCGTGCCGCTGCCAGTCGAAGCCGACCGCCGCCGCGCGCAGCTGTACGCGCTGGGCGTGGAGCGGCGACGGCAGGCTGGCGGGGATGTCGTGGAAGATGCCCTCGCGGCCCTCCTCGCCGCGCTTGATATCCTCCCAGCGCTGCAGGACCTCCGCCGCGTCCTTGACCTCGGTGCCGGCGAAGACATGGGGATGGCGCCGCACCAGCTTCTCGGTGATGGCGCGCGTGACGGCGCCCAGGTCGCTCCAGCCGTTCTCCTCGGCGATCAGTGAGAGAAAGAAGATGTGGAAGAGCAGGTCGCCGAGCTCGCCGGCCGCCTCCTCGCCTTCGCCGGCGTGGGCGGCATCGATGAGCTCGTAGGTCTCCTCCAGCGTGTAGGTGACGATGTCGTCGAAACCCTGCTGACGGTCCCAGGGGCATTGGCGGCGCAGTATGCGGACGACACGATCCAGCTCCAGCAGGTCAGCGGCCAGTCCCTGGCCGCCGCCGGCCTGCTCCTGTCCCCGCAGCTGGTTATCGCCTTCCCGGTCCGATATGTTTACTCTCCCGCTGTGGTGTCGGTGTTGCCGCCGGTGGTCGTCTCATCAGGCCTGTAGGCGTCGGCGTAGACGATATCGTAGTCACCGCGCACGCCGTTGAGCCAGGCGTCGAACGCCTTGCGCTGGGCCTCGAGCAGCAGGCCCGTCTTCAAATCCTCCAGCACGTCCTCGAAGCTCTGCGTGCCCGCCGGCGTGATGCTCTTCACCAGGATGATGTGGAAACCGAACTGGGTCTTCACCGGCTCGGATATCTCCCCCACCTGCAGCTGGTTCATGGCCGCCTCGAACTCGGGCACGAGGCCGCTGTTCTCGCTCGGCACCTCTCCCAGGCTGCCACCGTTGTCCTTGCTGCCGGGGTCCGTCGATACCTCGCGGGCGACGGTGGCGAAATCCTCTCCCGCCAGAAGGCGCTGCCGTACGGTATTGGCCTCTTCCTCGCTCTTCACCAGGATATGGCTCACCTCGCGCATCTCCGGCACCTGGAACTGATCCGGGTTCTCATCGTAGAAGGCCCGCGCCTCTTCTTCTGTTACAGGTGGCACGTCCTTTGTCACCTCGGGGTATATCTTCTGGAACAGCAGGCTCTCGCGAACGCTCTCCCTGAATCGGTCCATGGTGATGTCGCTATCGTCCAGGATCTTCTGCAGTTCATCCTCGCCGCCCGCCTGCATGGTGGTCTTCTCCACCTCGGAGTCGACCTCCTCGGCGCTGACCTCGATGCCCATCTTCTCCGCCTCGAACCAGAGTATCTCCTCGTCCACCAGGCGCTTGACGATACCCTTGACGAACGTGTCGTAATCCTCGGTGCCCTCCGCCGGCATGTTCTCCTCGCCGAATTGCTGGCGGTACTCGTCCAGGGCCTGATCCAGGTCATTCCTGGTGATGACCTTGTCGTTTACCTGGGCCACAGCGCTCCTCGGCAGGTCGCCGCAACCTGCCAGAGCCGCTGCGATGGCCAGCATGGAAATGATTATCAGTATCTTCCTCAACATCGAAAACCTCTTTCAGTTCGATTGCGTGTCCTTGTTTAACACAAGACCATTTATTATAGCATCCAGTAAACTTCTTATGGCAGTCAGGGCCTCGCTGTCCCGTTTTCCCGCCTGGTCGAGCCATGCCACCAGCAGGCGCCGCAGCGGGTGATAGGCGAACTGCGAGCCCGCCTGTTCCAGGCTTTGCCTCTGCCCGGAGTCGAGGCTGATATCCGAGAGCTCGAGCCTGCCCTTGCGCAGGCTGACGGAGGCGGCGCCGAGGGCGGCGGCGCGCAGGCGGATTTCCTGCATCGCCAGCAGGTTCCTTACGACCTCCGGCGGCGGGCCGAAGCGGTCGCGCAGCTCCGCCTCGGCGCGCTCGAGGCTCTCAGCGTCCCTGGCGGCGGCGATGCGGTGGTGCGCCTCGATGCGCGCCGCCTCGAACGGGATGTAATCATCCGGGATGTAGGCGTCGATGTCGACCTCCAGCCGCGGCAGCGCCAGCTCCTGCTCCGGCTCGTTGCGGAACTCCGCTACGGCCCGCCTCAGCAGGTCCAGGTACATGTCGAAGCCCACCGCCGCCACATGGCCCGACTGCTCGTCCCCCAGCAGGTTGCCGGCGCCGCGTATCTCCAGGTCGCGCATGGCGATGCGGAACCCTGAACCCAGCTCCGTATAGTCGCTGAGGGTGGACAGGCGCGCCATGGCGTCCCGCGTGGGCGTGGTGAAGGGCGGATAGAAGAGGTAGGCGTGGGCGTCGGTCTCAGAGCGGCCGATGCGGCCTCTTATCTGGTAAAGCTGGGCCAGGCCCAGGGCGTCGGCGCGGTCCACTATCAGCGTGTTGGCCGTGGGGATGTCCAGGCCGCTCTCGATGATGGAGGTACACACCAGCACGTCCGCCTCGCCGTCCAGGAAGGCGAGCATCACCGATTCCAGCTCCTTCTCCGGCATCTGCCCGTGGGCCACCAGGAAGCGCACGTCCGGCAGCAGCAGGCGCAGCTGCTGCGCCTGGCGCTCGATGGTCTCGACGCGGTTGTGCAGGTAGAAGACCTGTCCGCCCCGCTCCCGCTCGCGCAGGATGGCCCTGGCCACCAGCTCGTCGTCATATTCGCCGACGAAGGTGCGGATGGGGTTGCGGCCTGCCGGTGGCGTCTCGATGATGCTGATATCGCGCACCCCGGAGAGGGACATCTGCAGCGTCCGGGGGATGGGGGTGGCGGTCATGCTCAGGACATCCACCTTCAGCCGCAGCTGGCGCAGGCGCTCCTTCTGGGCGACGCCGAAACGCTGCTCCTCGTCGACGATCACCAGCCCCAGGTCCCTGGGGATGATGTCGGAGGAGAGCAGGCGGTGGGTGCCGATGAGCACGTCGATGCGGCCCTCGCGGAAGTCGGCGGCGATGCGGCGCGCCTCGGCCTGGCTGCGGAAGCGCGATATCATCTCCACCTTCACCGGGAAGGGCTCGAAGCGCTGCCTGAAAGTCTCATGGTGCTGCATCGCCAGGATGGTGGTGGGCACCAGCATCAGCACCTGCTTTTCCTGGGAGGCGACCTTGAAGGCGGCGCGGATGGCCACCTCGGTCTTGCCGAAGCCCACGTCGCCGCAGATGAGCCGGTCCATGGGATGGGGCGCTTCCATGTCGTCCTTGACGTCCTCGATAGCCGCCGCCTGGTCCGGTGTCTCCCGGTAGGGGAAGGACGCCTCCAGCTGCAGCTGCCATTCACCGTCCGGGCCGAAAGCGTGCCCCGGCAGG
>JAJRYJ010000072.1 GCA_024275795.1 Actinomycetes bacterium | reverse complement strand
GCACGCAGGATCGAGAGGCTCTCGTCCAGGGGGGTCTTCCCGCAGTAATCCAGGAACTCGGCCCTGGGGAAATCAGGGGCCACCTCCTGGATTATCCGCTTCGCAAGCTGTGAGTCTCCCGGGCCTCCGAGGAAGATCACCTGCGCTTCCCGGTCTTTCTCCAGCCGCCGGGCGAAGACCATCGCCCACTGCTCCGGGGACAGCTTCCTTTCCCTGCCCAGATCGGAACAGGAATGGCCGATGCTGATCCTGTGCCTGTCCGTAGCGGTGGTTTCCGGCAGGGACGCTCCGATGCGCCGCATGCAATCCTCCTGTGAGACCGGTTCGATACCGAAGGCCTGAAACACCTTGTCGTAGAGGACATGGGTGCCCGAATAGCGGCTGAAGAAGAAAAGATGCGTGGCGAAACCATGCCTCCAGAAGGCGCTCTCCAGGTAGTAGCCGGTCCTGTTCCTGGCAAACGAGAGCAGGGCGAGCACCATGGCGAGGTTGCTGTAGACCTCGAGATTGATCACCGTATCGGTCCTGAAGACCGCCAGGAACGCCCGGACGGAGCTGAAAATCATCTTCAGCAGCCCGGAATCGTCGATCTCGTGTATCTCGTCGAACATGTTCAGGCTGCGGGCGAAGGGCGCCGTCTTCTTCGTGGTCACAAGCCTGATACGCAGGTCCGGGTATTGCAGCCTCAGGCCCAGCAGTGACGGATAGGCGATCATCAGGCTGCCGCCGCCCACCGCCTTGATGATGGTCACGTCCTTTCGCAGCTCGAGAGTATGGTCGCGGCGCAGGAGCTTGCCGAGAATGAAGGTGAAGGGTTTGAGCAGCGCCATGATGAAGGCGCCCAGGTATTTATCGACCAGCAGGAGTGTTCTAAGCTTCATCGGATCGATCCCTGGTTGCAGACGGGCCGAAGGCTGCCATGACCGGTATCAGGGAAGTGAGGGTGAACTGATATATTCCAGGATGCCCGCTACGAACCTCTCCCGTGCGGGCCCCCTGAGGATGTCGGCCACCTGATTGCGGACCGGACTGTCGGTCACCAGCAACGCCATCGTCGTCTTCATACCCATGTAATGGGCGAGGGCGAACTGGCTGGCGGCCTCCAGTTCCACACCGAGCAGGCCGTCCCGCTGCCAGGATGAGATCAACTCGTCAGTCTCCCGGAATACCGCCCCGGTGGTGACTATTGGCCCCCTGAAGACCTTCTGGCCGCGGCGTTCCAGGAAACCGGCGAGAGAGTCCGTGAGGGCGCCGTCAGCCGGTATGACATCGCCGTACCGGAAACCGTAATGCAGCGACAGGCAGTCGCCGGCCTTCGCTGAATCGGCGACGACGATATCGCCGCACTCGATCTCAGCCTGCAGTCCGCCGCAGGTCCCGAGGCCGATCACCGTATCCACCCGCGTGAACACCAGGCTCCGCATTATCCCCTCCAGTATCACCGTGCCGGGAGGCACGCGCATGTAACCGATGAGCCTGTCGCCGATGTAACCGGTATAGAGCGCGCCAAAATGCTTATGCTTCTGCAACTTCGAGCTGATGAAATCCTCACCGAAGGCAAGCACCAGAACCCTGGGTTTGAAGTCATGGGGATCGGTACCCTGGAAGACCCAGCGCTCGGCGGCGAACCTGAGGAATTTCTCTTCCCAGACGGTCATGCTGGTTCCTGCCTCTCCTTTCCCTGCGTCCACTCGCCCGGCGCATCAGCCGGCGAGGGCTTGAATCATCGGTTAATCGGCAATCAGCAGATACATCGGCAAGTTTCGGAATGCAACTAAAGGCTTGTGCTAACATTCATCGAAGATGGTCGATACTATAGCAGAAAATCACAGGCCTCCACAGAGAACACATTGACCGGAAAGAGCAGAGTACCCCTTAACGCCATCCTGCTGAGTTCGTCCCAGTTCCTGCGGGCAGCCGTCGGCTTCCTCTTTTTCCTCTATCTTGCGCGGATGCTGGAGCCGGTCGATTACGGCAAGTACATGTTCGCCTTCGCCTTCGCCGAGATCTTCTCCGTTCTGGGGGACTTCGGCCTCCACGAATATTCCATCCGCGAACTCTCCCGGAACCCGGGGGAGCTGCGCACGCGCCTCACGGGCATCCTCGGCCTGAAGACCCTGCTTTCGAGCCTGTCGGCGCTGTTGATGATCGCCCTGCTGCCGTTGCTGGGAAAGGACCTGCCCACCTCCATGGCCGTGGTCGCTTTCGCTCTGGCCCAGGTGGGCTACTCCTGGTTCTATGCGTCGACCATCGCCTATTCCGTCAAGCAGGACCTGCATATCCAGGCCTTTCTCTGGCTGCTGGAGAAGCTGCTCTTCACCGCAGCCGGCGTGGCGGTCCTGGTGGCGGGCCGGGGTTTCGTGGCCGTGGCGTTCAGCAACACCTTCGTCCAGCTCGCCGGCGGGCTGCTGGCCGTCTGGATCGTGGCGCGCCGTTACGGACCGTTTTCCGGCAAGCTGGATACGGACAGGTGGGCCGGCTATCTGAAGGCTGCCTTCCCTTTCGGGCTGATAGTCGCCTTCTTCCTGGTCTATTACCGCATCGACACGGTGATGATCTCCTTTTTCCGCGGCGACGCGGAGGTGGGCCAGTATAACGCGGCTTACAGCCTGGTGGCCGCCCTGATGTTCCTGCCGTCGGGCCTGGTGGCAGCCATGTTTCCGAAACTCGCGGGCAGTTACCGCTCCAGGGAAGATGACCTTGACGCCCCCTTTCAGCGGGCGGGCCGCTGGCTGCTGGTCTTCTCCCTGCCCATGGCTGTCGGCGGCTGGCTGCTGGCTGACCAGCTGATCCTCTGGCTGCTGGGCGTCACCTACCTGCCGGCGGCCTCGGCCCTGGCGATCCTCACCTGGGCCCTCCCCGTCTGGTTCCTGACCTTCCTCCAGGGCAACCTGCTCACCATCATCGAGCGGCAACGGGCCGTGGCCGTCGTCGGTTTTGTCAACATGACGGCCAATGTCGTGCTCAACCTGATAGTTATTCCCAGATATGGTTTCACCGGAGCAGCGGCAACGACACTGCTGACCGAGGTCATCGGCATGATTCAGCTGCTCTACCTGCTGCGGCGCAATATCTCCCTCACCCACCTGGCGGCGACGGCCGGGGGCATCGCCGCGATCAGTGCCGGTACGGGGCTGCTGGTGCTGCTCCTGCGGGACAGGCTGCACGTAGCACTGGTGATCGCCATCGCCGCATCCGCATACACGGCTGCCGTATTCGCTTTCAAGGTAGTGGACGCGGGCGACCTCAAGGGCCTGCTTAGACGCAGCTGAAACGCGGTCGTGGCGCCGCCGCCCGGCTGTCCCGCTGCGGTCAGCCTGATTTGCGCTTGCGCCGCCGGCCCCGCTGCTGCCGTTTCCCGGCCTCGGACGGCTCCCCTGCCTCCGCCATCCTGGCGTCAACAAACTCCTCGATCTCCCGCTTGAAGCGCTCCCGGGAGAAAGCGGACGCATGCCTGGAAATGGCCTCCGCGTCGAAATCGGCAGGGGAGAAACGGGCAATGCCGTCTATCAGCGATTCCACCGTCGGTTCCGCGAACAACACGCCCGTCTCCCCGTCAATGACGGTCTCCAGCAGCCCGCCGCGCCCCAGGCCGATGACCGGCTTGCCGGCGGCCATGGCTTCCACGGGCACGATGCCGAAGTCCTCCTCGCCGGGAAAGATCAGGGCGGCGCACCCATCGATCAGACCGGGAACCTGATCGTCGCCGGCAAAGCCCGGGAACTCGATATTGGGCCCGGCCATGCGCTCCAGGTTCGCCCTTTCCGGGCCGTCGCCGACCACTTTCAGGGGCAGGCCGAGCCTGTTGAACGCGCCGACGGCCAGATCGACCCGCTTGTAGCCGACGAGTCGCGACAGCACCAGGAAATAGCTGCCGCGCCCGCCTCGGGGCCGGAAACGCTCCACGTCCACCGGCGGGTTGATGACCGTCGCATCCCGTCGGTAATACTTGCGGATCTTGGCAGCGATGTTGCAGGAATTGGCGATGAAATGGTCCACCCGGTCTGCAGCCAGCCTGTCCCACAGGCGCAGGTAGTGGAGCAGCACGCCGGCGCCGGTCTTCAGCAGAGGGTTCGCGAACTCAAGCCTCCTGTCAAGCTGCGGCTCCCAGGCGTAACGCATGGGTGTATGGCAATAACAGATATGCGTAGTTCCCGGAGGGGTCAGAATGCCCTTGGCGCAGGCAGTGCTCGAGGAGAGAACGAGATCATAACCGGTAAAGTCGAACGACTCGAAAGCCAGCGGAAACAGCGGCAGATAATTCTGGGCGATACGGTCCAGGAAGGGCAGGCCCTGGACGAACGACGTGCGCACGTCCCATGAAAGCATGCTTTCCGGAAGGTTGCGGCTGGAGAGGAACGAAGTATGGACCGGCGCCTCCGGGTAGAGCTCGAGAAACGCCTCGACCACACGCTCGGAGCCGCCGAGTGTCGTCAGCCATTCGTGAGCAATCGCAACCTTCATCGGTTCCCTTTCCTGACCGTGACCGTAATCTTACTGTCGACACGAGCACGGTTTTTTTCCAGCCTGCAGCGCCGTGCCGCCCCTGCCTTTGTTTGAGAATAACTGTCAGAAAGCTTATACTTTTTTCAGTGCTTATTCATTAGAAAGCGGCTCCAGCTACATGCGAAAGCGGTTTCAGCCAGATGCCCCAGCACCCCGATAGCGACCCCAGGCTCAAGGACAACAGGGAGAGGATGCAGGACGAGGCCATCATCAGGGCCCTCTGCTACTCGGACATCTTCGGCTTCCCCATGACCCTCGAGGAGATCGTCCGCTTCTCGCCCCACAGCGGCCTGACCGTGCAGAAAGCTGCAGCCAGGCTGGACGGCAGGGACCCCCTGGGAAAGATAGTCTGCCGCCGGGACGAATTCTACTACCTGGCCGGGCGTGAGGAGAACTGTGAACTCAGGAGGAAGCGCGAGTCCGTCTCCAAGAAGAAGCTAGAGATCGCCCTCCGCCGCCTGATGCCGTTGCAGGGGATACCTTTCCTGCGGACGGCGATGATCACGGGGGCGCTGGCCGCCTTCAACTCGCCCGAGGGGGACGATGTGGATCTCCTGATCATCAGCGCCCCGCGGCGCGTGTGGACCACTTATTTCTTCCTGAGGATATGGCGCCTCTTCGGCCACAACCCCGATATCTGCTTCAACATGTTCCTCAGCGAAGGCGACCTTTATCTGCAGGACAGCAACCAGAACTTTTTCTACGCCCGTGAGATCCTCGGGGGCATATCCATACTCAATGACACGCGGGCCTTCGACCGGCTGCTGCAGGAGAACCCGTGGATATTCGAATACTTCCCTTCCTACATCCCCGACGATGAACGGCTGGGCCTGAGCATCGAGCGCAGCCCCCGCTGGCGGCGGCGGCAGAACAGGCTGGAAAAACTGCTGGGCGGCCCTGTCGGAGACGTGCTCGAGTTCGCCGCGAGGAAGGCCCAGTTCCGGGAGATGGTGAAGAACACCCCCGGGGCCGCGGGCCGCATGAGCGCCACGCGCATCAAGCTGCACAAGAGCGACAACCGTCCCCCGATACTGAACAGGTACGAGGAGAATATCCGGGTCTGGCTCGCCAGGTATGACGATGCCGCGACCGGCCGCGTCAGGCCTCGCGGTTCACAAAGGACAGCACGGTCATCAGCATGATCTTGATGTCGAACCAGGGGCTCCAGTTCTCGATGTAATAGATATCATATTCGACGCGCTCGCTGATATCCGTGTCGCCCCTGAGGCCGTTGATCTGAGCCCAGCCCGTGAGCCCCGGCCTTACCCGGTGCCGGCTGGAATACGAGGGGATCCTGCGTGAGAACTCCTTGACGTATTCCGGCTGCTCCGGGCGGGGACCCACCAGGCTCATATCGCCCTCGATGACATTGATCAGCTGCGGCAGCTCGTAGATTGCCAGAGGCCGTATCACCTTGCCGACCCTGGTGCGCCTGGCGTCGGCAGCCGTGGTCCATCCCCCGGACTCACTGTCCGACCCCACGCGCATGGAGCGGAACTTGAGCATGCTGAAGGGCTTCTCGTTCTTCCCCAGGCGGGTCTGGCGGTACAGCAGGGGGCCCGGCGAATCTATCTTGACGGCGATGGCTGTTATCAGCAGGACCGGCGACAGGATGATCAGCAGGAAGAGAGAGATGGCGATATCCATGCCACGCTTGACCATGCCCTGCAGGCCGCTGATGCTGCTCCGCTGCAGCCCCACCACCGGCAGACCACGTATATGCTCAACCCCCACGCGGTCGCTGAAGACCTCGTAAAGCCTGGGAACGATGGTGAAGTCCACACCGTAGGGATAGCAGCGCTCGATGATTTCCACCACCTTGTCATGGCGGTCCCTTGAGAAGGCCACGACCATGTGCTTGATATCATTTTCCCGAATCACTTCTTCCAGCCTGTCGTAATCATCGAAGATCGGGTAATCACCCAGCTCCCCGGCCCGGCCGGAGGGCTTTTCATCAAGGAAGCCGATGAAGTTGAGACCGAGGTCAGGATTCCTGATCAGTTTCCGGGCGCTGGAGATGCCCACGGAGCCGGCGCCCAGCACCAGCGTGTTCTTGACGAAGCGGCCGTGCCGCCTGCCGTATCTCAGCACCTGGTAGATCACCAGGCGGAAGACCGACACGCAGACGATGGTCGATATCCAGGAGATGACGATGACATTGCGTGAGTAATGGATGACCGGGAAGACCAGGATGCTGGCCGCCAGCAGCAGCAGCGATGCCTCGGTGACAGTGGAAAAGATCTGCGGCAGAATCTCCAGCAGGCTCAGGTTCAGGCGGAAACGGTATAATCCGTGCAGCTTGAACAACAGCCAGTAGAGGGGCAGAATCACCAGCGCAACCGCCATGTAGAACTCGAACGACGGCGCCGGGGCGCCCAGGTCCTCGTACATGATCTCCCACTGGAAATATATCGCCCAGGCCAGACGGTAACCGGCAAGCACACCCAGCATGTCCGCCAGGATCAGCGACGCCTGGGCGAAACGGTGTGATTTGAATACATTCATATCAGCATTTCGGACTCTCGGCTTCTGCTTTCCTGTCGACGTGGATATTCTAGGGCTTTTAACGGACTTCCCCAAGCCGGGCCCAACTCCTCCGCTGGGCTCTTTGTCGGTTCCGGCGCCGTAGTGCTAAAATCGGGCCCATGTTGAACATCGGTATAAACGGCCGTTCCATCTTCCGCCAGCTCACCGGCGTTCAGCATTACGCCATCGAGATCTCGAGGGCGCTCTGCGCTCTTGAACAGGCCGACGCTCATTTCACCGTGTTCGCGGGCCGCGAGGGCAGGTCGCACGAACAGCCCGGATTGACCGTCTCCCCCGGTTTCTTTCCCGCCGACGGGCCGCTGCGCGGCATCATCTGGGAGCAGGCGCTTCTTCGCAGGATGGCCCGCAAGTCCGGCATAGACGTACTGTTCAATCCTGCCAACGTCGCTCCGCTGTACCCCGGCGTTGCCAGCGTGGTGACTATCCACGACCTGGCGTTCCTGCTCTACCCGGACTTCTTCTCCAGGAGCTTCGCGCGCTACTACCGTGAGGCGATCCCGAGAATAGCCGGCCGCGCCGCCGCCATCATCGCCGACTCCCGCTCCACCAGAGACGACCTTGTGGACCACTTGGGCCTGGCTCCGGAGAAAATCTCCGTGGTGCCGCTGGGCGTCTCCCCCCGCTTCCGGGACCGTCCACCGGAGGAGGAGTTGCAGGATGTGCGGACGCGCTACGGCCTGCCGGCCCGCTTCTTCCTGTCCATCTCCAGCATGGAGCCGCGCAAGAACCTGAAGGCTCTGGTCAGGGCCTACAGCCTGCTCTCCACTGATGTCCGGGAGGAATACGGCCTGGTGTTGACAGGCACTGGGGGACACATTTTTTCTGACGACGGGACGGCGGCTGAGATTTCCCGGCTGGAAGACCATAGCGTAGTAGCCACAGGCTACGTGCCGGCGGATGACCTTATCGCCATCTATCACCTGGCGTCGGTACTGGTATATCCCTCGCTGTATGAGGGGTTCGGGTTGCCGGTCCTTGAGGCGATGGCGTCCTCTACTCCAGTGATCACCTCCAACCGGTCGGCGCTGCCGGAGATCGCCGGCCACGCGGCCATACTCGTAGACCCTGAAGACACGGCAGAGATCGCCGCCGCAATGGAACTGATCGCCGGCGATTCCGGCACCAGGAACCTGCTTGTGGAACGCGGCAGGAAGAAAGCCGCCGCCTATACATGGGAACAATCCGCCGCGAGGACCCTGGATGTGATCAGGAAAGCCGCCGGTTGAGCCGCCGTTCCCGGTTGCTGGCGGCCTCGTCCTGCAGGATCGAGGCCACCCCCATCAGGATGAACCACATCAGCATAACTCCTGTCTGCCATAATGGATATTCGAGCATGCCATGTCCGACGTATGCGATCATCGAGATCAACAGGCCCAGCGAGATCAGCCTCACGTCACAGGCTCCGGTGCGTTCCCTGGCCAGTTTCACCAGCAGCAGGATGACGCTGGCCAGCAGGTAGATCAGGGCCGCGAGCCCGACCAGGCCCGTATTGGCCATGGCATCGAGGAAGATGTTATGCGCCCCCAGCCTGGGGTCCAGCTCGACCCCCGGGATGTATTCCACATACCGCTTGCGGAACTGGTCCGGACCCAGGCCGAGGATCGGGTTGTCCTTCCAGGCCTCCAGGGACGCCCTCCACAGCAGCCGCCTGGGCGTTGACATGGGCGCCGGCTCCCGGTCGAAAAATGTCGACGGCGCCTCCGGGATCTCGAACGTGCTGAGACCCGTCTGCTTCAGGTCGACCGGCACCGCCAGCGGCTCCACGGCCGAGTGCGAGAACGGCGAGTCGATGAAAAGTTCGAAAACCAGGACATATTTTCCCTGCCTCTGCGGCGTCATCACCTCCGCCGTGATGTCCGCCGATTGTCCGGGCCTGACCTCGTGGGGTATCGGCGCGACCACCAGTTCCACATCCTGTTTCACCATCTCCGGATAGCTCAGCCATCTGTAGATGAGCAACGCCGGCTCACCCTCGGGACCTTCCCATGTCTCCGAGCCCTGGTTGGTCACGTGGACTTCGGCCGTGATCGGCTCACCCGGGGCAAAGGACTGGGTAATCCGCGTCAGCGAGTACTCCGCGTCGAATCGCTGCTCCTGCTCGGCGAGGCCGAGCCTGAAGGCCATGGTGTTGCTGAAGACGGCTGAGACCGCCACCAGCATCACGAAGAAGACCGCCGCCGCCGCGAAAGACAGGTAGACACGCCGTCCGAGGCCGAACAGCAGGGCGAGTGCGGAGCCGATCAGTAGCGTCGCCGGCGCCGCAAGAAAGGCGCTTCTAGTATATGTATAGGCTATGGCGGCCAGCGGCACGAAGACACAGGCCAGCGTCGCCGCCAGCAACAGCCTGCGACGCTTCAAGTTCCCGGCCGTCGATAACAGCCACAGGCCGAATGTCAACACCACCGGCGTCAGCATCTCCAGGTAAAAGGCGTATATGGTGGGGAACGGGAACGTGGAAGAGACCCTCACGTTGTAATAAGCACCAAAGGTGATCACCCTCTCCCGGAAGGGCGAAAGCGCCGTTTTCAGCAGCGAGAGGAGGAAGTTCTCCGTCACCCCCACCAGGGACACGGCCACGGCGACAGCCGCGACTGTGCCGGCGACGAACAGGTGTGGCCGGTAACGGCGCGGCAGTCTCGAGATGCCGAAATACACCAGCGCGCCGTAAGTAAGCCTCAAAGAGAACTTGAGGGCGCTCGGCCGCTCCTCAGAAAAGACCGCCGACAGGTAATTGCTCGCCAGGAAGACGGCCACCGCCAGATCCAGCGCCCGCCGCTGCAAGAGCTCCCGACCGCGGCTGATGCCCCACACAACGACAGTCAGAATAAAGAAACCGACTGCGAGCTCAGTTGTGGTAAACGCCAACGGCCCCAGTGTGAAGACGGGTCTCAACACCTCGAGCGTGGTCGCTATCGTCACGACGGCGGCCCCGAGAATCACCAGCTTTGCCGGCAGCGCGTCGCTACCCGTTCTCATCCGCCACTTCCCTGAGCAGAGCCAGGGTCTTGCCGGCGACATTTTTCCATTTGAACTGCCGGGCGCGCTTGAGCCCCATGGCGCTGAGCCTGGCCGCCAGCTCCTCATCACTGAGCACCCGCTCGATGGCCTGCGCCAGATCACCCTCATCCAGCGGATCGATATAGAGCCCCGCGTCGCCCACCACCTCCGGCAATGAAGAGCTCATGGAGATGATCACAGGCGTTCCCGAGGCCATCGCCTCCAGGGGGGGTAGCCCGAATCCCTCGTAGAGGGAGGGATAGACCAGCGCCTTCGCCTGCCGGTAGAGCGCCGGCAGGTATTCGTCCCTCACATAGCCGGTGATATGCACCCGCCCCAGGAGGTCGCGCCGGTCCAGTTCGTCGAAGATGGCCTGCGCCATCCAGCCGCGCCGGCCGGCCAGCACCAGCTGGATATCAGGCCTGGACTTGGCCACCCTGTCGAAACCTTTCACCAGTAGATTGATGTTCTTCCTGGGCTCCAGCGTTCCCACAAACAGTACGTAAGGCTTCTTCACCCCGAAGAACCGCAGCACTTCCTCATCATCCGGCTGGGGCTCGGGATTGAACTCGGGCGATGCACCCAGGTGGATGACATCCACCTTGTCGCTGTCGATGTTCATCACGTTTGCAAGGTCCAGCTTTGTGTTGTGGGAGTCGGCTATGATATGCCTGCTCCGCCGGGTGGACACGGGCACCAGGCTGCGGGCCCAGAGAACGTTGCGCAGGGAGTGCGTCTTGGGGAACAGTTTGAATGACAGGTCATGGATCGTCAGCACCGTCGGGCAGGGAGCCGCGATCGCCGAGACGAAGTTGGTGAAGAAACAGACATCGATGGCATATTTCCTGAGCAGCAGGGGCAGGATGAACTGGCGCCAGGGCTCCTGGTAGCGGAAGCCGCTGCGCACCACCGTCACCTGGTCGCGCTCATCCGCAGCCTCCTCGAAACCGGTCTCACGGTTGCTGAATAGGAACAGCTCCTCGCCGGGAGCCAGCTGGTCCATCATCTCCCTGATCACATGATGCGTATACCAGTCGACGCCGCTCTTGGTCGACTGGATGGCCGAGAGATCGGCGCCTATGCGCATGGGCGCCTTGCCTGTTGACGTGGGCCCGTCTTATGGGGTGCTGGTCGGCGAAAGTTCTGCATCAGGCACATTCTAACGGCGCCGGACGTTTAATCCAACTGCACGGCGCTAGCCGTACGCCCGGTTGTATGGACCCGAGCGTTCATTCGCCGAGGAACTCGCTGATAATCGCCTGATTCTCCTGCTCGTCAAGCACCACGTACGAGACGCCGCCGATATAGCTGCCGTAACCCGCCAGTGTCAGCTTGCGACTGTTCCCGGCCGGTGTCCTGTATTTCACCCACGCCAGCCTGATCAGCTCATTGGTGGAAAGATCCGTGGTCATGTTCCCGATGATCTCCGGCGCCACCAGCGGCATTTTCATCATGTTGAAGGGACTGGTCATCCTCTTCTGCAACGCCTCCATGAACTGCTGCTGGCGGCCCATGCGCTGGAAGTCGTCATCCGAGTAACGGACGCGCACATACACCAGCGCCGTCTCGCCATCCATGTGCTGGGGTCCGGCGTCGAAATGGACATCCGTCCACTGGACACCCTCCGGGTACTGGGAGTCGATGACCTTGGGGACATCGATGTCGACGCCGCCCAGGCTGTCGACTATCTCCGGGAAGCCGTCGAAGTCCAGTTCGACATAATGATGCACCGGCAGTCCTGTCAGTTCCTGGACGGCCTCTATCTGCAGCGCCGGCCCCCCGTAGGCGTAGGCCGAGTTTATCTTGCCCTCGCCGTAGCCGGGGATATCAGCCAATGTATCCCTGGGAATTGATAGCTGCGATATGGACCTGTTCGCCGCGTCCACCCGCATCAGCAGCAGCGTATCGGCGCGGGCGGGCTCTCCGGGTCGCTGGTCGCTGCCGATGAAGAGGATGTTGACGGCGTTGGATGTCATGGCGCCGGGGGAACGGGCCAGCGCCGCCTCGACATCGGCCGGGACCCGGGCATTGCTGGCGCGCACGGCCCGGTCCACTCTCCAGTATGAGACTCCGGCGAAGACAAGGAGCACCAGCAGGATGACCAGCAATGCCGCACCGATACGTTTCCACCAGGACCCGGCTGTCGACTCGGTGTCACCGGCCGGCCGGGGCGGTGCTGCAGGCGGCTGGGGTGGTGCGCCCGGCGGGCGCACAGGCTCCGGTCCACCGGATGGCTGCCCGCGGGGAGCGCCTCCGCCGGCGTCGCCGTGCAGCTTGATATCCCGCCTGAAACGGGATCGGACGCGCGAACTGCGATAACGCCTGTAGGGCTTGCCGGAGCTGGTTTTCCTCTTATCATCCAAGACTGCAGGCTAGTCTTGCAGGAATGCGTGGTTATGGCAAATCTGCGAGGGGTGCAGGCGCTGGGCCTACATGCTCAACTGGAAGGCGAGATGGTATATCACGACGGCGCCATAGCATCCTGTGAGCACCACCATGCCGCGCACGGCCAGTTCGACGCTGCGGAATCTCCAGAGGGCGAAGGCTCCCAGGGCCACGATGGCGAATTTCATGGCCATGCCCAGGGGCAGACTCATGTCGAACAGCCCGGCCATTACCGGGTTGGCCTCGGCGAAGCCAAGGGAAAGCGCCCGGGCCGTAAGCAGCGCATCCAGCACATTGAACGTGAACAACAGGATGATCAGCGTCCAGAGCAGCGTTCCCGCCCGGCCGCGGCTGTCGCTGCCGTCAAGGGCGCTGCCCTCGAACTCGACATCGGTGGGAATCCAGTTGCTCGCCAGGCGGCGTTCGTTGAAAGTCCAGTGCAGCCAGTTGGAGCGTTTGCGGCGGCGTTCACTGAGCAGGAGCTCACACTTGCCGCAGGTGGTACCGCAGGTGGAGCGATAATCTATATTGGCGGTGCAGACGTACTCGTTCGCCACTGTTTCTTCTCTTTCTCTCCCCCCGGAGATTGTCTAGCCTGTTATTTGTAGCACCAGACCCATCGTCCATCAATACCCTGGGGGGTATATCCGTTGAGGGTCCGCTGCGCCTTTGTCAAGCCGGCGGCCGCAAGTCCCTGCCGCTGGCTGGCATCTCCTCTGCTGCTGCCGCCTATCTTGTCATTCATCACGATGGCAGATAAGTTGTATGCTATCGTAATCAGCTGACCACATGGACGAACCTGGGAACAACGACAAGATCGTGATCGCCGTCGACCTCGGCGGCACCACCATGACCGCCGGCCTGATCGACAGCGGCCTCAACGTGCTGGAGCGCTTCGAACAGCCGAGCGATACCTCCAGCCAGGAAACCCTGCTGACCAGCATCGAGGACGCGGTCCACAGACTGTTGAATGCTTCGCCCGGGCCTGTAGCCGCCGCCGGGTTCGGCATCCCCTCGATGATCGACCAGGCCAGGGGCAGGGCGGTCATGTCCGTGAACGTACCCCTGGAGGACTTCGACTTCGTCGACCACATGAGCGACAGGCTCGGCCTGCCGGTCTTCATCGACAACGACGCCAACGTCGCCGCCCTTGCGGAGGTTCGTGCCGGCGCTGCCGCCGGCGCCCGCCAGATGGTGATGCTCACGCTCGGCACCGGCATCGGCGGCGGCATCATCATCGATGGTAGAGTCTATCGCGGCGCCACCGGCAGCGCCGCCGAGCTGGGGCACATGGTGATCGAAGCCAACGGCCCCAAATGCCCGGGCGCCTGCCCCAACTACGGCTGCTTCGAGGCGATGGCCTCCGGCACTGCCCT
>JAJRYJ010000071.1 GCA_024275795.1 Actinomycetes bacterium | reverse complement strand
GCAGCAGCATCAGCATCAACAGCAACGCCAGGGCCGGCGCCACCCTATTCAGTTTGATGGCGGAACGCTGCATCTCGCTGATTATATCGGCTGCCGGCTGGGACGGATAACCTTGCCGGCCGCCGCCTCTTTCAAGATTATCAGCGATGGGCTAGTATTCACCGCATACGACTACAGGGAGGAACCGCCATGCCCGGACTAGCCGATCCCCTCACATTCAAGGGGCTCACGCTCAAGAACCGTATCGTCATGCCGCCGATGGCCAATGATTTCTCGGGGCCTGACGGTGAGGTCAACGACCGCCACCTGGAGCACTACCGCGCCCGCGCCGAGGCGGAGGTGGGCCTGATGATAGTCGAGCACAGCTACGTGAACCCCAACGGCAAGATGACGGTCAAGCAGCTTGGCATCCACGAGGACGGCCTGGTGCCGGGCCTGACAAGGCTGGCGGACACCATCCGCGAGGCCGGCGCCGCCAGCACCATCCAGCTGACCCACGCCGGCGCCAACACCACCTCCGAGGCCTGTGGCGGCCAGCCCCTGGGCCCCTCCGACGTGGCCATGCCCGGACGCAAGGAGGCGCCGCGGCCGCTGACGGAGGAGGAGCTGGCAGGACTGGTGGAGGACTACCGCCAGGCGGCGCGCAGGGCAAAGGAGGCCGGTTTTGATTCCATCGAGATACACGGCGCCCACGGCTTCCTGCTCAGCGAGTTCGTTTCTCCCTTCTCCAACAGGCGTGACGATGAATACGGCGGCAGCGGGGAAAACCGCCTGCGCTTCCCCCTGGAGGTCATCGCGGCCGTGCGCGAGGCGGTGGGGCCGGACTTCCCGCTGCTCTACCGCTTCGGCGCCAGCGATTTCCTGGAGGATGGACTCTCCCTCGAGGAAGCGCGACAGATAGCACCCCTGCTGGTTGCGGGCGGCATCGACCTGCTGGACGTCTCCGGCGGCCTTTGCGGCTCCCGGCCCGAGCAGCTCGCAGGCATTAAGGGCTATTTCGTGCCCATGGCCGCCAGCATCAGGTCCGTGGTCAACGTCCCCGTCATCGGCGTCGGCGGCATCACCGACCCGGCGTTCGCCGATGGTTTCATCCGCGAGGAGAAAGTGGACCTGGTGGCCGTCGGCCGGGCGCTGCTGAAGAACCCCGGCTGGGCGCGCGAGGCGCTGGCGGAGCTGGCGGGGTGACGGGGCGGATGGCCGATGGAGGCGATGAGCTGATGGAGCTGGGACCCCACTACCCCCGGGAGGTGCCGCCGCACCTCACCTATCCGCACATGCCGCTGCAACGGGTGCTGGAGGATTCGGCGCAACGCCATCCGGACGCCACCTCCACCATCTTCTTCGATGCCACCATGACCTACCGCGAGCTGGACCGCGAGGCCAACCGCTTCGCCCACGGTCTTGCCGGACTGGGCGTCGAGCCCGGCGACCGCGTGGCCATCCACCTGCCCAACTCGCCGCAACTGCTGGTGAGCCTCTTCGGCACGCTCAAGGCGGGCGCCATCGCCACCATGGTCAACCCGCTCTACGAGCAGCGGGAGATCGCCTGGCAGCTGCAGGACTCGGGGGCGAAGGTGATGGTTACCTTAAGCCAGCAGGACCTGCTTCGCAAGGCCATCGATGCCCAGCAGGAGACACACCTGCATCACCTCGTGGTCACCAACATCAAGGACTACTTCCCACCCCTGCTCAAGGCGCTGTTCACCATGGCCAAGGAGAAGAAGGACGGGCACCGCGCCGTCATCGATTCCTCCAGCGGCCAACTATGGTTCAGGAGCCTGCTGCGCAGGAAGCCCGTTTCGCCGCCGGACGTCACCGTCGACCCCGGCTCCACCGCCATCCTGCAATATACGGGAGGCACCACGGGCCTGCCCAAGGCGGCCGAGCTTACGCATGACAACCTGGTAGCAAACCTGACGCAGATACGCGCCTGGCTGTATGACCTTGAGGACGGCAGGGAGAACATCTTCCTGGTGCTGCCCCTCTTCCATGTCTACGCCCTCACCTGCTGCAACCTGGCCATCAGCATCGCCGCGAAGCTGACACTGCTGCCGCGCTTCGAGCTGTCCGGCACCATGAAGTCCATCGACAAGAACCGTCCCACCATCTTCCCGGGAATCCCCGCCATGTATGCCGCCATCAATCGTTCACTCGCCCATGAAGACGGGGGTAAGAAGAAACAGGCGGACCTGTCCTCGGTACGCGTATGCGTCAGCGGTTCCGACCGGCTGCCGGGCGAAGTGAAACAGGATTTCGAGGCGCTGTCCGGTGGCAAACTGGTAGAGGGCTACGGGCTGACGGAGGCCTCGCCCGTCACCCACGTCAATCCCATCTACGGACTGAACAAGATCGGCAGCATCGGTCTGCCGCTGCCGGATACGGAGGTGCGCATCGTCGATTTCGAAACCGGTGAGGATGTGCCTCCCGGCGAGACGGGCGAGATGTGGGTGCGCGGGCCCCAGGTGATGAAGGGTTACTGGAACAATCCCGAGGAGACCAGCGGCGTCATCTCCCCCGACGGCTGGCTGGACACGGGCGATGTCGCCCGCCGCGACGACGACGGTTACTACTACATCGTCGACCGCATGAAGGACGTGATCATCACCGGCGGCTACAATGTCTTCCCCCGCGAGGTGGAGGAGGTGCTGAACCAGTTCCCCAAAGTCAGCGAGGTGGCGGTCAAGGGCCTGCCCAGCCGCATCAAGGGCCAGACCATCAAGGCTTACGTTGTGTTGAAAGAGAACGAAAAAGCCACCGCCGCCGAGATACGCGAGTTCGCCCGGGACAAGCTGGCATCCTACAAGGTCCCCCACAAGGTGGAGTTCCTCCCCGAGCTTCCCAGGAGCTTCATGCGCAAGGTGCTGAAGCGCAAGCTCGATGAGGGCGTTACGGACGACGATGACGTCTCTGAAGATGATGATCATCCGGTAACATAAGCGGCTCCCCGTCCCCCTTTCCCTCCATTTTCCCGATTCCGGGCCGATAAATAGTCTGAGGGGGGAGGCCTGGGAGGGCTTAAGTGGGGAGCGACACACCAACTTATCCCGGGCCAACCGATAGCACGCGTTGCCCGAAGCATCCGTCAGAGCCGGTCACCGGCATGTGCGGCTGCGGTACCTTTTTCTGCCGGAAGTGTTCCACTTCCGCGGTCTTCTGTTCCCGCTGCAACCAGCAGCATCAGAGCCTGACAACCCCGGACGTGAGTGATTCTGCGGCCGGCCACGGGAGCGGGTTCGGGGGGCTGCGGCCCGCCTTGGGGGCGGCGGGTCAGGCGCCGGCGCCCGGACACGCGTTTGGCGGCCATCCCCTGCGCATTCACGCCCGGCCATTACCCCAGCGGCTGGCCCTGGAGGTGGCGCTGACCCTGACCGTTGCCGTCGCGCTGATGATAGCCATGTTCACGCTGCAGGAGCGCAGCTACAGCTTCGAGCCCAGCCCAACCATCAGTTACGGCATCAACGCCGGCAAGGAGCCGGTGCAGACCAGCGTCCCCAGCTTTCGTGAGACCATCTGGCACGAGGGCGTGCGCGCCGAACTTACCAGCGACAGCACCTTCACCATCAATGCCCGCGTCCAGAGCACGAAAGCGTATAGTGACGAGATCAGCGCCGTGATGCCGTTTGATTTCCTGCTTTCCTGGGGTGAGCTGGCGGACGAAGAGATAAGCGACAGCCTTACCTGGACCCAGGCCGACCGCCGCGGCAGCGTCACCGGCATCCTGGGCGGCTCCAGTGGGCCGGACCTCAGCACCGAGTATGTGATCTCCCACGTGAGCAACAGCCACCTGATTCCGGCTGACGAGAGCATCCACGCGGGCCTGGCCCAGGTACAGCCCGGGGACATGGTCCGCATCAAGGGCAGGCTGGTGGACGTCAGGGCCTTTGTCAACGAGGGGCAGGTGCTCTCGGTGACGACCAGCAAGAGCAGGACCGACCAGGGCGACGGCGCCTGTGAGGTTATCTACGTCGAGGAGCTGCGGGTCAACGGCCAGACCTTTTAGGCCGCGGGGCTGATGCCGATATAGATATTAGAATTGGAGGCCGGGGTTCAGATTGCACCCGACAGGCCTCCATTTTTCTTGCCCTCTTTCCCGTCAGCTGCGGCGATAGGTCCTGGTGCTCTTAACCTTGGACGGTGTCATGATAAGCCTGATCAGCGTGGTAGTTACCCAGGCGATGAAGAGATAAACGAGCATCGCTATCAGCGACGATGTCTCAAGTACGCTGCCGTTGGCTGAGGGCGTACCGACGATGCCGAAGAAGGGCACCAGGAACGGATAGGTGATGTCGTAGACGAAGTTCACGAAGCCGTTAAACGGGTTGGCTCCCAGCAGCTTCAGAATCACCCGCATGCCGATGAGCGCTTCGAGGATGCCGAACAGCAGCCAGATGATACCGTTGATCTTGCCAATCAGGTTCATGCGCTCAGCCACCGCGTCCTCGGTGGTCTGTTCAACGTACTCGCCGCTCTCGTCCCTCCTGACTTCCGTATAATCCTGTTTATCTGTCGGGGGCCGGTTCATTGCTTCCTTCCTTTGATGACGTTTCAGTTATCTTTCGCAGGGGTGCGCTGATTCCCTGCAGTTCACTCGCCCGCTTGTTCACCCTTCTGTTCAGCCACTCACTCGCCGATGATCTTCACCAGAACCCGCTTGCGGCGGTGGCCGTCGAACTCGCCGTAGAAGATGCGTTCCCAGGTGCCCAGGTCCAGCTTACCATCCGTCACGGCTACAACGACCTCTCTGCCCATGATCTGCCGCTTGAGATGGGCGTCGCCGTTGTCCTCGCGCATGGCGTTCTGGTTATGACGATAGCTATCGACAGGTTCATGGGGCGCCAGCTGCTCCAGCCAGTCCTCGTAGTCCTGGTGCAACCCGGGCTCGTCGTCGTTGATGAAGACCGATGCTGTGATGTGCATGGCGTTGACCAGCACCAGGCCCTCGCTGATACCGGATTCTTCGAGGCACTCCTCCACCTGGGGCGTGATATGCACGAACGCCCGGCGGGTGGGGACCTCGAACCATAATTCCTTGCGGTAGTTTTTCATTTGCCGGTCCTTTATCCGTTATTTACAGACCCTTCCCTCTGCCGTGAAAAGGAAACAAAGGAAACCACGTCCCCGGTTTTCGGGCACGGTTAGAATAATCCCGGCTGGACCGGCTAGCCATTGTCCACCCGCGAGCACTTCATCATGCCCGCATTATAGGGCTTTACCAGGCTCAGAAGCGTTTCGAAATCTGTCAGGTCCCTGTCCAGCCAGTCACCCACC
Source organism: Actinomycetes bacterium (assembly GCA_024275795.1). Taxonomy (GTDB): domain Bacteria; phylum Actinomycetota; class Thermoleophilia; order BMS3ABIN01; family BMS3ABIN01; genus JAJRYJ01. The sequence continues at coordinate 5,229 of JAJRYJ010000071.1, read as the reverse complement.
GACTCCGCAGGTAATATGAACGGCATGCGGTCATGCACCTCCGCCACCAGGGAATTGGGCTTCACGGTGATGATGCTGCAGCTTCGGCGGCGGTCTTCCTCGGCCTCCGGGTTGGTCCAGACTGTATAGATGCCGCCCAGGGGGATGATGTCCTGGTCCTTGAAGGTGAACTCGTATACCTGTTTCGGCGTCACCGCCCTGCCGCCCGCTTTCCTGGTCTCGTAGAAACTGGAAACGGGGAAGACGCAGCGCTGCCGCTCCAGCAGTTCGCGGTTATGGCGTTTGCCCAGTGACTCGGCCCGGGTGTTGAACTGGGTATATTCCGACTTGAACTCTTTATTCCATGGATGGATGAGCTGCCAGTACATCTCCCTCATCCGGATGGCCCCGTCGCTTCCGCTGTAGAAGATGGGCACTTCATGAAAAGGCAGGTAGGTAACGTCCCGCTCCGGCGGCATGCGCACGTCTCCATCCGCTTCGGCCACAGCGACACCGAACTGCTCCCTGAACCTGAGCAGCAGCCTGCTACCGCCCGTTTGTGTGAAGCGTCCACACATATCCAACCCCTCCTGAGGGACGTTGGTTCACAAAGTTCAATAACTTCGCACCGAAAACCCCGCTTGACCATACGGGTTGCTGACGTTTGTGAAAGAAGGTTCGCCACTCATTTATGAGTTATTGACCTTTGTGAACCAACGTCCCTTCTGTTTATAATTACCCGTTCCCTCATCTTCAACAAACACGGGATTATCCATGCAGGTAACAGTCGACGCCTTCTGTAAAGAATTCGACATCCGTCCGTAGGAAATCTTCGCCTTTCTCGACGAACACCACATCGACCTGGGCGGCGACTTCATGCACGACATCGCCATGGAGCTGCCCGACTTCCGCAAGTTCGTGGAGTACCGGCGGCGCAAGCTCCAGGAACAGATCGAGCAGGCGCACTACGACCTTGAGCATCTCGATGACCGGGTGGAGTCCTTCCTCAGCAAGCAGAAGAACATCCGCTACCAGGATTTCGAATAGCCTTCCCGCCGTCGGCGCAGCGTCCGCCGGCTACTCCCGCTCTCCGGTCTCACAGGCCTCGCCGGCGCGCTCGCCGCAGCCGTGCAGCCAGCGGCGGCCGTCGCGCCTGAGTAGTTCGTCCGCCTCCACAGGCCCCCAGGTCCCCGGCTCGTACCTGGGGCAGGGCAGCTTCTCCAGCTGCGACATGAACCCCCTGATCACCGGATCCATCAGCCGCCAGCCCATCTCCACGCCGTCGTTGCGGATGAAAAGCGACCGGTCGCCGCCGATGGCGTCCAACAGCAGGCGCTCGTAGGCTTCAGGGATGGCGCTGGGGCCGAAGGCGTTCTCATAGCGAAACTCCATGTCAACCGGGCGCATGTCCGTGACCGTATCCGGCACCTTGGCCTCGAAGCGCAGGTGGATGCCCTCGTCCGGCTGCAGGCAGAGCGCCAGCATGTTGGGCGTATCGCAGAAATCATCCGGCGTGGGGAACATGATGTGGGGCGGACACTTGAACTGCACGATCACCTCCGTGAGCTTGCGTTTCAGCTTCTTGCCGGAGCGCAGGTAGAAGGGGACGCCGTTCCAGCGCCAGTTGTCCACGTAGAGCTTCACCGCCGCGAAGGTGGCGGTCTGGGAATCGGGCGCGACGCCCGGCTCCTCGTCGAAGCCGATGTAGTGGCCGCGGGCCGCGTTCAGCCCTACCTCTTCCTCGGCGATGGGCCTGACGGCGCTCAGCAGCTTCACCTTCTCGTTGTGCAGCGCGTCCGCGGTGAAGGCCGCCGGCGGCTCCATGGCTATCAGGGCCAGCAGCTGCATCATGTGGTTCTGAAAGATATCGCGCACCACCCCCACCTGGTCATAGAACTCGCCGCGGTGCTCGACCCCCACTTCCTCGGCCAGGGTTATCTGCACGTGGTCCACGTAGTTGCGGTTCCACAGCGGCTCGAACATGGTATTGGCGAAGCGGAACACAAGCAGGTTCTGGACCGTCTCCTTGCCCACGTAGTGGTCGATACGGTAGATCTGGCGCTCATCCATGTATTGGTGTATCTCGTGGTTGAGTTCCCGCGCCGACTCCAGGTCATGGCCGAAGGGTTTCTCGACGACGACGCGGCGCCAGCCGTCACCCTCCTCCAGCAGCCCCGAGCGTCCCAGGCGGCCGATGACTTCGACGATGAACCGGGGCGGTATGGCCAGGTAGAACAGGCAGCCCCGGCCGCCACCGCCGCCCGCGGTCAACATCTCCCCCAGCCGGGCGTAGCTCTCGTCCTCGGTGAAGCCCGCCCGCAGGTACTCGATGCGCCCGGCGAATCTCTCCCAGCGCTGCGCGTCGAAGCCTCCCCCGCTTCTTTCCTCAATCCATTCACGGTAGGAGTCGCACAGCTCAGCGGTGGTCAGCTCGTCGATGGCCATGCCCAATATGCAGAAATCCTCAGGCAGGCGGCCCTTGCCGTAAAGGCTGAAGAGGGCGGGAATCAGCTTGCGGTGGGAGAGGTCACCCGAGGCGCCGAAGATGGTGATGGTGACCGGGCCTCCCTCCATGGTCGGGCTTTTCCCCATGGTCAGGCCTTCTTCACGCCATGGCCGCCGAACTGGTCGCGCATGGCCGCAAGCAACTTGTCTGCGTAGGTGTCCTCCTGGCGCGAGCGGAAGCGGCGCTGCAGCGAGAGGGTGATTACCGGAGCCGGCACATCCAGCTCGATGGACTCCATCACCGTCCAGCGGCCCTCGCCCGTGTCCGGCACCCAGCCCTTGACCGCGGACAGGTCCTCGTCATCGGCCAGCGCCTCGCCGATCAGCTCCAGCAGCCAGGAGCGTACGACGCTGCCGTAGCTCCAGATGTCGGCTATCTGGCGCATGCTGAGATCGAAATCGGGCTTGGCCTTCATTATCTCGAAGCCCTCGGCGTAGGCCTGCATCAGGCCGTATTCGATGCCGTTGTGGACCATCTTGACGAAGTGGCCGCTGCCCGCCGGGCCCACGCGGCCCCAGCCCCTGTCGGCGGCCGGCGCCAGGGTCTCGAATATCGTGCGGTGGTGCTCGACGTTGTCCACCTCGCCGCCCACCATCATGCTGTAACCCTCCGCCAGGCCCCAGACGCCGCCGCTGGTGCCCACGTCGATGAAGCGCAGACCTCTTTCCCCGAGGAAGGCAGCGCGGCGCTGTGAGTCCCTGTAGTTGGAGTTGCCGCCGTCGATCAGCGTATCGCCGGCCTCCAGCAGCGTCGCCAGCGACTGCACCGTATCCTCGGTGATATCACCGGACGGCACCATGATCCAGACGCTGCGCGGAGGCTCCAGCGCCTCCACCAGCGCCTCCAGCGAGTCCGCGCCGGCGGCTCCCTCCGCCTCCAGGGCGGAGACCGCCTCCGGCAGGGGGTCGAACACGACCAGTTCGTGGCCGCCGCCCAGCAGGCGCCGCGCCATGTTGGCGCCCATCTTGCCCAGGCCCACCATTGCCAGTTTCATGGCGTCCCCCGTTCCTCAGGCCGCAGCCCGGCCGCCCGTCCCCTATTCGGCGAGCACCCGGCTGCGCTTCTTTTCGATAACCTCCAGCAGCTCATCCAGCGACTGCGAGAATGCCTTGACGCCGTCCACCACCAGTTCATCCGTGACCTGTCTCAGGTCGATGCCCGCGTTGAACAGGTTCTGAATCAGCTCACTGGCCTCGTCGGCGCCGTCCTCGAGGGTGGCGGCGGCGATGCCGTAGTCCAGGAATGCCTCGAAGGTGGCTCCGGGCAGCGTATTCACCGTATCGGGCCCGATGAGGTTGTTAACGTAGAGGACGTCGCTGTAGTCCGGATTCTTGGTGCTGGTGCTGGCCCAGAGCGGCCGCTGCACGCGGGCGCCCTTCTCCTTGAGCACGGCGAAGCGCTCGCTGCCGAACAGGTTCTTGAAGCGCACGTAGGCCCGCTTGCAGTTGGCGATGGCCGCCGTCCCGAAGAGGATGGCAAGCTCCTGCCTGCCCTCCTCCTCGATCAGGCGTTTTAAAATCCTGTCAACGGCGGTGTCTACCCGGCTGACGAAGAATGACGCTACAGAGGCCACGGTCGAGATATCGCCGCCGGCGGCGTCGAACTTCTCCAGCGCCGAGATGTAGGCCTCGGCCACCTTCTCATAGGTGAAAGGCGAGAACAGCAGCGTGATGTTTATGTTGTGCCCTTCGCTGAGCAGCTGCTCGATGGCGGGGATGGCCTCCAGCGTCCCCGGAGCCTTGGCCATCACGTTGGGCCGGTCCAGCGTCGTCAGCAGGCGCTTGATCTCGGCCACCGTGCCCTCCACGTCGTAGGCCAGTGAGGGGTTGGGCTCGATGGAGACGAAGCCGTCCCTGCCTTCGGTCCTGTCATAAATAGGCCTGAGGATGTCGGCGGCGGCGGCGATATCCTCGATCACCAGCGTATCGTAGATGTCGTAGGCCTCCTTGCCCTCCCGCGCCAGGCGGGCGATGGCCTCGTCGTAGGCGTCGCTGCCGCTGATGGCCTTCATGAAGATAGTCGGGTTGGAGGTGACGCCGGTGATGCCCTTACCGATGAGCTCCTCCAGGCCACCCGTCTGCAACATCCCCCGCTCGATGTTGTCGTACCAGAAAGATTGTCCCAGCCGCTGAACTTCCTTAATCTGGCCTGCCAATGTTTCACCCCTGTTCCGGATTCGTTTGCAGTAAGTGAAGCTTACCCCCGGGGGCCGCTTCGTTAACCGGCGCCGCCGGCCACCATCTTATCCTGCCGGGCATTATCTTATCCTAATTAAATCCGGTGGGTAATCCCCGGAATCGGGGAATACTAGACTTGAACTGACGGGAGGTTCACATGAGCGGCAAAGCAGCAGGCAAGAAGCGCAACCGCGCGGCGCAGAGCGAGCAGCACGGCTTCCAGGAGAACCCGGCGGACATAGCGGGCAAGAACAGCGACAAGCACGGCGAAAAAGAACGCGGCTCCACCTCGGGAAAACAGCGGGTGATGGAAAAGCTGCGTGACCTGGAACGGCGCCGGCGTGAGCGTGAGGGCCGCTGACGAGCGGCTGCACCTATCAGGCGTCTTCCGTAAACATGCAGCGAACAGGCGGCGGCTTCCGGACGGTTCAGGCGGAAGTGTTACCGGCGGCCAGCAGGTCGCGCACCTGCTGGATATCGGCCCAGACCAGCTTCTTCAGTTCCCTGGCGCCCGAACCGGCGCCGCCGCGCCTGAGGATGAACGCCGGATGGAAAGTGGCAGTCAGG
>JAJRYJ010000070.1 GCA_024275795.1 Actinomycetes bacterium | reverse complement strand
TCGTAACCGTAACCCACCGCCTCCAGGTCTTCGCCGTGTTCGGCGGGGTCCAGCACCTCGATGGAGCGGAAGGGGATGCGGGCGCCGTGGGCGGCGCGGATCATCTCCCCGGTAGCCGCTTCGGCGGGAGGGCCGACTATAGTGACCCTGACGGGCGGGTCCAGCAGCCTCATCACCGCCAGCACGAACTCGGCGCCGAACATGCCGTATTGCTCGAAACCGCCCGATAGCAGCTTCAGCGTCCGCAGGGCCGCCTCCTCGAACTCCTTCTGGCCCGTGTTCTGGGACAGGCGGATAAGCAGGGAGGCGGCGATGCTGTTCTCCACCGGCAGGCGGTTGCGTTCCGCCGGGTAGCCGGCGGCGGCCGGCGCGTCGGCGCAATCATAGAAGCCCCCCCTGTCGGGATCCTGCAGCCTTGAGAGCATCCAGCGGGCCACCCGGGTGGAGCGCTCCAGCCAGACGTCGCCGCAGCCGGACTCGTAGGCGTCCAGGCAGGCCACCGCCATGCGGGCCGTGTCCGACAGCAGCCCGCGCAGGTGGTTCTCCCCGTCGTTGTACCTGGCAAGGCCCGTCTCCCCGTCCCACATGCGATCCCAGAGGAACTGCAGGGCTTCTACTGCCTCCCGGCGATAACTCTCTTCCCCCAGGGCCTGGTAGGAGCGCAGCAGGGACGAGGCGGCCAGGGCGTTCCAGCCCGAATAGACCGTTCGGTCGACGAAGGGCGCCTTTCCGGAGGCGCGCTCCCCCGCATCCAGGCCGTAGTAATGCTCATCGGCGTCCTGGCTGCCGGCGAAGGTGCCGTTCTCCGGGTCCCTCAGCACTTCACTCAGATAGCGGTGGATGTCCTTGATGACACGGCCGTAATCCTCGCTGCCGCTGAGGATGAAGGCGTCGGCATAGACGGCCAGCAGCGCCGCGTTGTCCTCCAGCATCTTCTCGTAGTGGGGAACGGACCAGTCCTGGGCTGTGGAATAGCGGAAGAAGCCGCCTTCCACCTGGTCATACATGCCGCCGCTGGACATTGCGTCCAGGGTCTCGCGCACGATCTCGCCCTCGTTGCCCTCCGCCTCGCCCGCCAGCCGCGCCAGCAGGAAGGAGAGCACTGCAGTGTAGGGGAACTTGGGCTCGGTGCCGAAGCCTCCGTGTTCGCAGTCGTAAGCCTCGTTGATGACCTGCATCATCCCGTCGGCAACAGACAGGTCCAGCTGCCGCGGCTTCATCTCCGCCTCCGCGGACCGCTGTTCACGCACCATCGAGACCGCCTGTGCGATCTCATCCGGTTTCTCCCGGTAGATGGTCAGCACGTCGATCAGCAGGCGCCTGAACTGGTCCTGGGGCAGATAGGTGGCGCCGGCGATGATTTCCCCCTCGTCCGTGAGGAAGCAGACCGTGGGCCAGCCGCCCTGGTTGTAGCGGCTGTTTACGTCCGGCCGCCGGTCGCTGTCCACCCTGACGGGGATGAAGTTGTGGTTTATGAAAGCTATGGTCTCGTCGTCGGAGAAGTTTGTCTCGTCCATCACGTGGCACCAGTGGCACCAGACGGCTGAGATGGAGAGCATCACCGGCTTGTTCTGTTCCCGCGCGAGCCTGAAGGCTTCCTCGCCCCATTCGAGCCAGTCGAGCCGCCCAGCCTTGCTGGGCCGCGTCGAGAGCCTGTAGGACGGATTGGCCGGGTTGCTGTTTCTGTCCTCTGCCAAAGCTATCCCTTTCGGTCTTCGGATCCCCCGATTGTTGCGGACGCCGCCTATTGTAACTGTTTGACGCGGCGGCGGCACCTCGGGTTGCGCACCGCGGCGCATGATAACAGGCAACGCCGTGCAGCTCCATTGCTATAATACGCTCCATGCAGGAGTTTCCAACAGTCGCGGCCATCTCCACCTCCCTGGGCACCGGGGCGATCGGCATCGTCCGCATGACGGGACCGGACTCCATCGCCATCTGCGACCGGCTTTTCCGCGGGCGCCGCGGCAACCTGGCGGAGGCCGCCTCCCACACGCTGCATTATGGCGCCATCGCCGAGCCGGAGAGCGGCGAACTCGTGGACGAGGTGCTTGTGAGCGTGATGCGGGCGCCGGCCACCTACACTCGCGAGGATGTTGTGGAAATCAACTGCCACGGGGGACCGGTGGCGCAACAGCGGGTGATGTCCCTGCTGCTGGCCCAGGGGGCGGGGCTGGCGACACCGGGGGAGTTCACCCGCAGGGCCTTCCTCAACGGCCGCATCGACCTGGTGCAGGCGGAGAGCGTAGCCCAGATAGTCTCAGCCAAGACCGAGGCGGGACTGCGGGTGGCCATGTCCCAGCTGGCCGGTGGCCTCTCGCGGGAGATCGGCTCGCTCAGGGACGATATCCTCGGCGTGCTGGCCTCCATCGAGGCGGGCCTCGATTTCTCCGATGAGGACATCGAGGGGATGGACCGGCAGGCCACCGGCGGCTCCCTGACCGGCATAGCGGGACGCCTGCAAGAGCTGATCGAGTCGGCGTTCGTGGGCCGGGTGCTCTGCGAGGGAGTGCGTACGGCCATCGTCGGCAAGCCCAATGTCGGCAAGTCCAGCCTGCTGAACGCCCTGCTCATGCGCGACAGGGCCATCGTCACGGAGATACCGGGCACGACCCGCGACACCATCGAGGAGATCATCAACATCGACGGTATCCCGCTCCAGCTCATCGATACGGCGGGCCTGAGGCCCGCCGGCAACGAGGTGGAACGGATCGGCGTCGAGCGCAGTCGCCGCGCCATCAGCGAGGCCGACCTGGTGCTCTGCCTTTTCGACGGCAGCGAGCCGGAGGACGACCATGACCGCGCCCTGCTGACTTCGGTCCCAATGGACAGGACCATCCTGGTGATAAACAAGGCCGACCTCTTCCGCGGACGCCAGCCCCGTTTCAACCGCGGCCTGCTGCCGGCGGAGCCGGTGGTCATATCCGCCATGACACGCCATGGCCTTTCGCAGCTCAGGGAGCGGATATCCGGCCTGGTGCTGGGCGGCGCCCTGCCGCCGCTGGAAGGGCCCATGGTGACCCATGAGCGCCACAAGCAGCTGCTTGAGCAGTCGCTCTCGGCCCTCGGCAGGGCGCGTCAGGGCCTCCGGGTCGGCCTGGGAGAGGAACTGGTGGCCGAAGAGCTGCACGGCGCCCTCACGGCCCTGGGCGGGATAACCGGGGATGAGGTCGTCGAAGACCTGCTGGACCGCATCTTCCAGGAATTCTGCATAGGCAAGTAAGCAGCCTTTGATCCATCTGTTGCTATGAAGGGGTCGTTGTCAAACCCGTGACCGGCGATTCTGAAAACAGCATACCCTGCCATGACGTGGTGGTCGTGGGCGCCGGCCCCGGCGGCGCCGAGGCGGCCCTTGCGGCCGCCGGGGCCGGCGCCCGCACCCTCTGCCTCACAATGAGCCTGGATACGGCCGGTTATCATCCGGCGAATCCGACGCTGGTCGGCGGCCACGAAGACCCACGGGGGGAGCTGCTGGCCGAGATGCGGAGCATGGGGTGCAGGTTGCCGCCGCTGCTCGAGTCCGATGGTGTCGCCGCTGTCAATGAGCAGGGCCGGCTGGTTGCCGACCGCCGCCGTCTGGGCCTTGCGTACAAGGCGGCGATTGAATCCGCGGACAACCTGGAGTTCAGGCAGGCGCTCGTGACTTCCCTGGAAACTCATTCCGGCAAGTTCCTGTTGGGCTCATCACTGGACGAGAGCTTCTCGGCCGGGGCGGTTGTCATCGCCGGCGGCACCTTTTTCCAGGCTGAGGTAGCAGAAGGGGACGCCAGGTCGCCCGGCGGCAGACGGGGAGAGATACCATCGGTTTCTCTGTCAAAAAGCCTGCAAAACAAGGGGATACTCTTTGAGCGGATCGGCGCGGCGACCGCCCCGCGGCTGCTGATGCCTCCACCCGGTGGCTCTTTTCCCGGCGACGACTGGCCCGACGGCCTGCCGCCAGACGGCGACCAGCTTTGCGAGCTTTACGGCTTCGGCCTTGAGCAGAGCGGCGATGCTGAGCGGCAACTCTCCCGCCTGAGACAGTCCACCGGCGACCCTGCCGCCTGGATCACCAGGCCATCCTACGCCGTCAGCCACCTGGTGCTGGCCTCCCGCCAGGTGAACCTGCGCCTGGAGTCGACAGCCTTGCCACGGTTGTTCTTCGCGGGCAGGCTGGTAGGGTGCTGCAACTACCTGGAGTCCGCTGCAACCGGCTTCCTGGCTGGCCTGAACGCCGCGCACGCCGCGGGAACCGCGGCGCCAACCTGCTTGATAGATGATAAGAGTATTGTTAGCCATCTTCTCAGGCTGGTGGCCGATTCCGAGAGCCGCCCGGTCACTATCCGTGTCCCGGGCCCCGGTTGCTGAGCATGAAAAGAATTAACACGTATCAACCATATATCAAATGACCATAGCTCCCTCGACAGATGGTGATATATTCGATGTCGTGGTCGTCGGCGGTGGCCATGCAGGCTGTGAATCCGCGCTGGCGGCCGCCAGGATGGGCTGCTCGACCCTGCTGTTGACCCTGAGCCTGGAGAAGATCGCCCTGATGCCCTGCAACCCGGCCGTCGGCGGCATCGGCAAGGGCCAGCTTACCAGGGAGATAGACGCGCTCGGCGGCGAGCAGGGCCTGAACACGGATCGCGCCTGCATCCAGATGAAGCTTTTGAACACGAGCAGAGGGCCCGCTGTGAGGGCGCTGCGGGCGCAAACTGACAAGAAGCTGTACGAGGACAGCATGAAGAGGGTGCTTTGTGCCACTGAGAATCTGCGTATCCTCGAGGGCAGTGCGGCTGGAATCATTGTTTCACGTGAAACAATAACCGGCGTTGAGCTGGATGACGGCAGCAGAATCCCCGCTAAAACCGTGATTTTAGCATGCGGTACCTTTCTTGGCGGGAAAATCGTTGTCGGGGAGAGGCGCTTTCCGGCGGGAAGGATGGGGGAGCCTCCTGCAACCGCCCTCCCCGTCAGTCTGGCGGAAAGCGGTCTCGAGCTCGGTCGCTTCCAGTCCGCCACGCATCCACGCATCGACTCCAGAACCATTGATGCGGACAGGATGGTCATTGACCCAGGCGATGAGCATCCCTCCCGATTCTCTCGTTTCTCGCAGGGCGTCCTCCGCAACCAGGTTCCCTGTTTCCTCACGTATACCAACGAACGAACGCATTCCGTCATCCGCGAACATCTGCATCTCTCGCCCATCAAGACCGGCTCCGTCAGCGGCAAGGGCCCGCGCTATTGCCCTTCCATCGACCGCAAAGTGATGAATTTCCCCGATCGTGACCGTCACCCGGTGTTTGTCGAGCCAGAGGGCCGTCATACGGGGGAACTTTACCTGCAGGGACTCACCACCAGCCTGCCCGTCTGGGTCCAGGAACTGGTGATTCATGCCACTCCCGGTTTGGAGAAAGCAAAGCTGATGCGTCCAGGATACGCTGTTGAATATGATTACGTGATTCCTGACCAGCTGCGCCTTTCCCTGGAGACAAAGAGGATCGCCAACCTCTTTCTCGCCGGCCAGATCAACGGAACCAGCGGCTACGAGGAGGCTGCGGCCCAGGGCCTGATCGCCGGCATTAATGCGGCCCGGTCCGTGATGGGCCGCGAACCCTTTGTTCTGGGGCGCGAACAGGCCTATATAGGGGTCCTGATCGACGACCTTGTCACTAAAGGGGTTGACGAACCGTACCGCATGTTTACTTCAAGGGCCGAGCACCGCCTGTTGCTCCGGCATGACAATGCCCATGCCCGCCTTTCTCCCCTGGGCCGGAATATCGGGTTACTGCCACAATCCAGGTATGCCATGGTGCAGGAGGACGAGCGTGCCCTTGAAGACCTGCTGCAATGGCTCAAATCTACAACCGTCAGCCCGACGCCGGAACTGAACAAACTGCTCGAGAAAAAGGGGAGCGCTCCCCTGACCGAAGGCCAGGCGGCAGCCCAACTCCTGAAGAGACCCGAAGTGTGCATAAACGATATACTCAAAAACATCGGTGTATCGGCCCCCGGCAATGCCGGGCCGGACATCATGGCCAGGTCCGAGATCGAACTGAAATATGCCGGCTACATCGACCGTCAGCGCCAGGCCATCGAGAGGAACAGACGTCTTGAGGATACGCGGATACCACCGGGATTTACTTACTTGGACCTTGAGGGGGTATCGCGCGAGGCCCGGGACAGGCTTGAACGCATCCAGCCGGCTACGCTCGGCCAGGCTTCACGCATCTCCGGCGTAACTCCTGCCGACGTCTCCGTTCTCTCGCTTTATCTAAAGGAGCGTCATGATGCGATGGCGGACTGATTTTGCTGAGAGATTCGGTCTCTCTCCGGCACAGATCGATGCCTGCGCCTGGCTCCTCGATGAACTGGAGTCCACGTCAGACCGTGGTCTTACTGCTGTTACAGGGAGAAAAAGCCTGCTAAACGTGCATTTTTATGACAGCCTGGATTTGCTCGGCTTCCCTTAGCTGACGGCCGCACGCAACATAGTCGACATCGGCAGCGGCGCCGGCTTTCCGGGGCTGCCCCTGGCTATCGCCAGGCCGGAAACCCACCTTACCCTGCTTGAGGCCAGCTCCCGCAAATGTGAGTTCATCGACAACGTCATCACCAACCTTAAGCTGGCAAACGCCGAAGTTATCAATGCGCGCGCGGAAGACTTTGCCAGAACCGCCAATCGAGAGCACCATGACCTGGCGCTGGCGAGGGCCGTGGGTTCGCTGTCCGCCGTTCTCGAATACAGCCTGCCTCTGGTTCGGGCAGGCGGCGGCGCCCTGCTTCAGCGGGGGCGGCGGGAGGCTGAAGACGCACAGCTCGCCGAAGCAGTTGCAGCCCGGCTTGGGGGCGAGCTCGCCAGGGTCGAGCCGGTCCAGCCTTACCCCGAGGCCCGACACCTGCATGTCTGGATCTTCAGTAAGACAGGGGCTACCCCGGAACGCTATCCGCGCAGGGCCGGCATCCCCGCCAAACGCCCCCTTGGCGACCGCAGCTGACCTGAACCGCTTTTTTCGCTGACATACGTCTGCCCGTTCTGATAGAATCCAGTCGTGCAGGCGAATTCCTCTTTCGAAACCGGTTCCGGGTTTGGCAAGACCTACGCGGTTGCCAACCAAAAAGGCGGTGTTGGGAAAACCACCACCTGTATTAACACCGCGGTCTGTCTTGCCGAGTCCGGCGCGCGCATCCTCCTGGTTGACATTGACCCGCAATGCAACGCAACTCACGGCCTTGGCGTTCATGAAATCCCCGGTATTTACAGTGTTTACGACGTCCTGGCTGGCAGCGCGGCCGCGGCCGACGCCGTTGCACCCACCCAGATACAGAACCTCTTCCTCATCCCTTCACTGCCGGACCTGGCAGGTGCTGAGGTTGAGCTTGCCGACGAGGAACGCCGCGAATTCAGGCTTGCCGATGCCCTCGAGCCTTTGGCTGCCGATTTTGATTATATCTTCATCGATTGCCCTCCTTCCCTCGGCCTGTTGACGCTCAACGGCCTCGTTGCCGCCGACAGGTTGATCATCCCGGTGCAATGCGAGTATTACGCGCTTGAGGGCCTGGGCCAGCTGCTTCAGACCGTCGATGCAGTGAAGGCCCATCTCAATCCGGACCTTGCCATCGCCGGCCTGCTCATGACCATGTATGACGTTCGTACCAAGCTGTCAACCCAGGTTGTGGAAGAAGTGCGCTCTCACTTCCCTGACCTGACCTACAGAACCGTTATCCCACGTAATATTAGGTTGACAGAAGCGCCGAGTCATGGTGTTCCTATCACGCGCTACGACCCGGCTTGCGCGGGAGCTGATGCCTATTTCGATCTTGCTACGGAGGTGGTTGAGCGTGAATGACAACAGGGCGCTCGGACGGGGACTTTCGGCCCTGATCCGGGATAGTAGTGCCGATGCCAGTGCGGATGCGGAGCATGGTGCTCCACAGGGCGGCGCAACAAAATACCAGGAAATTGCCATCAGTCAAATAGACGGCAACCCCAATCAGCCGCGAAGGTCTTTCGACGATGAATCGCTGGCGGAGCTGGCCGATTCCATCAGCGCCGCCGGACTGGTGCAGCCGGTGATCGTACGCCGCAGCGGCGACCGTTATGAGCTGATCGCCGGCGAGCGCCGCTGGCGCGCCGCCGCCAGGGCCGGCATCGACAGGATACCGGCGATCATCAGGGAAGCCGACGACGGAGAATCCCTGGAACTGGCGCTGATCGAGAACATCAGCCGCGAAGACCTGAACCCGATGGATACGGCGCGTGCCTACGCGAACCTGCAGGAGGACTTCGGCATCACCCAGGAGCAGCTCGCCGAGAAGCTGGGGCGCAGCCGCTCCGCCGTTGCCAATACCATGCGTTTACTGGAGCTGCCCGACGAGGTCCAGGAGCTGATCGAGGCGGGCAGGCTCAGCGAAGGTCACGGGAGGGCGCTGCTATCGCTCGGAGACCGCCTGACACAGAGGAAGCTCGCGGGAAGGATGGCCAGCGGCGGCATGTCGGTGCGCCAGGCCGAGGCTCTGGTGAAGAGGCAGTCTGGGGCGGGCGCGCCGGCGGGCAGGACCGCTGTACCTCCTGTCAGCCAGGAGCTGATGGACGAGGCCACTGATGCCCTCTACTCGGCCTTCCAGCTTCCCGCCAGGGCGCGCTGGACCGGCAAACGTGGACGCATCGAGCTGGAGTTCAGGGACAAGCAGCAGCTGCAGCAGCTTATCGAGCGACTCGGCGACGCCTGATGGCGGACACCGTGCCGGAAAATGGAAACACATTCAGGGAGGTGGTCTCCGCCTACCTCGACCTGGAGGCCGTGGACGCGGCGGCGCTGGTGACCAAGGACGGGTTGCTGATCGCCAGCGCCGGCGAGCAGATCTGCGATTTCGAGACCCTGGGGGCGCTAGCCGCCCCGGCGCTCAGTATCGCCCGCGAGCTGGCGATGGAGTTCGGCGATCCGGCTCCCCGGCTGGTATCCCTGAGCCTCTCGGAGAGAGGGTTGCTGTTCGCTCCCTTGAGCCCGGATGTATTCCTGATACTGGTAGGCGGTACGGACGTCCTCTCCTACAGCGCCGCCGGCGCCGTCAGCCTTTGATGGGGGTCGCGTCGGTCTTAGGGGCCGGCAGGTCGCATATCACGGGAAAGCCGGTTCTCCTGAAACGGTGATGCCGGCGGCGGACGTGGGTGTTATCCGGCCTGTTCCTGTGTGGGTGGTGTGGACACGGGCTCTTCAATCGGGTCGTCACCGCCGGCGCCATCTGTACCGCCGCCGCCCAACGGATCAGTGGGCCCGCCGTTGATTGATTCGCCACAACCCGAGTAATCCTCGCAAGCGGAAGGCCCTTCATATTCGCCCCCGCCTCCAGCCTGCTGTCCGTCCCCGATCTGCTGCCCACCCTCGACCTGTTGCCCCTCTTTGTTCATAGACCTGGTTTCCGCGGGCGGGGGGGTTATCTGCAACGTGGACGCCGCCAGGTCCAGGTCCACACCGGTGGTCTGATGGGAATCCTCCACCCGGACCGCATCCGCGGAGGCGAAGTCATGCTTGTCGTTATACCACTCGTCCAGGTATTCGACGTTGCTCGATTTCGCCTTGACGCGGTAGTCTCCCTCCGGCAGGCGGGAGCTCGTGAACCGGCCCGCCGCGTCCGTCACCGCACTGTCCACGATCACGCCGGTCTCGTCATAGATATCCACAACCGCCGCGGGCAGCGGAACCCCTTCGCCGGTTACCAGGCCGGTGATTGTACCTCCCCGTTTCAGGTTGGCGTCGACCTTGCCGATCGTATCGCCGGCCGAGAGGGGCAGGATTTCCGCCGTGGCAAAGGACTGCTGCCCCCGGTACCACTGGAAGGCGTAACTTTCCGGCGGCGGCCGGAAGCTGACCATGTAGTCACCTGAGGGCAGGTTGCCGATACGGTAGTATCCGTTGCTGTCTGTCAGCGCCGTGCCCTTCAGTGTCATCTGCAACCCGCTGTCTTTCACCACATACATGGCCATCACCAGCACGTCCGCGACTCCCGGATCACAGGCCGTGACCGATATATCGCAATCCTCGGTTACCCTGCCGGTGATGCTGCCTACTACAGGGTTCCATGAGAGCGCCATCGCATGGCTGATGCTGGTTTCGCTCCCCGGGGCGACCTGGATGGTGGTTCCCGACGGCGCGCCGCGGGGGCCGTACCATCCTGATTCGTAGACCGCTGATGGATCCGAGAAATAGAGCTTGTATGAGCCGGGCAGCCTGTCCGAAAAACTGAAACGCCCGCCTGCATCGGTGACGGTGAACTCGCCGGTGAGGTTTCCGGTGACGTCCGCCAGGTAGACAGATATGCCGGTAAGCGGCGTTCCCAGGTCGTCCTCCACTCTGCCCGAAAGGACACCGGTCTGCGGGGGATCCTGCCCGCCCTCCCCGCTGGTGGACACTGACCCTGCTGTTCCTCCCGCCGGAGCAGCGGTTAACAGCGCTTGGCCGCCGCTGCCTGTGGCGGCGCCGCCCGGCCCTCCCGCGTCCGCCTGAACCCCGGCCGGAGGGGCTCCCGATCCATCAGCAACAGCAGCCGCGCCGCCGGACTCAACCGTCTCCACTGCACCGCCGGTCTCGCTGATGGTAGCCTGGTCGTCTGACCGGGAGCAGGTGAACTGGAACAGCAGCAGAAAGCTGATCGCTGCCGCCAGGAGCAGCAGCAACAAGCCTATGCGAAATGGGCGCCTTGCGATGGAGCCGGCCATGGGAATCCTTTTTCAGTTATACGCCCGGAGGGTTGCCGGCATGCAAGGCAGGATGCGTACCGCCCCCACCGCCCCGGTTCAGGTTAATGATACCACGGACATGCCGTTCAATCGAGAGGCACCGGCCGCTATTCCCCGTCCTCACCGGTGGTTGTGCGTCCTTCTTCCCCGTATGCATCATCGCGTGTAGTCGGTTTTTCGCCTCCCGAGAAGAGCACATATGTCCCGACGAATCTCTTGAACTGGACGGGCTGATTCGGTTTCCTGAAGTCCCTTTCCGGCAGGTCTTCCGTGGCGTCCAGCATGAAATACTTCCAGATGGTCGCCGGGAAACCTCCTCCCCAGACACTGCCGCCATGGACATTGGTCATCGGTATCTGCTCATCCGGGTAGCCGATCCAGACGGCCGTGGAATAGTCTGGAGTGTAGCCAATGAACCAGGCGTCCTGCAGGTTCTCCGTCGACCCGGTCTTGCCCGCCGCCGGCCGGCCGATGGCGGCCTTCGATGAAGTGCCACGCTGCATGTCCGCCTCCAGCACCTTGGTGACTTCATAGGCGGCGCCTTCGCTGATGGCCTGTTTCGATTCCGGTTTGGCTTCGTACTCGACCTCGCCATCCGGCATCTCCACGCGGGTGATGGCGATGGGCTCCATGTACTTGCCACTGTTGGCCAGGGTTGCGTAGGCGGATGACATCTCCAGCGGCGATACGCCCTGACCGAGGCCGCCGAGGGCTATGGACGGGTTGGCAGCCACGTAGCTCTGAATGCCCATGCGTTCCGCGGTATCGCGCACCTTGTCCGGCCCCAGGTCCATCACCAGCTGGGCGTAGACAGTGTTATCCGAACGCAGCATGGCTTCCGTGAGGCTGGAGACCCCATAGTAGTGGAAATCGTAGGTCTGCACATGCCAGGGTTCGCCGCCGCCGGGCATGGGCAGGTCCACCTCCTTGGACATGTAGTATGTCTTGTCCGGGTCCACTCCCTCCTCTACGGCCGCCGCCAGCACGAAGGGCTTGAAGGTGGAGCCGGGCTGGCGCTGGGCCTGGGCGGCCAGGTTGAACTGGGACTGTTTGAAGTCCTGGCTGCTGACCATGGCGCGGATATAACCCGTCTCCGGCTCGATGCTCACCAACGCCGCCGCCGGGTCGCCCTCCTCGTAGAGGACCCGGTTGATGGCGTCAAGGCCTGCGGCCTGGAGCCCCGGGTTGATGGTCGTATAGACTCTGAGGCCGCCCTCGAACAGGGTCCCGGAGCCGTATTTCTCCACCAGCTTCTGCTTTACATATTCCACGAAGTAGGGTTCCACCACCGGCTGCACGTTCTCGTTGATCGTCAGCGGCAGCGAGGCGGCGCCATGAGCCTCCGCCTGGGTGATAAATCCCAGGTCGGCCATCTTCTGCAGCACCACGTTGCGGCGCTCCGTCGCCGCCGCCAGGTTGCGTTTCGGGGAATACAGCGACGGCGCGTTGGGCAGTCCCGCCAGGGTTGCGCATTCCGAGAGGTCCAGCTGGGAGACCGACTTGCCGAAGAACGTCTGGGCGGCAGCCTCGACCCCGTAGGCGTTCTCGCCGTAGTAGATCGTATTCAGGTAGCGCTCCAGGATCACGTCCTTGGAGACCGTCTGTTCCAGCCTGCTCGCCAGCACCGCCTCCACCAGCTTGCGGCTGAAGCTGCGCTCGTCCGTGATATAGACGTTTTTTACCAGCTGCTGTGTGATGGTGCTGCCGCCCTCGGCGATGGTACCGCTGGTAATATTCGCGAAGACGGCGCGGCCGATCGCCTCGTAATCCACCCCGTTGTGCTCATAGAAGCGCTCGTCCTCGATGGCGATGGTGGCCTTCTGCAGGTAATCGGGCACCGCATCAAGCGTCACGATCGTGCGGTTCTCCGTGCCGAAGACCTCCGCCAGCAGCGAGCCGTCGGCGGCGTAGATCTTGGATGTCTGACCCAGGGAGCGCAGGTCCTCCTCATCGAGCTTGGGGAGGTCATGCACCAGGGCCAGGACGGTCTGGATGCCGATGAGCAGGGCGAAGAGCAGCGTAAGCACGAAGAAGCTGAGCCCGATCAGCAGCAGCGACCGTCTCTTCTTGCGCCTGTTCTGTTTACGGCGACGGGGCATCAGGGGAACATGTTCCGGATCGGGAAAATATCTTCAATCTCTCTTCGACAGCACGCGCCCATCCTCCTGCGTGTGGAGGCCGGCGGGCCGTGCGGCGGCAAACACATTGCCGCTTCGCCTATTTTACCAGAACGATGGGGTCGCTGCGGTGTGTTGCTACTTCACGTGGTGGACGTATTTCATGAAAACCTCGAACGCCTCTTCGACGGCGTCCTCGTCCAGATCCATCTCGTCGGAACTGTGCTTGAGGCATTCCTTCATGCGGTGGGTTATCAGGAATACCCCCACCCTGTCCAGGGCGGCGCGGGTGGCCGCCAGCTGGGTGAGGACGTCCTCGCAGCGCTTGTCCTCCGATATCATCCTCTGGAGGCCGCGCACCTGGCCCTCGATGCGCCTCAGCCTGTTGAGCACCTTCTCGATGTCGGTTTTCGTGACCACTTGAATCACCTGGCCTTCGTGTATGTCAGTCGCTGCCGAACCTTCGGGTCCCGAGGAACCGGCGAAGGTTACCCTGCGTGAGCGTTTCCGGGGTCAGTGGCCGTTGACGAACGGGCCGGGACCTGCAGACGCTGATATGGCCGTACCTGTCGGCCGGCCATCATCTGGAAAGGGTGAAATCGCTTACCCCTCAGGGTATAGCTATTATTTCATGGGGTTTTCGAATGTGTCAATGATTCCCGGTGCAAGGACCCCGCTCGGGCATTCCTCGTCCAGTCAGTTCCTGTTCGACAGAAAGGCGGGGGCGGCTATGCCCATCAGCACGGTGATGAAGCCGATGACATAGGCGGCCGTGTCTTCTTTGCCCTTCGGGACCCACCAGGCGCTGGTAAAGATGATGATTCCGTAAATGATGAGGATGGTCCCCATCGTACCCGCGCGGTTGCCTTTCATCAGTCCTCCTGTTTGCCTGGGAAGTTATTTCGCAGGCGGGCCTCTTTATCCTGCCCGGAGGATATGGGAAGGCGTCCGGGCGCAGGGCCTCCGGGAGGGAGAGGCCGGTTATGTGATAATCTAACGGGCAATTGTGGACGGGAGGCGCACATGGGAATGACAGAGCTTGAGGAAACGCGGGAGCGGCTGCGCAGGCTGCTGCTCGACAGGGCCTACCTTGAGGGCGATTTCGTGCTTACATCCGGAAAACACAGCAATCACTACTTCGACTGCAAGCGAGTGACGCTGCACCCGGAGGGCCTCGCCCTGGCCTCGGAACTGCTGGTCTCAAGACTCCATGCCGCCTCCATCTCCGCCATCGGCGGACTGGCCATCGGCGCCGATCCCATCGTCGCCGGCGTCGTCGCTCTCAGCCTGAAGCTGGGCTATCCTGTTGAGGGCTTCATCGTCCGCAAGGAACCGAAGAGCCACGGCACCGGCGCATGGATAGAGGGCGGCGTAGCGCCGGGGACGCGGGTGGCCATCGTTGACGACGTGGTCACCAGCGGCGGCTCCATCATCAAGGCCATCGTCAACTCGCGGGCGGAGGGGCTGGAGCCCGTGGCCGCCTACGCGCTGGTGGACCGGGAAGAGGGCGGCGCCGAGGCCATCGAGCAGGAGGGCGGGCTTCCCTTCGAGACGCTCTTCCGCTACAGCGAGATCTTCGGGGAATAGCCGGGCCCCCGGTCAGGGACCCACCCTATCAGGCCGGCGCTCCCCCTCACAGCTGCTGCAGAAGCCCGGCCCCTTGGCATCCGTGTGCCCGATTGAATTGGAATAGAACATGATGCAGGCGCTGTCGCGGCAGTGGTCCAGCCCCTGCAGGTGACCGAGTTCGTGCACGGCCTCCTTCAGAAGACGTTCCTCCTCAAGCTGCCCCTCTTCCTCTCCCTCGGCGGCGAGGCGCGCCGTAGAGACCACAGCCACGCCGTTCTCCCGGTCCGCCTCGCCGAAGATGAAACTGAGGCCGGGGATGAAGATGTCACGGTCGGTCACGCCCAGGACCAGGCCCGCCTCGCCCCGGGAGGAGCGCCATGACGCCAGCGCCGCCAGCAGTCCCCGCGAGCGGTACTGTGCACGCCTGCGGTCGAGGGAGGCGCCGGGGACCGGCAGGCTGCCCGGGAGCGCCGGCTTCAGCCCCAGCGCCTCCTGCAGGGCGTCCGCCAGCCGTTCGAGGCCCGTGGTTCCGAGGGGCTCGAAAGCGATGATATGCAGAACGTCTGAAACCAAGCCGGACGCCTCAGTGTTTCAGGCTCAGGTCGGGGAGGATACGGTCCAGCCAGCCCGGCAGCCACCAGTTCCAGTCGCCCAGCAGCTTCATGGTGGCGGGGACCAGGATGATCCTGACGACCGTGGCATCCAGCAGGATGGAAACCGCCAGCCCCACGCCCAGCTCCTTGATCACGACCGAACGCGTCAGGGCGAAGGAACCGAAGACGACGATCATGATCAGGGCGGCGGTGGTGATGATCCTGCCGGTCTTTTCCAGCCCCACGGCAACCGCATGCTCGTTGTCGCCGCAGGCGTCATATTCCTCCTTGATGCGGGAGAGCAGGAAGACCTCGTAGTCCATGCTGAGGCCGAAGAGGATCGAGAAGAGTATCACGGGGATGAAGGGCAGTATGCCCCCCGGCGACTCGAAGTCGAGCAGGCTCTCTCCCCACCCGTCCTGGAATACGAGCACCAGCACGCCGTAGGCGGCGGCCACCGAGAGCATGTTCATGAATATGGCTTTCAGCGGCAGCACCACGGAGCGGAACAGCAACAGCAGCACCAGGTATGTGATCGCCAGCACCGCCGCCATCAGGTAGGTGAAAGCTCCGGCGAGCGTATCGGTGAAATCCACTATCTCCGCCGCCGAACCGCCCACATCCGCCTCGCTCGCCGCCAGCCCTTCCACCGCAGGGAGGGTCCGGGTCCTGATCTCCCTTACCAGTTCCTTGGTCTCGTGGCTGCCGGGCTCCTCGGGTATCACGCGCATGATGGTCTTGCGGCCGCCGCCGTCGATGTTCACCAGGCTGGCCAGCGTCGCCGCCTCCTGCGGGTGTATGGCGGCGTAGACCCTCAACTGCTCCGGGTCCCTCATCTGTTCCGCGCTCAGTTCCAGGGGGATGTCCGTGTAGGACTCGACCCTCTCCACCCGCGGATCCGCCTCCAGCTGCCCGTCCAGCTCCCGGAGGCCGGCGCTGAAATCCTCGTCGAGCACGCCGAAGATCTTCCCGGTGTCGAAGACGATGTACACGGGCGAGACCACGCCCGGGCTCCATTTATCCGCCAGCAACTCGATTCCCCGGCGTGAGCCGCTCTCCTCCGAGAGGTCGGCGACGCCCGGAGAGCCGGCCCGCATGTCCTGTACGGGCCAGGCAAGCGCGAGCAGCAGGCAGATGGAGGCCACCAGAAAGAGTAGCGGCCGCCGCATCACGGCCCTGCTCCAGCCGTGCCAGAAGCGGCCGCCGCCGCCCTCGAGCATGCGTGAGGGAATCACCCTGGCGGCGTTTATCCGCCGCCCCAGCATGGCCAGCAGCGCCGGCAGCAGGGTCACCGCCACCAGCACGGAGAATGTCGCCACCAGGACGCCGCTGAGGCCCATGGAGCGCATGAAAACGATATTGAAGAGCATCAGCATGGCCATGCCCACCACCACCGCGGCGCCGGAAAAGACAACCGCCCGGCCGGCGGTCGAGATGGTGGCCCGCACGGCATCGAGCGTGCCCACACCGTCCCCCAGCTCCTCGCGGGAGCGGCTGATGATGAACAGCGAATAATCGATTCCCAGGCCCAGGCCCAGCATGGTGACCAGATTGAGCACGAAGATGGAGATGGAAAGCCAGTGCCCCAGCAGATAGAGACTGGCCAGCGCCATGCTGACGCTGATGCCGCCCAGAACCACTGGCAGGGCGGCCGCTACCAGGCTGCCGAAAACCAGCACCAGGATCACGGCGACGATGGGCAGGCCGTAGACCTCGGCGACCCGCAGGTCCTCCTCGCTGCTCTGTTCCAGGTCGTAGTCGAAGGCGGGGCCGCCGATGACGAACACCTCCATATCCTCGATGGAGCCGGCCATCTCCCTGATCTCCGGTATCTGACGCTGGATCTCCTCCTCGGCGCCAGAGAAGGTCACAAGGGCGTAGGTCGCAGAGCCATCCGGGCTCACCAGCGTCGGCAGGCGGGTCTGGTAGAAGGTGACACTCTCCATGGCGCCGGGCATCTCCATCAGCCTGCCGACCAGCCCCTCAACCTCCTGCTGGTAACGGGGATCGGACACGTCGCCGCCCGGCTTATGGAAGAGCAGCTGCACCGTGTGGCCGTATCCCTGGCCGAATTCGGTCTGCAGCGTGCTGGAGGCCCGCCAGGACTCGCTTCCCGGCAGGTCGAAGCCGCCGCCGGCGGTGACGTCAGTAAGCCTGGGGGCGAGGATGACGCCTGCCGCGAGCAGTAGCAGCCAGACAGCTATGACCATGCGGCGGCGGCGGATGATGAGTTCGGCCAGGGAAGTTATCGATGGTCTCATGTCGCCGCAATCCTATTTGACCCCGCCAGCCGTTTCCACCTGTGATGCGGTTGTCTGTCCGGAGGAGATGTTAGGTTGGGCGGACACGATGAGGGAGGAACGGCTGCATGAACCTGTCAGACTGGATTTTCATCACCGCCGTATGCATGACGGCGGTCCCCCTGTTGCTCATGCTCGTACTGCTTTTCCTGTCAACGTTCGCACCCGCTCGCGCCCGGGCGAGCCTCTCCAGCCGTATCGGAACCGGGCGCAATTCGAGTATAATCTCCCATGCAAGGCCCTTTGGGGAAGCCTGTGCCATCCGCATCCCCAGGGGAAACCTGAACTTGCCACTTCAACCGGGGAGGACGCTTGCCGGAGCCGGGCCGGCAGATAATCGCTGCTCATTACCTTTATCTTCTCAAGGAGGACGGCGAGAGCCTGCGCAAGCTCTGGACACAACTGGCGGGCCCGGCGGCGGCGGCCCGTTCGTCCGGCGATGCCGCCGGAGCCGCAGCCATGCCCCTGCTGGCCCTTGACGAGGAACCCGAGCCGGAACGCTGCGCCATCATGCAATGTGTCGGTGACGGCGACATGGATTTCTGCCTGGCGATGTTGCGCAACCTCGCGGTAATCGAAGTGGTCAGGCTCAAAGGTGCGGGTGACGGTGAGCAGCAGTGGCGCGATTTCCTGCGCTTCATCGACGGCCAGCGGCGCCAGGCGATGGCCGAGGGCATCTCGCTGTTCGGAGAGACCACCATGCTGGTGGCCCCCCAGGAAACGGTAGACGCGGACGGGGACGCGGCCTGCGACCTCATCAGCGCCAGGCTGGCCCCCGCGTCCACCCTTGAGCTCCCCGGCCTCGGCGAATCGCCGGAAGCGGCGGCGGCTCCCGCGTGCAGGCGGCTTGCCAGCGACCTGGCGCCGGAGCTCTGCGGGGGCGGAAACCCGCGGCTGACACAGTACCCGGGCATTGAGAACTCCGCCGTCGATTATTTCGTGCTCCGCGCCGGAGCGCCTGAAAGAATTGTGTCCACCGTTTTTCCCGAGCTGGACTCCCTGCTCAAGGAGCTCAGGCGGGCGGTGGCTTTCTTCCGCGAGCAACGGGACACCATCGTGGAGGAGAACACCAGCATCGACAAGCAGGTGGGGGCGCTGCTGCACCGGCAGGTAGTAACAATGGATGCGGCCAACCCTGACACGGCCGAGCTCGAGAACAGGATCGCCGAGCTGTCGCGCATGTTCGGTCTGCTGACAACCGACTCGCTGATGGCGAGACAGGCTGACAAGCGCCTCGAAAAGGACCTGGGGGCCCTGCGCAGGGCCCTGGGCAGGATGATGGCCCGGGAGCCGGATTCGATCGATGATATCGGCGACCACTATCTGGAGTTGTACGGCAGCGAGCGCGAGGCCATCCGCGTGGTGAGCCGGGACCTTGACCATTCGCGCCAGAGCGCCGAGGCGGCCATCGGCGTGGTCAGGACCCGCATCGAGCTCATCAGGGCGGAAGAGGGTTCCCAGTTACAGTCACGGACAAGGGGCCTGCTTGACCAGATGGTGAAGCTGCAGGAGGAGGGTATGGCGTTGCAGGTAGCCGCCGGTCTCATCGAGTTCGTGCTGATCTTCTATTACGTGCTCATCTCCTGGGAGCACCTGCTGGGCATCGAACAGTCGGAGCACATATCGGCGGTGATGCGGATAATCCCGGTGATGGGGCTCGCCGCCGGCGCTTCCCTCGGCACCCATTTCCTGGCTCGCTCCATCAAGAACAAGACGTGGAAGAATCCCGGCATGTGGATCTCGGCGGTGATGATATTCGCGTCGCTGGCAGGAATCGTTTTGCTGTCGTTGTCCGCGGCCCGGGACGGCGGATAGCTTGCACAGCCTGCGCGGCAGGGAGGTGAGACCATGGACATGATCCAACTTATCGAAGAGGCGATCGAGGACGAGAGGCGCGCGGCCGAAAAATACCGCATGGGCGCCGAGATCGCCGAAGACCCGGAGACCCGTACATTCTTCGAGCAGCTGGTCAGCTGGGAACAGGGGCACGAGCGCATCTTAAGGGACAGGCTGGCCGCTCTGAAACTGCTGAAGGACGAATAGCGGCAGGGGGCGGGCGGTAACGGCCGGCGGGGCTGGAAGAGGTCGTCTGGCCTCTGCCGGTCAGCTGCCGGCGCCCGCCGGGGATACCTCGGTCTTGGAGACCTGCAGGCCTCCATCCTTCCAGACATAGAAGGTCGTCGCCACCTGCGACGGGCAGCAGTCCGCGTCACCCGGCTGGTAGGCGGCAGCCTGCTCGGCTATCCTGGGACCGTCCAGCCTCACCTCTCCCTGAGGGACGCCGGTACGGCTGTAGAGCTCCAGGGCAGTGCCGCCGTCGAGGCCGTAGAGGTACCAGTCCAGCGGCCGCCGCTCACCGGCGCCGCGCACCAGCAGCAGGGCCTCCTGGGTGCCGTTGCCGTCCACGTCAAGCAGCAGGATGCCCTCGATCTCCTGGCCCTCCCCGATCTGCGGGGCCAGCATCTGGCTGAAATCCACCTGCTGGATGTCGCCTGGCTCCGTCACCTGCACCGCCACGGTGGCATCGTCCGTGTCCGTACCGTTCCCGCCGTCGGCGGCGCCGTTTCCGTCGCCGGCGCCATCCCCGCTCCGTCCCGTATCCGTATACTGATCGCCGGGTGCGGGGGGGACCGTATCGTTGGCCGTGGATGAGAGGTAGAAGAGCAGGGAGACGGCGGCGAGGGCGATCGTGATCGAGATCACCGTCGACACCACCTTATGTTCCTCGAAATAACTCAAGCGCTCACTTCCTGCGGCCGGCGATCGCGAGGATAGCCGTAGGCACCACCCAGACGAAGAGCCAGAAGCCGGCGGCGGTGCTGATATCGAAGAAGTCTCCCGTGTCCCCGGGGATCACCGGCCTGTAGGCCTGAAGCAGGTAGATGGCCAGCCCCGAAGCGCAGATCACCGACCAGACGATTATCAGCCAGAAAAAGGGTTTTGCCATTATCTAGAAATAGCCCAGGTCCCGCAGCTGCCCCATGATCTCCTCTTTCTCCTGGGAGCGGCCCTCGCGCTCGTAGCCCTCGCCCCGGGGTTTGGTGCTCTTGCTGGTGCAGGGGGCGCAGCCGAGGCTGCGATAGCCCTGATCGTAGAGCTCGCAGTACGGCAGGTCATATTTCTCGATGTAGGCCCAGATGTCCAGTTCGCTGAAGTGGAGGATCGGCTGCACGCGCGTGTGCTCCGGCCTCTCGGAAAAGTAGACCTCGTCTTCCCGGGCCGGCTGCTCGTCCCAGCGCACACCGGAGACCAGCGCCTTCCAGCCATGCTCCTCGACCGCCATGTTGATCGCCTCAGTCTTCAGCAGGTGGCAGCAGCGCTCGCGGTCTTCGGCGATCTTCACCTGCTTGACGCCCTCGTGGTTGGTGGTAATGATCAGGTCCAGATCCCACTCCCTGGCCATGCGGTCACGGAAGGCGATGATCTCCTTCGGCTTTACCGTGGTGTCGAGGTTGAGCACCGGCACCGTCACCTTGCCGTCGCCGGCGCGCTTGAACAGGTGCAGGACCACCAGGGAGTCCTTGCCCCCGGTGAACGTCGTGGCCAGCTTGCCGTCGAAGCGCTCCATCGCCTCACGGATGACCTCGAGGCTCTTCTCTTCCTTCTGCTCCAGTGTCCAGTCCTTGGTTTCTGCGATTCCCATTTCTTCCCCTAGTATTCGTGGACCGGCGAGGCAGCTGTCTGCTACCGCTACAGACGGCCCTTTTTATACAAGACTATTTTACCTGAAATAGATATGTATTTCCCGGCCGCCGCAGCCGCATTATTCCCGGCTTATCGCCCCCGGCCGACCATACCATGATGATAGCCGCTTTCGCCGCCGACGCCAAATCCCGCCGGGCGCCCATCCGTCCCCACCGGCCCGTCCGGTCACTCTTTCAGCTGCTCCACGGTGAGGCTGCGCAGCCTGTTGAGGGCGGCGGCTATCTCGTGGGCGCGGGGCAGAGCGAAATCACCTGGATGCGGGCCGTCGCCGGCGCCGTTGCCGCCGGCCCTGGAGTCACCCGTGTAGGGCGAGATGACGTCCAGCCCCGAGGATGCTATCTCCTCCAGCACCCCGCTGATTATGCTGTTCATGGACCGCCTGCCGTCGATACGGCCCCGGCGCAGGGCGTGGCGGATACTCTCGCCGATGGCCCGCGTCTGGCTGACATCCACCAGCTGCTCCACCTGGGAAAGGTCGATCGTCTGACGGCCGAACTCCAGCGCGTTCAGCCTCCTGGCGCCGACCTTCTCCTTGCGGCCGCGACGGGGGTCGATGCCTCCGGGCAGGGGCGCCCTCGGCGTGGGAAGGCCGAAGCTGTCCCCGCCTTCGCGGACACGCATGTCCCTCCTTGCGGCGACGATCTCGCGGGCGCGGCCGGTGACCACCCTGGGACGGTAGTTATCCATGGCGATGACCGTATCGGCCACCTCGAAATAATCGCCGGAGCCGCCCATCACCAGGACGGTGGACACGCCCGCCTCTTCCTGAAGGTTACGCACCTGGTCGATGAAGGGGGTGATCGGCTCCTTCCCGCTGGCGACCAGCTGCTGCATCAGCTCGTCACGGATCATGAAGTTGGTGGCCGAAGTATCCTCGTCGATGAGCAGCAGCCGGCAGCCCATCTCCATGGCTTCGACGATATTGGCGGCCTGGGAGGTGCTGCCGCTGGCGTTCTCCGTGGAGAAGGCCCGCGTGTCACGCCCGAAGGGCAGGTTGTCGATAAAGGAGCTGATGTCGACCTTCTCGACGCGGCGGCCGTCCTCGGCCCTGACCTTCACCGCGTCGCTCCGGGTCACCACCAGCTCGCGGCCGTCGCCCGGGACATGGTCGTACACGCCGCGCTCCAGGGCCTTGAGCAGCGTCGACTTGCCGTGGAAGCCGCCGCCGACGATGAGCGTGACCCCCTCCGGCAGGCCCATGCCGGATACGGGACCGTGATTGGGCAACTCGACATCGACACGCAGCTCCTCCGGGGCCTGGAAGCTGACCACGTCGCCATCCTCGAGGGGGCCGTCGGCGATACCGCTCTCGCGCGGCAGCAGCGACCCGTCGGCAATGAAGGCTACCAGCCCCATGTCCGCCAGCCGCCGGCGAAGCCATTGCTGATCCTCGGCCGCCTCCACGTGCTCCTGCATCCGCCGCTGGTCGGCGGCGGCCGCGAACAGCGAATCGCTGACGACCGCCGGTATCTCCTCCCCCAGGACCGCCATGGCTTCACCGCCCAGGCAGCGCCTGCCCGCCGCCGGCAGCCCCACCGCGAAACGCACCTCGACGTATTCACCGGTAACCACGGCCGCCGTGCGCTCGAGTATCTCCTGCCCACCGCTGTCCACCGCCACCAGGCCGGACTTGCCCGTGCCGCGCCTGCCCTTGACCCGGCGGCTGACCGCCCTGCCGAAGGCGCGGGCAAGGAAATCCTCCATGGCGACGCGCCTCACCTTGCCTTCATGGAGCTTGCGGGAGAAGCCGGCTTCGGCCAGGCTTACCCGGGCCCGCAGGCGCGAGGGGGCCGCGAAGGGGTCTCCCTGGACGTAGTCGACGAAAAGGGTGAACCGGGGAAAGACATAAGAGCCCGCAATCTGCCTGTAGGCCTTGTACCCGCGCCCATCGATCTGCTTCAGCTTCTTCTGTAGGCTGGCCGCATCCATAGCTACCTCCACGTATTCTACTTCCACCGGCGGTCAAAGTCCCGTCGAGCATATCACCATGACCGGACAGCAGCTATTGATACTCAGTTTTTTCCTGTTCGCTCCGATAGCTGGTATATGTTCAACCAGGTCGGCTTTGATTAATGAAAGGAGGATTTCTGATGGAAACGGTTCTGATCTACCTTCTGGTGTATGCCTATGCCTCATTCTGTGTTTTCCGCATAGCGGCCAAGCTGGGCATGGAGAACCCCTGGCTGGCATTCGTCCCCGTGCTGAACCTGATTCTGCTTTGCGCCATGATCGACCGGCCGCTGTGGTATGCGGTCTTTTTCTTCATCCCGCTGGTCGGCTTCATCTGGGGGATCATCGTCTGGATGCGGATAGCCGAGCAGCTGGGCCGGCCGGCCCTCTGGGGAGCTTTCACCATACTGCCGCTCGTCAATCTGCTCGTGCTCTTCTACCTGGCCTTCACCGATGCAAGAGGCGGGGAGCCGGACCACGCATTCACCCCCAACGTCTGAGGGCGGGCATTCACTCCTGAGTACGGCCTGAGCACCAGGGCCCTCCGCCGGGAGGGCCCAACTGTTCTATAATGGGTCCGTGTTCTTCAAGCTGCTGCTCATATTCATCGTCGTCCCCCTCCTGGAGCTCATGGTGATCATCGAGGTTGGCTCCCGCATCGGCCTGTTTTACACGCTGCTGACCCTGTTGCTGATCAGCATCGCCGGAGCGGCGCTTGCCAGGCAGCAGGGCTATCAGGCCCTGGCGCGCGTGCGCCTGGAGCTGCGCGAGGGCCGGGTTCCCGGCGACTCCCTCATCGACGGCGCCCTGGTGCTCTCCGGGTCGCTGCTGCTGCTGACGCCGGGTTACATCACCGATGCGGCCGGCATGTTGCTGCTCGTGCCGGCGGTCCGCAGGCCCGTGCGCGCCTGGATCAGGCGCCGCCTCGAACGCGCCGTCTCCAGGCGCACCGTCAGGGTCTTCACGCCGGGAGGAGACTACCCCCCGGCGGGCGGCGACCCCGGTTACGGACCCGGCGGCGGGCGGAGCTGTGAGCCGGAGCAGCGCCGCAAGGAACTGGAGCCCTGAGATGTCGCGCGCCCTCCTCTACCTGATCGTCTTCACCGGCGGCATGACCATCATGGCGACGGAGATGTCCGCCTCACGGCTGCTGGCCCCCTTCTTCGGCAACTCCCTGTTCATCTGGGCCAATCTTATAGGCCTGATCCTCATCTACCTCACCGTCGGCTATTACCTCGGCGGGCGGCTTGCGGACCGCAGGCCCGAGGCGCGGCTGCTGTTCGGGCTGACCATGGCCGCG
Organism: Actinomycetes bacterium; assembly: GCA_024275795.1. GTDB lineage: Bacteria > Actinomycetota > Thermoleophilia > BMS3ABIN01 > BMS3ABIN01 > JAJRYJ01. The sequence goes on along the minus strand of JAJRYJ010000070.1, from coordinate 20,262 downwards.
GCTGCCATGATAGCCGTCCTGCCTTTCATCGCCCGGCCGATCATGGGGCTGGCCGTGCGCGGCCTCGACGAGATCTCCGCCGGGGCCTTCCTGGGTTCCTTCGCCGTCACGGTGCTGCTGTTCTCGCTGCCGGTGACCATCCTGGGCATGGTCTCGCCCTTCGCCATCCGCCTGCGCATGACCCGCGTCGAGACCGCCGGCAACGTCGCCGGCGGCATGTACGCCCTCTCCACCGTGGGCAGCATCCTCGGAACCTTCCTGCCGGTGCTGCTGCTGATCCCCTGGCTGGGCACCCGCAACACCATGCTGCTGTTCGCGGCGGCGCTGGCGCTGGTCTCGGCCCTGGGCCTGCTGCGCGAGAACGGGTCGCGCCTCTACACGGGGGCGCCGCTGTTGATAGCGGCGGCGCTGGCGCTGCCCCAGGGGGCGATCAAGCCCGCCGATGACAGCATCTACGAGACCGAGTCGCCCTACCATTACATCCAGGTGGTGGAAAGGGGCGGCACCCGCTACCTCAAGCTCAACGAGGGCTGGGCCGTGCATTCCGCCTACAATCCGGACAGCGTCCTCGAGGGCGCCTACTGGGACTATTTCCTGCTGGCCCCGTGGTTCAGCTCCGACAAACCGCCGCTGCAGGTGCTCAATATCGGCAGCGCCGCCGGCACCATCCCCAGGCAACTGACCTATTTCTATCCCGGCGTCAGCATCGACGGCGTCGAGATCGACCCGGATATCGTCCGGGTGGGGCGAGAATTCTTCGCCATGGACGAGGCCAATATCACAATCCACGTCACGGACGGCCGCCCCTTCCTCAGGACCAGCGACGAGCTTTACGACCTGATAGCCGTGGACGCCTACCGCCAGCCCTATATCCCCTTCTACCTGACCACGCAGGAGTTCTTCCAGGAAACCCGGGACCACCTCTCCGCAGACGGCGTCGTGATGATAAACGTGGGCAAGGTCCCGGGCGACGACGCCCTGGCCGAGGCCATCGCCGCCACCATACGCTCCGTGTTCCCCAGCGTCTACTCCTTCCCGGCCGGCTCCTTCAACCAGATGCTGGTGGCGACCCGCGCCCCGTCTTCCCCCGCGGGGCTGGAGGGGCGGCTGGCGGCGATGCCGCCGGGTGTGGCAGCCCTGGGGCTCAAGACCCTGGCAGGCCTGGAGGTCGTGGAACCCGGGGGCACGATTCTCACTGATGACCGGGCCCCGGTTGAGTGGCTCACGGACCAGATGATCATCAACTACGCCACTGACAGACCATGAGATATCTGGTGCTCTCGGACATCCACGCCAACCCGGACGCCCTGGCCGCCATCGACGAGCCCCACGACGCCGTCATCTGCCTGGGCGACATCGTCGACTACGGCCCGGAGCCCTCGCCCTGCATCGATTTTTTCCGCGGCGGCGATGTCCTGCGCGTGCGCGGCAACCACGACAACGCCGTGGCCTTCCACGCGGACTGCGCCTGCGGCGAGGCCTTCCGGCACCTGTCCGTGGAGACGCGGGAGTACATGTGGCAGGTGCTCTCCGACGAGGAGCTGCGCTTCCTGGGCGAGGCGCCCACCAGCCTGATGCTGGAGTCGGGCGGGCGTCCGGTGCTGGCGGTGCACGCCGCCCCCAGCGACCACATGTTCAAATACCTGACACCGGATACACCACCGTCCGAGCTGGCGGAGGAGATGGAGGCGGTCAAGGCCGACATCGTGCTCACGGGCCACTCCCACAGGCCCTTCATCCGCGAGTTCGGCGGGCGCCTGCTGGTCAACGTCGGCAGCGTCGGCCAGCCGCGGGACGGCATCCCCCGGGCCAGCTACGCCGTGCTCGAGAACGGCAGGGTGGAGCTGAAGCGGGTCGAATATGACATCGAAGCGGCTGTGGACAAACTGAAGAAGCTTCCCTGCGGGGAAAAGACCAGGGGGCAGCTCATCCATATCCTCGAGCATGCCGGGACACCTCCGCGCTGATGTTGCTGCGCGGCATCAGGCGCAATGTGCTGGTGCTCGGCGTCACCAGCTTCCTCACCGACCTTTCCAGCGAGATAATCTATCCGCTCGTGCCCCTGTTCCTGACTTCGGTCCTGGGGGCTCCATACGCCGTCGTCGGCCTGATCGAGGGCGTCGCCGAGAGCACCGCCAGTCTGCTCAAGGTCGCCTCCGGCTGGCTCTCGGACCGGCGGCCGCGCCGGAGGCCGCTGGTGATCGGCGGTTACAGCGTCTCCGCGGTGGCGAAACCGCTGATGGCGCTGGCGTTCGTCTGGCCGATGGTGCTGCTGCTGCGCTTCCTCGACCGGGTGGGGAAGGGTATCCGCACGGCCCCCCGCGACGCGCTCATCGCCGACGCCACGGACCCGCAGGACCGCGGCCGCGCCTTCGGGTTCCACCGGGCCATGGATACGGCGGGGGCCGCTCTCGGCGCCCTGCTGGCGCTGGCGGCCGTGGGGTTCCTGGGCGAGCGGTTCCGGCTAATCTTCCTGCTCGCCGGCGTCCCCGCCGTCCTCGGGGTATTCAGCCTCTTCCTGGTGCGCGAGCGGCGGCGGCGGGCTCCGGAGGCCGGCGCGGCGCGTTTTTCCCTGTCACAGTTCGGCCGCCGCTACAAGTTGTTCCTTGTGGCCGGATCCGTCTTCGCCCTGGGCAACTCCAGCGACGCTTTCCTGATACTGCGGGCCCGTGACCTGGGAATGACCGCCTTCACCGCAGTGCTGGCCTACGTGGTCTTCAACCTCGCTTACGCTGCCCTGTCCATGCCGGCGGGGACCCTGTCGGACCGCATCGGGCGCCGCTCCCTGCTGATAGCGGGCTTCCTGCTCTTCTCGCTGGTGTACCTGGGGCTGGCCCTCGCCGGCGGCAGCGCCTCCGTCTGGCCGCTTTTCGCCTTTTACGGGGTATACATGGCGATGACGGAGGGTGTGGGGAAGGCCTACATCTCCGACCTTTCGCCGGCGCAGGCCCGCGGTACGGCGCTGGGCGCCTACCAGACCGTCACCGGAATCGTCGCCTTCTTCTCCAGCATGATCGCCGGCCTGCTCTGGGACATGGCAGGGCCGCGGGCGCCCTTCCTGTTCGGCGCCGCCGCCGGCCTGACGGCAGCGCTGATCCTGCTCGCCGGGAAGGGTTTCTCAGCCAGGCCCCATAAGTGTAATCCGGGTATATAATGGAAGGTGAGGCCATGACTGATAAAGCGAAAAAAAGCACAGCGGCAAAGGGCCGGGACGAAGAGGGCGGCAAGGCCGCCGGCAAGCAGATCACTGTCCATTCCTACTCCGGTTACAAGGCGGATGAGAAGCCGCGCTCCTTCGAGCTGGACGGGCGGCGCCTGACCGTACTTTCCATCAAGAAGACCTGGCAGCAGGAGTCGGAGAAGACCCGTGGCAGGAAGACCTTCTTCCAGGTGCACTGCCATGACGGCCGCTCCTATAACATCGCCCTGGACGAGGGCACGGGCCTGTGGACACTGGAGCCCTGGTCCAGCGGCAATGACTGAGGGGCCGCAGCAACCCCAACTGCGCCGCGACCCCATCACCTCCCAGTGGGTGATACTTGCGGCGGGGCGGGGCAAGCGCCCGCACGCTCCCGGCGGCGCCGGGGCGGGCGGGGGACAGGGCGGCAGCTGTCCTTTCTGCGAGGGGCGCGAGTCGGAGACGCCGCCGGAGATCAGCGCCTGCCGGCAGGGGGAGGGCTGTGACTGTCCCGGCTGGACCATCCGCGTCTTCCCCAACAAGTTCCCCATCCTCGCTAACATACCGCCGGAACCCGGCGGCTCCGGCGACCCCCCGGTGCAGCAGATGCCCGCGGCGGGCTTCCACGAGGTGATCGTCGACTCGCCGGAGCATGCGGTCACCCCCTGGGAAACCGGCGCCGGACAGGTGCTGGCGATGCTTGAGACCTACCGCGAACGCATCACGGCCCTGCGCGGGCGGGGGGATATCAAGTACGTGCACATCATCCGCAATCACGGCGCCGGCGGCGCCGCCTCCCTTGAACATCCCCACTCACAGCTTTTCGCGCTGCCGTTCATCCCGGCGGCCGTCGAGACCGAGCTGGACGGGTTCGCCTCCGCCCGCCCCGGCGAGGCGGCTTGTGTTCTCTGCGACCTGCTGCAGGAAGAGGAGCGGTCCGGGGAGCGGGTTGTTGACGCCAACGCCGACTTCGTCGCCTTCGCCCCTTTCGCCTCGCGCCTGCCCTATGAGCTGTGGATCGTTCCCAGGCGGCACCAGCAGAGCTTCGATGGCTGCGACTGCCTGGAATCGATGGCGGAGCTGATGACCGTGGTGCTCAACCGCTACGGCGAGCGCCTGGACGACCCCCCTTTCAATTACTGGATCCATACCTATCCGCTGCAAGGCGAGTCCCGTCCCTATCACTGGCACCTGGAGCTGGTGCCGCGCCTGACCATCCCGGGCGGCCTGGAGCTGGGCGCCGGCGTCTGGGTCAACACCGTTGCGCCGGAGGCTGCCGCCGCCGCCATCAGGGGTTGAACCGGGCCTCCCCTGGGGTTGCCTGATCATGACCGGCGACAGAACACTTGAACGATACCGTGAACAGGTCTACCGTTGCATGAAATGCGGTGCCTGCCTCGCCGTCTGCCCCACTTACAGGGCGACGGGTCGCGAGGCGCTGGTGGCGCGTGGGCGGCTGAGCCTCTTGGAGGCTGTCCTTGACGGAGAACAGGCTCCGACCCGAGCCTTTGCAGAGCGGATATCAAAATGTATCGGCTGCCGCGCCTGTGAGGCGGTATGCCCCAGCGGCCTCGACATCGTGGCGGCGCTGGACGCCGCCAGGGCCGACCGGGCCGCGGCGAGCCGCTCGGGGGCCGCTGCCCGCATGGCCGTGCGGCGCGCCCTGGGCGGCCGCGAGGGCCGGCCGTCCCGCGGCCTCCGGCTCGCCGCGGCCCTTGAGCAATCCCTGTACGAGCGCTCTCCCCGGCTCGGGCTGCTGCCCTACTGGCGCGACGGCGCCCGGCGCACCTTCCCGAAGCTGCGCGCCCCCACGTTGATGGACAGCCTGCCGCAGGTTGTCAAACCGCCGGGGCATGAACCCGGGGAGTACGTCGGCAGGGTGGTCTTCTATCCCGGCTGCGCCACCAACATCTTCTACCCGGAGACCGGCCTGGCGCTGGGTCGCCTGCTGGCGCGCGCCGGTATCGAGATGGTCACGCCCAGGGGCTGGCGCTGCTGCGGCCTGCCTTTCCTCTCGCTGGGGGACCGTGCCACGGCCCGCGAACTGGCCGAGGACAATGTCGGCCTGCTCACGCGCCTGCTCTCCGATTCGCGAGTCGACGCCGTCGTCACCGTCTGCTCCTCCTGCACACTGGCCCTGCGCAAGGACATGCCCGCGCTGCTGGGAGCGGAGCGTGATGACGTCCGCGCCCTGGCCGACAGCGTGGTCGACATCCACGAATACCTGTCCGGCGGCAGCCTGCTCGAGCGCATACCGGCCCTGGCAACAGGCGATGGCCGCGGCCGCTCAGCCGCAACATCAGCTGGTGCGCGGGTTGCCTTCCACAACCCCTGCCACCTGCGCTGGGGACTGGGCATCAAGTCGGCGCCGGCGGAGATTATCAGAAGCATCCCGGGGGTAGATTACAGCGAGGCTCCCGGCGGGGGCGACTGCTGCGGCGGCGGCGGTCTCTTCAGCCTGCATCATTACGACCTGGCGCTGAAGATCGGCATGGCCAGGGCCGCCGAAATCGCGACCACCGGCGCCGGCATCATCGCCACCGGCTGCCCCTCATGCAGGGCGCAGCTTACGGACGCGCTCCAGCGCTCCGGCTCCCGCGCCCGGGTCGTCCATACGGTGGAGCTCCTGGCCGCAGGAGTATCTGAGGCCGGGCTTGAGAGTGGAGGTGTCAATGCAGAAAACGGTGTTTGAGCAGTTCAGGCAGACGGGCGCGGATCTGGCAGCCCTGGGGCTGATATCATCACACGGCGGCAACCTGAGCATCCGTCACCAGGGGCGGCTGCTGGTCACGGCCCATTTCGCCATGCTGGGCCGCCTCGAACCGGGCGACCTGGTGGAGCTTCCACTGGATGAAGATCCGGACCGGACCGGCGGTGAGGCCCCCGGAGACGCGGAAGCTTCCGGAGATACGCGCCTGCACCGGCTGATCTACCAGCTCACCCCCGCCGGCGCCGTGGTGCACGCCCACCCGGCCCACGCCATCGCGCTCTCCCTGGCGGGCGAGACGATCGTCCCCCTGGACCTGGAGGGATCCGTGCTGCTGCGCGAGATAGCGGTGGTCGAGCCCGGCGGGGCCGAGCGGCGGCTTCCCCAACTGCTGCAGGAACGGCCGGCGCTGATGGTGCGCGGCCATGGCAGCTACGCCGTGGGCCGCACCCTTCCCGAGGCCCTGGCCTTCACTTCGGCCCTGGCCCTCTCCTGCAGGATAACCTGGCTGGCATCGGCACAGGGCGGGCCGGCGCCGCAACCCTGAACATGACCTTCCCGCTCGCCATCACCCTGCTGGCGCTGGGCCTTGCGGGCGGCTTCTTCTCCGGCTGGCTCGGTATCGGCGGCGGCATCATCATGGCGCCGCTGCTGCTCTACGTGCCGTCCTGGCTGGGGGTAGGAGAGCTGGACATGAAAACAGTTGCCGGGCTGACGGTGGTCCAGAGCCTGTTCGCCACCGGCTCGGGGGTGCTGGTGCACCGGCGCTTCCGCTTCGTCAGCAGGCCCCTGGTGCTCTGGGCGGGGGTGCCGGTCGCGCTCTCCGCCTTTGCCGGGGCGCTGCTGTCCGGGAGCGCCTCCGCGGAGCTGCTGCTGGGAATCTTCGCCGCCATGGCCATCATCGCCGCCGGGCTGATGTTCATCCCCAAGCGGGAGCCCGAAGACGAACCACGGGCGGCGGATGTGAGTTTCAACCATGGGCTGACGACGGCCATATTCCTCTGCCTGGGCTTCATCGGCGGCCTGGTGGGCCAGACCGGCGCCTTCATCATCATCCCCGTGATGCTCTACATACTGCGGATACCGACGCGCACCACCATCGGCAGCTCCCTGGGCGTGGTCTTCCTCGCGGGCATCGCCGGCACCCTGGGCAAGGCCCTCGCGGGCCAGATCGATTACGCCATGGCCCTGTTCCTCGTGGTGGGGGCCGTGGCGGGGGCCCAGGCGGGCGGATACATGTCCCAGTCCACCGGCAGGGCCACCCTCAGGCATATCCTGGCCCTGCTGATAGCGGCAGCTGCGCTGCGCATCATCTGGGGCCTGGCAACCACGTAGGTCCCGGTTCCATCGGTACAGCGAGGTGATAGAATGCATGCTTACTACTCCGGGAGGTGATCATGGCAGGGGACGCGCAAAAGCGACTGACCGAACTGGCTCACGGCTCCGGCTGAGCCTGCAAGGCGAGTCCGTCGGACTTGCAGGAAGTGCTGAGCCAGCTGCCGCAGATCACCGACCCCGATGTGCTGGTGGGCATCAGCACCGGGGATGACGCGGCGGTCTACCGCTTATCGGATGACCTGGCGCTGATCCAGACCATCGACTTCTTCACGCCCGTGGTGGACGACCCCTTCCAGTACGGCGAGATCGCCGTCGCCAATTCGCTCAGCGATGTCTACGCCATGGGCGGCAAACCGTTGTTCGCGCTCAACGTCATCGGCTTCCACCTCAAGGAGCTCTCCCACGACATCCTCGTCATGATAATGCGGGGCGGGGCTTCCAAGGCGGCCGAGGCGGGCATCCAGATAATCGGCGGCCATACGGTGGATGACAGGGAGCCCAAGTACGGACTGACGGTGACCGGCGTCATCAGACCAGAGGACATCAAGCGCAACTCGACCGCCAGGCCCGGCGATGTGCTCTTCCTTACGAAACCGCTGGGGACCGGCATCATCTCCACCGCCATCAAGCGCGGCGTCGCCACCGATGCGGCCATCGACCGCGCTGTCCAGGTGATGAGCAGGCTCAACCGCGACGCCGCCGGACCCATGATGAAGGTGGGTGCCAGCGCCTGCACCGATGTCACCGGCTTCGGCCTGCTGGGGCACCTGGGCGAGATGACCCGCGGCAGCGGCGTCGGCGCCCGCATCCATGCGCGGGCCGTTCCCGTGATTCAGGCAGCGCGGGACCTGGTGGAGGCGGACCCGAAGATCGCACCCGGCGGCAGCCGCAATAATCTCAGGCACGTGGGCGCCTTCGTCAACTTCGATCCCGGCATCCCCGAGAGCGAGCGCCTGCTGCTGGCGGACGCCCAGACCTCCGGCGGCCTGCTGATCTCCTGCCCCGCGGACCGGGCCGATGAGCTGGAGCGCCTGCTGCAGGAGGCGGGCACGCTCGTCGCCGCCCGCATCGGCGTGATCGAGGCCGAGGACGACACGGGCCGTATCGACGTCGTCCCCTGATTCAGCTTCCCCGCCCGGCCACAGCCTCAAAGGCGGCATCGAACCCCGGGGCCCTCAGGGACCAGTCGAAGCGCGCCGCCTGCCTGCGCGCCGCCTCCCCCATGAGCAGCGCCGGGTCCGCCACCAGAGCCTCAAGCTGTTCCAGCAGCTGTTCGTGGCTCTCATAAAGAAAGTCCCCGCTCACCAGGTTCGGATAGTTCAGCCTGCGCGGCAGCAGCGGGTGGCAGCGGCAGTTCATCGCCTCCACCGAGGACATGCCGAAGAACTCGTGGGCGGCGGTGGAGACCATGATGTGGCTGCTCCACAGGAGCCGGGCATAGCCGGCGAAATCGGGCACGAAGCCGAAATGCACCAGCTCGTTCTCGAAGGCGGTCCTGGCCTCGAGGAACTCCTCCGGCTGCTTGCGGAAGTTCTGGCCCGCCAGCACCAGCTCGAAGCGGGCCCCGGACCACTTGAGCTCGGAGAGCGCCGCGAAGAACGCCGCCGGGTTCTTGTCGTATTCCCAGCGATGGTTCCAGATGATGCGCGGCACCTCGCCCTTCTCCGCCTCGTGGCCGTCCAGAGCCGCCAGCTCGCAGCCCGGCTCCACCACGGCGCTCTTCTCGCGCGCCGCGGCGATGCTGTGCAGGTTCTGGTAGTCGGGGAAATGCTTCAGCAGCCGCGGCAGCTCCTCGAAGAACTCGTCCATGTGGTACTGCGAGTTGAACCAGGCGGCGTCGGCCGCGGCCAGGCTGGCCCAGTTGATGTAGGCGTAGGTGAGGTCGCGCTTCCCGTAGGGCGGCATCGGGTAGGTGGCCTGATTCTCGTGGAAGTACATCACCACCGGCGTAGCGCCCAGGCGCCGCCGGGCCACCGCGAGGAAGTTGGGAAGGTTGAGCATCTCGCTGGCGAAGATGAGGTCGAAATCCCCTTCCAGCGCCAGCGCCTCCTCCGCCAGCGTCACGGCGCCGCCGTGCATACGCCACTTCCAGTAGCGCGCCGGCAGGCTGAGTATGGTCAGCCGGTGGCGGCTGTGGTCAGCCAGCCCTTCGAGGAAGTGGCGATGGGAGCCGCCGAAGTAGGGCTCCACGGCCAGTATATTAAGTGGGTCGCCGCCGCTGGAAGCCATGGCTGCCTCGCCGCCGGGGAGGCTACTCCCTGACCTGTCCCGAGCCCCTGATAACGAAGTGGGAGCCGGTCATCTCCTCGATGCCCATGGGGCCGCGCGGGTAGACCTTGTCCGTGTTGATGCCGCTGGCGGGGCCGATGCCGAAGGGCAGGCCGTCCGTCAGCCGCGTTGAGGCGTTCCAGTAGGTGGCGGCGCTGTAGATCAGCGCCAGGAAGCGTTCCGCGGCCTCGGCGTCCTCGGTGATGATGGCGTCGGCCAGGCCGGAGTGGTGCCTGCGGATGTGCTCGATGGCCTGGTCGAATCCGTCCACGACCCGCAGCGACAGGATGAGATCCAGGTGTTCCGTATCCCAGTCCGCCTCAGTGGCGGCCACCCATGCGGGCACGACCTCCCGGGCCGCCGCGTCGGCGCGCACCTCGATGCCCGCCGCCCGCAGCCGCTCAGCCAGCGCCGGCAGCAGCTCCGCCGCCAGCGGCCGGTCCACCAGGACGGTCTCCACCGAGTTGCAGGTGCTGGGCCGGTTGGCCTTGGCGTTCTCGATCACGTCCACGGCCATGGACGTGTCGGCGGCGGCATGGGCGTAGATGTGGCACATGCCGCGGAAATGTTTCATCACCGGTATCTTCGAGGTCTCGCTGACGGCTTCTATCAGCCGGTGGCCGCCGCGGGCGATGATCAGGTCGATGAGTCCCGCCAGGCCCAGCAGCTCCTGGACAGCCTCGTGGTCCTTGGTCTCGACGAACTGGATGGCCCCCTGCGGCAGACCGGCGGCCGTGCCCGCCTCGGACATCAGCCGCGCCAGCACGCCGTTGGAGTGGATGGCCTCGGAGCCGCCGCGCAGGATGATGGCGTTGCCCGCCTTGACGCAGAGGCCGGCGGTGTCGGTGGTGACATTGGGCCGGGCCTCGTAGACGATGCCGATGACACCGATGGGCGTGCGTACCCGCGACATCTGCATGCCGTTGGGTGCCGTCCAGGCGCGGATGACGGTGCCCACGGGGTCATCCAGGGAGGCAGCCTGCCTGAGGTTGCCGGCCATCAGCTCCACCCGCTCGCGGTTGAGCATCAGCCGGTCCATCATGGCGCCGGTGATGCCCTTTTCCCTGCCCGCATCCAGGTCTTTGGCGTTGGCCGCCTCGATGGCGTCCACGTTGGCCGCCAGCGCCGCCGCCATCGCCTCCAGGGCGGCGTTCTTGGCCTCCGCCGGCATCACTGACAGCTCGTGCGCCGCGCGCCTGGCCTCTGTGGCCTTCTCTGTGACTGATGCCATGTTGTGCCGCTACCTGCCTTCCGGAGATGGGGGAGTCCGGGCATGCCGGCTCCAGAACCTCCATATTATATAAAAACGGGCCGTCGTGATGCGCCCGGGGTTGATAAAGCCCGCTTGCCACCCATAAGATATAAAACCTGAAAACAACCTGGCAATGAAGGCCGAAAGGAGAAGCGCCATGATCGAGAGGGAGAACGTTTCGGTCCCGCAGGACGTGCCGCCGTCCATGCGTGACGAGTACATCGATAACTTCATGCTGATGACCAAGTCCACCGGCAGGCTGATGCTGTTCGCGGGTGACCAGAAGGTGGAGCACATGAACAGCGATTTCGTCGGCGAGAACGAGCTGGGCACCATCCCCGAAGACGATGCCGACCCGGAGCACATGTTCCGCATCGCCGCCGGCAGCACCATCGGCGTCTACGCCACCCAGATGGGCATGGTCTCCATGTACGGCGCCGACTATCCGGATGTGGCCTACCTGATCAAGCTCAACTCCAAGACCAACCTGGTGAAGAAGGACACCATGGACCCCTTCAGCAACCTCTGGCTGGGCGTGGAGCAGGTGGCCGCCCTCAAGCAGAACTCGGGCCTGAAGATCCCCGCTGTCGGCTACACCATCTATCTTGGCAGCACCTATGAGCCGAGGATGCTGCAGCAGGCAGCCAGGCTGATCAACGACGCCCACCAGAACGGCATGCTGGTGGTCCTCTGGATATACCCCCGGGGCAAGTCGGTGGCGGACGAGAAGGACCCGCACCTGATAGCCGGGGCCACCGGCGTAGCGCTGACGCTGGGCGCGGACTTCGTCAAGGTCAACTATCCCAAGGCGGAGGGCAAGGAGTCCAGCGAGATCTTCAAGGAGGCCGTGGCCGCGGCCGGCCGCACCCGCGTAGTCTGCGCCGGCGGCTCTTCCACCGACAGCAAGGCCTTCCTGCAGCGCCTGCACGACCAGATCCATATCAGCGGCGCCCAGGGCAACGCCACCGGCCGCAACATCCACCAGAAACCGCTGGATGAGGCCATCCGCATGTGCGACGCCATCTCCGCCATCACCCTGGCGGACATGAGCGTGGACGAGGCCTACGAGATCTACGAGGGGAACAAGAGCCTGAGCCTGAGCGTCTAGTCCGGGCCGGGAGTCGCGGGCGTAGCGAAGCCGCCGGGTACGGTTTATACTTTGCTACGTGATCATCGACTTCCACACACATATCTTCCCCCCGGAGATCATCGAGAACCGCAGCAAGTATATCCAGGACCAGGACTGGTTCTCGCGCCTCTACGGGGACCGCAACGCCCGCATGGCCAGCGCCGAGGGGCTGATCGAGGAGATGGACCGTTGCGGCGTCGACCGCGCCGTGGCCTGCGGCTTCGCCTGGGATGACTTCGGCCTCTATGCCGAGACCAACGACTATATCGCCGATGCCGTCTCCCGTTATCCCGACCGCCTGGCGGGCTTCGCCAACGTGCCGCCGCTGCACCCCGGGGCCGTCGGCGAGCTGGAGCGCTGCGCGGGCCTGGGGCTCTCGGGCGTGGGCGAGCTCAAGCCCATGGGTCAGCGCTTCGACCTGGACGACGCCGACAGCCTGCGGCCCCTGGCTGAGTTCGCCATCAACGCGGGCTGGCCGCTGCTGGTGCACCTGAGCGAGCCTGTGGGCCACCAGTATCCGGGCAAGGGCATGACCTCCCCCCGGAAGGGCTACAGCTTTGCCGTCAGCTATCCGGAGTTGACGCTCGTATACGCCCACTGGGGCGGTGGCCTTGCCTTCTACGAGCTGATGCCCGACGTGCGCGAGCGGCTTGCCAACGTCTACTACGATTGCGCCGCCAACCCCTATCTTTATGACCCGGAGATATTCCGGGTCACCATGGGCCTGCCGGTACGCGACAAGATACTCTTTGCCAGCGATTACCCCCTGTTGCGGCTGGACCAGTGCCTTGACGAGACGCGCGGGCTGGGGCTCTCCGAAGACGATTATGGTGCGCTGATGAGCGGCAACGCCCTGAAGCTGCTGGGGGAGGCGGCGCCTTGAGTTTCCTGCGCATACTGGAGCAGCTGGCCGCCGGAGAGCTTTCCGTCGAGGAGGCGCACTCGCGCCTCTCGCTTGCAGGCGTCGCCGCTGTCGGCGATTTCGCCAGGCTCGATACGGGCCGCCACGCCCGCAAGGGCGTCCCCGAGGTCGTGTTCGCCCCGGGCAAGACCGACGAGCAGCTAATCCACATATGCGGTGAGATGCTGGAGCGCTCCGGCAGCTGCATCGTCAGCAGCCTCGGCAGAGACCAGCGCACGGCGCTGAAGGATCGCTTCGGCGACCGCTTCAGGGCCGCCGGCCACGAGGCGCCCATCGCCGTGCTCAGGAAATCCGGCCACGAGGCGCCCGGGGCCGGGGGGGTGGTCGGCCTGCTCTCCGCCGGCACCGCCGACATCCCGGTCGCCGAACAGGCGGCGGTGATGGCGGAGGAAATGGGCAGCCGCGTGGTGCGAGCTTACGACGTTGGTGTGGCCGGCGTGCACCGGCTCGCCGAGCCGCTGGTGGAGATGGTCGATTCCGGTGTATCCGTCCTGGTGGTGGCTGCGGGCATGGAGGGAGCCCTGCCTTCGGTGGTGGCGGGGCTGGTGCAGGTGCCGGTGATCGGGCTTCCCACATCCACTGGCTATGGCCTGGGCGGCCAGGGCATCACGGCCCTGCTCTCCATGTTGCAGTGCTGCAGCCCGGGGCTGGTAGTTGTCAATATCGACAACGGCATCGGCGCCGGCGCCACGGCGGCGCTGATCGCCAACGGCGCCGCCTCGGCAGGCAACGACAGCTGATAATCGCGCCCCCGGGGCCCTCCTCAGCCGCCTTCAAGGATGCTTCGGGCGTTCCGATACAAAACCTGAAACCTAAGAACGGGGTGTTCATGCATGCGTTCACGATTGCGAGCGTTTTGAGAGAGAACCACGAAGAGGTCATCAGGCGGTGGCTGGGAGACCTGCACGGAGAGATCGCCGAGGATTACGAGGAGATGCTGCTGACCCCCATGGGCAGGGGCCTCGCCAACAAGCTGCTGGGCCTGGCGGTCGATTACCTGGGGGCGGAACAGTATCAGTTGTCCGAGGTCGTGCACCAGGCCCGCGACGCCGCCCGCTACTCCTCGTACCGGCGCGCCGCCGTCGGCTTCAGCCTCACGGATATCGTCGCCACGGCCGTCTCCTTCCGCCGGGCGCTGAACGATACCCTGACCAACCACATCACGCCCGCATCCGCCCAGGAGTACAAGCAGCTGCTCGACGCCGTGATGGCGCTGAACCGCTTCTGCGACGCCATCGTGGTGGGGGAGATCGCCGGCTATTTCGCCCGGCGTGACTTCAGCGGCGATGATTCGGAAGAGGCGGCCCGGGTCGCCTGACCCCGCGCCGGCCTAGAACAGCGTCAGGCCGTCCTCCCGCCAGACCCCGACCCTCCTGAATTTCTCGAAACGCTCCCTGCGCCTCTCCTGGGGATGCATCAGTTCCAGCTCGCGCAGGCTGTCTTCCAGGGCCTCCTTGACGATGCGGGCGGCGGCGGCGTGGTCCCTGTGGGCTCCGCCCCGAGGTTCGGGCAGAACGGCGTCCACCAGCTGCAGCTCGTCCAGATCGTCCGATGTGAGCATCAGCGCCCGCGCCGCCAGTTCCGCCTCCGCCGCGTCCTTCCAGAGAATCGAGGCGCAGGCCTCGGGCGAGGACACGGAATAGATCGAGTTTTCCAGCATCATCACGCGGTCCGCCAGGGCAAGGGCCAGGGCGCCGCCGCTGCCGCCTTCGCCGATGATGATAGCGACCGTGGGCACGCCCAGCCTGGCCATGGTGACCAGCGACCGGGCGATGGCGCCCCCCTGCCCGCGCTCCTCGGCGGCGACGCCGGGATAGGCGCCCGGGGTGTCGATCAGGGTCAGCACCGGGATACCGAATTTATCCGCCAGCCGCATCAGGCGCTGGGCCTTGCGGTAGCCCTCGGGGCGGGGCATGCCGAAGTTACGGTAGGTCCTGCTTGAGAGGTCGCGGCCCTTCTGGTGGCCGATGACCATCAGGGTCCGCCCCTGGTATGCCGCCAGGCCGGCGACGATCGCCGGGTCATCCGCGAAGCAGCGGTCTCCGCGCAGCTCGATGAAGCCCGGGAACATCTGCTCGATATAATCAAGCGTATAGGGGCGTTCGGCATGGCGCGCCAGCTTCACCTTCTCCCAGGCGTCGCTCCTGCCGCGCCGCTCGCCGGCACCGCCCAGCTCCCGCAGCCGCTGGCTGATCTTGGTTATCTCATCCTTGAGGTGGACGCCGGGAAGGGTTGGCAAACGACTTAATTCTGCCAAACGCCTTCGCAAGCGCCCCTCCTCCTCCTGGAGGGCCCGCTTCTTCCTCCCAAAGGGGTTGGAGGGCACAGGCTACACCCCCTTCCAGCATTCCCAGTACCTGCACCAGCCGGTCCTTGAGTTCGTGCCTGGGGACGATCATGTCCACCTGCCCGTGCTCCAGGTTCGATTCGGCGCGGCCGAAGCCTTCCGGCAGCTTCTCCTTGACGGTCTGCTCGATGACGCGGGGCCCGGAGAAACACAGCAGCGCGCCCGGCTCGGCCATAATCACGTCGGCAAGGGTGGCGAAGCTCGCCATCACGCCGCCGGTCGTCGGGTGGGTCAGCACCGAGACGAAGGGCACGGGCACCTCTGACAGCAGCTCCGTGGCACAGGCGGTCTTGGCCATCTGCAGCAGCGAAAGCATCCCCTCCTGCATGCGGGCGCCGCCCGAAGCGCAGACGGCCACCAGCGGGAAGCGTGTCTCGATGGCATGCTCAACGGCCCGCCAGAAACGTTCGCCGACGACGCTGCCCATACTGCCGCCCATGAAGCGGAAATCCATCACCACCAGCACCACTTCCATCTTGTGCATGCGGGCGGTGCCCGCGAGCATCGCCTCCGTCAGCCCCGTATCGTACTCCGCCTCCTCGATGCGCTCGAAATAGGGCCTGAGGTCGAAGAACTCCAGGGGGTCTGCGGACCTGAGGCTTGCCGAGAGCTCGCTCCAGGAGCCCTCGTCCGCCAGCAGGCCGATCCTCTCTCCGGCGGTGAGGCTTAAGTGGCGCTCGCAGTGCGGGCATACCTTGAGGTTCTCTGCCAGTTCGCCCGGGTTCAGGCGCTGGCCGCAGGCCGGGCAGTTGAAGCTCCCGTCCGGCTCGTTGTCGCCCCTGCGGCTGATATCTACGGAGATTCTCTGGGCCATTGCGTGCTCCCCTAGAGGGACCTGAATACGAGCGTGGCGTTGTGTCCGCCGAAGCCGAAGGCGTTGGAGGCAGCCACCTTTACCTGCTGCTCCCTGGCGGCTCCGGGGACGTAGTCCAGGTCGCATTCCGGATCCTGGTTCTCCAGGTTGATGGTCGGTGGGACCACCCCCTTGTCCAGTGCCATGATGCTGGCGGCCGCCTCGATGGCGCCGGCGGCGCCCAGGCAATGGCCGGTCATGGACTTGGTGGAGCTGACGGCGACCGCGTCCGCGTGGCTGCCGAGAGCCAGCCTGATCACCCGCGTCTCGATCTCGTCCCCGATGGGGGTGGAGGTTCCGTGGGCGTTGATATAATCCACGTCCGCCGGCTCGATGCCCGCATCGGCCATGGCGTTGCTCATGGCCCGTGCCGCCGCCTCTCCCGTCGGGTCGGGCGCGCTGATGTGGTGCGCGTCGGAGCTCATGCCGTAACCGCACAGCTCCGCGTAGACCCTGGCGCCGCGCGCTTTGGCCCGCCCCAGTTCCTCGAGTATCAGCACCGCCGAGCCCTCGCCCATGACAAATCCGTCCCGGTCGCGGTCGAAGGGTCTGCTGGCGCGCTCCGGCTCCTCGTTGCGGGTTGAAAGTGCCCGCATGGAGGCGAAGGCCGCTATCCCCACCGGCGTCACGGAGGCTTCGCTGCCGCCGGCGAACATCACGTCGGCCGCGCCGCGCCGGATGACCTCCAGCGCCTCACCGATGGCGTTGTTGCCCGCCGTACAGGCGGTACAGATAGTACTGGTGGGGCCTTTGAGCCCCAGCTGGATGGAGACCTGCGCGGAGGCCATGTTGACTATCTCCATGGGGATGAAAAGGGGGCTGACCCGTCCCGGCCCCTTTTCCAGCAGCACCCGGGTCTCCTTCTCGAAGGTCTCGACGCCGCCGATGCCGCTGGAGATATAGGCGCCGACGTTCTCCGGCTCCCGCGAGGGATCCAGCCTCGCGTCCTCCATGGCCATCCGCGCCGCCGCCACCGAATACTGGGCGAAGCGGTCCATGCGCCGGGCGCTCTTCTTCTTAATGAAGTCCGTCGGATCGAAGTCTTTGACCTCGGCGGCTATACGCACCTTGAATTCCGAAGGATCGAAATGGGTGATCGCCGCCACGCCCGAGGCGCCGCTCGCCAGTGCGCCCCAGAAGCTGTCGAGGCCGATGCCCAGGGGAGACACGACGCCGATGCCGGTTATGGCGACACGCCGCCTGCTCATATTCCCAGCCCGCCGTCTATGGGGATTACCGCCCCCGTAATGTAGGATGCCGCCGGCGATGCCAGGAAGGCTATCACCGCCGCCACGTCCTCCGGCTGCGCCAACCTTCCCAGGGGGGTGTTGCCGAGGATGGTCTGCTTCATCTCGTCCGTCAGCCCTTCCGTCATGTCCGTTATCACGTAGCCCGGCGCCACTGCGTTTACGCGCACGCCCCGAGGACCCAGTTCGCGGGCGAGCGATTTGGTGAACCCTATCAGGCCGGCCTTGGCTGCTGCATAGTTGGCCTGGCCGGCGTTGCCCCGCCTGCCGATGACGCTGGAGATATTGATGATCGAACCGCTGCGGGCCTTCATCATCCCCCTGGCCACCGCCCTGCTGCAGAGGAACGCCCCCCGCAGGCTGGTTGCCAGCACCGCGTCGAAGTCTTCCGCATCCATGCGCATCACCAGGCCGTCACGGGTGACGCCGGCGTTGTTCACCAGTATGGAAACAGGCCCCAGAGCGGCTTCCGCCGCCTCGACCATGGACGCCACCTGAGCGGTGTCGGCCACGTCGCCCTGCACCAGCGCGACGCCGGCCCCGGCGCCGCCCAGGCTTTCCGCAAGCTCTTCTGCGGCCTCGCGCTGGCTGCGATAATTGATCGCCACGGACGCGCCCGCGTTCGCCAGGGCGGTCGCCGTTGCCCTGCCGATACCCCGGGAGGCGCCCGTAACCAGCGCCACCTGGCCCTCGAGTGTGTTGTTGTCTGTCATGCCTCCTCCAACGCCTGCTTCAGGGTTGCCTCAGCCCGACCCGCCCCGCTCCAGCGCCCTCTCCAGGCTCCGGGGGTCGTTGACGCTGATGGTCTCAACGCTCCTGTCGATGCGTCGTATGAGCCCTGAAAGCACCTTGCCGCTTCCCAGTTCGATGAAGCGGTCGACACCATCGGCAATCATCCGTTCGACCGCCCGCGTCCAGCGCACCGGCGATACCATCTGTCTTACCAGCAGGTCGGCAAGTCCGGCCGCCTGTTCGTACTCGCAGCTGATGGACGACAGGAACGGCAGCGCGGGCTCGTGGAAATCCACCTGCGAAAGCCGCTCCTTCATCCTGCCCGCCGCCTCCCTCATCAACGGGCTGTGGAAGGCTCCGCTCACCCGCAGCTGCACCACCTTCCTGGCGCCGCCACGCTCAGCCAGCCGCATGGCCCTCCTCACCGGCTCCAGTTCGCCGCTGATGACCAGTTGGCCGGGGCTGTTGTAGTTCACGGGCCATACCTCACCGGCCTCGTCACAGATTCTCTCCACCGCGCCGTCCTCCAGGCCGATGACGGCCGCCATCGCCCCCGGCCGGTTCGAGGCCGCCAGCCGCATGGCCTGTCCCCTCACGGACACCAGCCTGAGGCCTTCGTCCTCGCTGAGCGCCCCGCTGACCGCCAGGGCGCTGTACTCGCCCAGGCTGTGACCGCTGACCAGGTCGCCGCCGGCCCCCTCGGAGCGCAGCACGGCCGCCGCCGCCAGGCTGGTGACGTAGAGCGCCACCTGGGCGGCATCGGTACCGTTCAGCCGCTCCTGCGGCCCCTCGAAACACAGGGCCGCCACATCCCATGCCAGCAACTCGCTGGCGCGGCCATAGACATCAGCCGCAACCCTGTACTGTAAAGCTAATTCCCGGCCCATGCCAACCGCCTGGGAACCCTGGCCGGGGAATACCAGCGCCGTCCTCCCCATGGCTCAGCGCCTCAGCGTCAGGCGATCGGGCAGCTCCGCCGCCGCAGCTTCGGCTTCGGCGATTATCCCGGCGATGATCTCCGCCGCCGGCTGCTCCTCGTCCACCATGGCCACGCTCTGTCCGGCCATCATCGAGCCGTCCCTGACATTGCCCTCGCACATGGCCTCCCGCAGCTTTCCCAGGGCAAGCTTCTCGATATCCTCGGCTGTACACTCGCCCTTCAGGTATTCCTTCTCCCACTCGTCGTAAAGGCCTGAAAGCTTGTTCTTGATGGCGCGGACGGGATAACCGACCGCCCTGGCGGTGACAACGGTGGCGCGGTCCCCTGCCTTGATGAACCTCCGCTTGACGTCCTCGTGGACGCTGCACTCCCGCGCGCAGACGAAACGGGTGCCCATCTGAACACCTTCGGCGCCGAGAACGAAGGCCGCCAGTAATCCCGCGCCGTCAGCGATGCCGCCGGCGGCGATGACGGGGACATCGACGGCCCGCGAAACCAGCGGCGTCAGCACCATGGTTGTGGTGCCCCCGATGTGGCCTCCCGCCTCTTCACCCTCGGCGACGATGGCGTCGGCGCCGTGCTTCTCGGCGCGCCTGGCCATGGCCACGGCGGCGACCACCGGCACCACCTTGATGCCCTGCCCTTTCAGCTCGGGGATGACGGAGGTGCTCTGGACCGCCCCCAGCGTCACCACCGGCGGCCTCGCCTCAAGCAGCACCT
Organism: Actinomycetes bacterium; assembly: GCA_024275795.1. GTDB lineage: Bacteria > Actinomycetota > Thermoleophilia > BMS3ABIN01 > BMS3ABIN01 > JAJRYJ01. Next base: position 629 of record JAJRYJ010000070.1, on the reverse strand, counting down.
CGACCTGTGCATTAAAATTCGGGTTGATCATTATCAGGTTGACGCCGAAGGGGCGCTCGGTCTGCTCCCGGGCTTTCGCGATCTCCTCCCGCAGCACCTCCGGCGGCATCGCCCCGGCGCCGATGATGCCCAGGCCGCCCCCGTTGGACACGGCCGCGGCCAGCCCGGCGTCACTCACCCAGGTCATGCCGCCCTGCAGTATCGGGTGGTCGATATCAAACAGTTCGCAGACTCTGTTTCCCATCACTTGCTCCCGTTGACTTGTTATGCCGCCGCCCGCCGGGCGCGGCCTCTCACCATCTGGCCAGGCACGAACCCCAGGAGAGGCCCCCGCCGACGCCGATCATCAGCACAAGGTCGCCCCGCGCCAGCCTGCCCGATGCCTCGGCTTCATCCAGGCAGAGGGGGATGGAGGCGCAAGACGTGTTGCCGTATTCTTCAAGGTTGGTGCAGATCTTTTCCGCAGGGATGCCCAGCTTGCGCGCGGCGGCATCGATGATGCGGATGTTGGCCTGATGGGGTACGAACAGGTCGACGTCCTCGACCCCCAACCCGTAGCGGTCCAGAATGTTGCTCGCAGATGTCTCGATGACCCTCGTGGCAAACCTGTATACCTCGCGGCCGTTCAT
>JAJRYJ010000069.1 GCA_024275795.1 Actinomycetes bacterium | reverse complement strand
GGGGAGGGTGCAGATTCAGGGCCGGCGGGTATAACAACGCCAGGGGCGCTGACCTGTGCCAGTGTTACCGGTACGGGGTCATGGAAGGCCAGCAGGTCAACTGAGCCGGACTGAATGTATTAAGTATCGACTTCCCAGGAGGGAGGTGGCGCCGTTGAAGATACGGAAGGCAAGCAAAAGGAGGTCCAGCACCTGCAAGTGCAGTTCCTCCTGCTGACGCCGGACCCGCGCGCTTCATGCAGCGGGGCCTCGCGTTTACCCGGCCGCAGGGCCGGACAATGAAAAACTCCTCCGGAACGGAGGAGTTTTTCATGCTTCAGAAATCCTGCTTCTGGAAAAAGGGTGCCTCGAAAAGACGTCGGGGCTGCCTTTATGCTTCCTTCATGGTGATCGCTTCAGTGGGGCACGCCTCCTCACAGGTGGCGCAGCTGTCACAATCATCAGGCCGGGCGAGGACGGCGATGTCTTCGGAGTCGAGCTCCAGGCATTCCTGGGGACATTCGTCGACGCAGATGCCGCATCCGGTGCATTCCTCGCGGTCGATATCGGGTCTTTCAGCCAATCAGGGTCACCACCTTTCCCGGGGTATCCGCCGCAATCGTAGTCATCGTCGCCTCGCGGGAACCTGTTTTCCTCAACCGCAACCGCAGCCGCCGCAGTCATCACCCTGCGCGGGCTCCTCTCCGTCGGAAAGGGCGCCGGCGATGATGCTGTTGACCTGCTCCATCAGCTTGTTGAACTTCCCCTGGGCGACGTTGAAATCCTGGACTGTGGGGATATCGCTGATCTTGGTCTGCAGGTCCTTGAGCTCCGATATCTGCTCCTCGGGAAGTTCCAGGCCCGAGCTGGCAGCCCGCCGGATGACTTCCTGCTTCTCCTGCAGCCTGCCGATCATGCTGGTCGCCGTCTCGTCGACTTCGACCTTCTGGGCGGCGTCGCGCAGCTCCACCAGCTCATCGCTGCCGGCAATCGCGTCCGCCAGCTCCTGTGCCTTCTCCAGCACTATTGACATGGTATCTCCATTCATTGAAAACAACACTTATCCATAAAGAGGCTAGCGAATGACGGGGGCGCTTGCAAATTGACGGCCTCGCCGGCCCGCGGGACCGGCGGTTTCAGAACCACCAGAACAGCAGGCGCGCCGCCACCCCCAGCATGGTGTAGAAGATATCCTGCGCCTCATCGATACGCGCCAGCTGCGACGGCGTGCCGTCGAGAGGCAGGCCCGTCAGGAAGTCACGCTGGCCGCCAACGCTGCGGCCGAAATCCTCGATGCCTTTATAGTAGTCCTTCCTGCTTTCCGACCTGAGCATGCGCTCGTAGGCTTCCGCGAGCTCGGGGTCGGGGCGCTTGTGCCCCCGCGAGGCGCGGAACTCCGCGTAGCCCGTCAGCTGGCCGTGATTGGCCCAGAAGCCGTTGCACCGCGGGCAGGACAGCAGCTGGACATTATCGGGGATGTTGACGTCATGGAAGAATTCAAGGGGAACATGGCAGACCGGGCATTGGGGATTCTTCGCTGTTCCCCCGGGAGTGCGGAACGTCTGCTCGTTGACGCCCTCCACCTGCCGTGCCTGGGCCTCATCGACGCGGAAGAGCTCGTACTGGTCGAACCAGATACCGCCGCAGTTGCCGCACTGGTCCAGCACCAGCTCGGCGCCATAGCGTCCGGTGGTGACTATCTCATGCAGGGGGCCGTCGCCGTTGGGACACTGCAGGTGCCGGTCCGGTCCCTTCAATCCGCCTCCCTGTCCAGGCTCCTCGCCTTCTTTACTATGTAGTATGCCACCACCAGCACGAAGATGATGCCCGCATGGACCCCCAGCTCCGTGACGCTCTCGTAGAAGCTGTGCTCGCTCTCGCCCACCGCCATCTGGGCGTCGATCACCAGGATACGCCGGAGGCTGGAGATGATGCCGATGAACAGGAACGGCGCCAGGGAGAACTTCTCGCGCCTCAGGTAGCGGATGATGGTCCAGAGCACCTCGGCGATGATCAGCACGAACAGGGCGTCGTTGACCACCAGCAGGATGGAGGCGATGCTGAGATCGGCGAAGTTCCGCACTGCGTAACCCAGCATGATGGCGGCCGCCACCACCAGCAGCATTGCCACCGCTATATGGATGGCGTCGTCGGCGATGATCAGCAGCTTGCGCGCCCGGTTCACCGCCGGCGGCGTGGTTTTCTGGCCCTTTTCCTGTTCCATGATAACGCTACCGGATTCCATCCGCCCCCTGGCGGATGCCATTCTTTGGGATAGATTATTTGGGATAGATTCTATATCCGTGGCAGGGAACCTGCGCCGGCATCAGGGCCTCCTTTTGATACAGACCACGACGATGTCGTCAAGCGGGCTCTTGCTGTCATCGGGCACAGCCTCGGAGAAGACGCGGCCCGCAATCTCCCGGGCTTCCGCGTCGGCGTTCCGCTCAAGCAACTTCGCAAGCCTTTCAACCGGCCTGTCCATGAACGTGGAACTTTCGGTTATCCCGTCGGTCGTCGCCAGCAGTATCTCGCCGGGCCTGAGCGGCTCCGTGGTTGATTCAATCCTCAGCTCAGGAGCAACGCCGACGGGCAGGACGTGGCTGCTTTGAAGCAGCTTCGGGCTTCCTTCCCCCCTCAGGAAAAGCAGCGGCGGCGGGTGCCCGGCGTTAACGTAATCGATCCTGTCTTCATATATGAAAGCGCAGAACATGGTAATGAACATGTCCTCGGGGAAAGCTGAGTTGATGCGGGAGTTCACCCTTTCCACCAGAGTCGTCGCGTCGGAAGTGTGTTCAAGCGCCTCGGTGACACTCTGGTTCAGCAGGGCGGCAAACAGCGCCGCGGCGATGCTCTTCCCCGATATATCCGCAATGCAGAAGAAAAGCCTGTCCTTGAGGCTGGTGATGAAGTAGTAGTCGCCTCCCAGCTCCCTGGCGAAGGCGACCTTGCCGGCGATGGACAGCTCCCCGAAGCTGTCCGGCGGCTTGGTGAAAACCGACCCCTGGACTTCCTTGGCGAGATCGAGATCCCTGCTTCTCTGCTCTTCCAGCCCGGTGATGATGTCGAGCTGCTTCACCAGCCTGGCAATCAGGGCGGCTGTAAGAATATAGATGAACGTATGCGAGATGGTGCTGCCGACCACTTCGGCATGCTGTCCGTTGGTGTCCAGCAGCAGGTGGGCGGAAAGTTCGGTGGCGGCGGCGACCAGGGCGACGAGGACACCGAACCGGAAGCCCAGGTAGTAAGTGGCGACGATAACCGGGATGATAATGAAGATAGTGATCTCCGGAAGGTAGCCGGTTGTGACGTCGGCGATGCCGATCGCTACAGCGACGATCAGGGTAGTGACGATGATAAGTATCCGGGTGATCCGCGACATCTTCAAGTCAGGCTCCGCTAAAGGAGTACCATCCAGTCAAGGATTCCCGCTTCGGGGAGATGTAAACGGGGCGGCGGTGAGGGTGGCGGCGGCCAGGGGGCGGCGCAGGCCGTGCTTGTCCGCCAGCCCCAGCGCTTCCTCATATTCCTTGCGCGCGAGCGGACGGTCCAGGGGCGGGTATCGGGAAGCGCGGTTGCAGGGGCGGTACTGGTCCATGATGTTCAGGTAAGTGCCGGTCGATATCTCTTCGGCGAGGAAGCGCAGCACCGCTTCCGTGCCCGCCAGGCCCTGCGGCAGCACCAGGTGGCGCACCAGCAGGCCGCGGCGGGCGAGGCCGTGTTCATCCATCACAAGGTCGCCCACCTGGCGGTGCATCTCCCGCATAGCGGCCCGGTTCGCCTCCGGGTAGCTGCGGGCGCGCGCGAGGCGTCGCGCCGTCTGCGAATCGCCGAACTTCATGTCCGGCATGTAGATGTCGATCACCCCGTCCAGCAGGGCCAGCGCCCCGGGGCCTTCTGGCTTATCTCCCAATTCTGGCAGAAGACGCAGCGCAGGTTGCAGCGGCTGAAGAAGATGGTCCCCGAGCCCGCCCGGCCGCGCAGAGGTCGCAGCCCTCGAGGCGGCGGCGGGTCTGCCGCGCCCGCCGCTCGAGTTCGCCGCTTTCCAGCAGGGCGAGATAGGCGGGCCGGAAGCCGCTGTTCGGTTTTTCCGGGTCAGTCACGGGAACGGTCATTCATCGGGGCAGTTCGCGATTTCGACCCGTCATTTCCTGTCAACGGCCGGTGGCGGTTGCCGGCTTCGGCCGAACCACGCCTCCACACCCAGCCCCGCTTCACTGATGGCCGCCAGCACGATATATGCCGATGCCCTGGCGTCCTCCAGGGCGTCATGGTGCCGGAACTCGTAGCCGAGCATTTTACACACGTCTCGCAACCCGTATCCCGGCAAGGCGCGGTCCTTCCATGCCCGGCGCGCGATTCGCGCCGAGTCCAGCCAGGTGCTTTCGGGCGGGTCGATGCCGTACTTCCGCGCCGCCTGGTGGATGGCGGTCCTGTCGAAATAGGTGTGGCTGATAACCACGGTCCCGTGGAGATATGAGTGAAGGGCGCCGGCCAGCTGCGGGAACGTCGGCGCGCCCTCGACTACGGCCTCGTCGATGCCGTGGATGGAGATATTGATGCCGTTGAAGCGCTCCTGGGGGTCGACGTAGGATTTCCATTCCTCGCACAGGCGACCGCTCTCATACCTGGCGATGCCGATCTGGCAGATGGAGGCCAGGCTGGTGTTGGCAGTCTCGACGTCGATGGCCGTGAAGTTCATCTTTTATGATGGTGGAGGCGG
>JAJRYJ010000068.1 GCA_024275795.1 Actinomycetes bacterium | reverse complement strand
AGCAGGCTGCTCGACGTGGAGGAAGGCGGCACGCCCTGCACTTCCTCGAAACTGTCGCGGAAGATAATCCGCTGCGAGGCCTGCAGCGGCTGGTCGTTGGTGCTCACCACCCTGACCGGCCCATCGGTGAGCTCCGGGAACAGCGGCGCTATCATGCCGCCCGGAGGGATCGGATTGCCGGTTGCGCTGCTGTAGCGGGCCACCAGGCGCGAGCCGATGAAGATATCCACGTCGGCGGCGGCGCTTCCGTGGTTTGCAGCCAGTATCCAGTTGCCCGCGATGCCGCCGCCCCTTTCCATGTCGTACCAGGTGAAGAGGTATTCGCTCGACAGGCGCTCCTCGGGAAAACCCATCACCTCGTTGAAGCTCTCCCGGAACAGCACCCGCTGGCTGGCCAGCAGCGGCTGGCCGTTGGTGGAGCGCACGAGCACCGGGCCGCCGATAACCCCGGGGAAACTTGGCGTGGCTATCTGGCCGGGCGCCAGGGCGTTGCCCAGCGCAGCCTTGTATTCCGCCCTGAGAACGCCGCCGACCCAGACCTCGACATCGGCCGGGTGGTCGCCCTGGTTCGAAACCAGTATCCAGTTCCCGGCCATGCCGTTCTGGGGCAGGGAGTCGTACCAGGTGAACAGGTAACTCGCGGAAAGCTGTTCGGCAGGCACCGCGGAGACCTCGTTGAAGCTGTCTCGGTAAAGCACGCGCTGGCTTGCGTACAGCTGCTGGCCGGTGAGGCTCTCGATTCGGACCGGCCCGCCCATGAAGCCGCCGAAGCTGGGCGAAATCAGCCCGCCTTCGGGAATCTGGAAGAAATCGGCGTTACCGTTACCGGGGTCCAGCATCCTGCGGCCGCCGATATAGATGGCGACACGGGCCTCGCCGCTTCCGGCATTGCCCACGAGTATCCAGTTGTTCTGCATGCCGTTCTGGGGCATGGAGTCGTACCAGGGAAACAGCAGGCTGGTGGAGAGATTTTTTTCGGGGATGCCGGAGAGCTCGTTGAAGCTGCCCATCCAGTGGCCCCGTGGCGTGTAGTTTCTGAACCTGTTCGCGTAATAGGCGAGGGCGTCTCCGTATCCGTCACCGGGAACGGCCCATTGTCCGCCAAGGTCCCTGAGGCTGCGCACCGAATCGCGGTGGCCGCTGCCGAAATGACGTGGGTCAAACGACGGACTGCAGTAAGGATTCTGGTGGTCGGCATAGACATACCAGGCGAGATGGGCATAATGAGCGATCACGCCTGCCTCGGCGCTCTCGAAAGAGTTGCCCGGGTTGCCGCCGCCTGTGGCGCCGATGCCGGCGAAGTTGTTCTGCCATGGCTGCACGTCGCCGCCATAGCGCAGGTAGTTGGTCTCGTGCAGCATCTGGGCGAAGGCCAGGTCGGCGCGGATGCCGAAGCGGTAGCCCCAGGTAACGTAAAGCCGGGCGATATCCGGATGGATGTGCTCCGGGTTCACGGATCGCAGCTCACCCTCGAGCTGTGCCGGTGTAACATCCGAGATGCCGGTCAGAGGTTCGTCGGCGGTGACGGCGCCGGCGGCCGGCGAAGCCGGCAGCAACAACAGAAGGACTATCACCAGGCTCGTGGCAAGGATCGTGATTCTGCTTGAAGATTTCATGTTCTACCCTCCATGGATAACAGGAAGTGCAGCTCACATGGGGGTCGCCGCGTGAACCATCACCGGCTGGAGAGTGGGGACTCTTTCACCTGTATAATATATCGGACGTTGCCGACATGCCAGGACCGGTTTTAAATGCCACCGGATTCACGCGCCATGGCCGCCGGGGGCTGTGCTATGATTGCCGGCAGGAGCCAGCGGTCTGCCAGGCCGCGACAGCCGGGAAGGACGGACTGGAAAACATGAAGCCACCGACGATCAATACTGACAGGTGTTCCGCCTGCGGCAACTGCGAGGAGATATGCCCCGAGGTCTTCGAGCTGGGCGACGAGCACTCCCATGTCATCGCCGAAGACGTGGAGGGGCTTGAGGCCTGCATCGAAGCCGCCATCGAGAACTGCCCCGAGGACGCCATCAGTTTCGGTGACGAGGATGATGGGAAGGAAGGCTGAGGCGGCCGCAGAAATATTTTCTGGAGAACTTTTCAGCCGTTGGATTGGGTGATATACTCTCGGATGAAATCGTGAGACAAAGAGGGCAGAGTCTTAATTGCCAGCAGGCGGAGAAAACCGCATAGAGGGGAATCCTGCCGGAGCCGAGCCTCCGGTTTTTTCATGTTCATCCTAAGCAAACGGGGAAAGGCGGCAGGCTGATGGCAAAACACATTTTCGTGACCGGTGGAGTTGTATCTTCCCTGGGCAAGGGCATCACGGCGGCATCGCTGGGGCGGCTGCTGAAGAGCCGCGGCCTCAAGGTGCAGATGCAGAAGCTGGACCCCTATATCAATGTCGACCCCGGGACCATGAGCCCCTTCGAGCACGGAGAGGTGTTCGTCACCGAGGACGGCGCCGAGACCGACCTGGACCTGGGCCATTACGAACGCTTCGTCGATGAGAACCTCACCCGTGACAGCAACATCACCTCGGGCACCGTCTACTTCAGCGTCATCAACAAGGAGCGGCGCGGCGACTATCTGGGCAAGACCGTGCAGCTGATTACCCATATCACCAACGAGATCAAGGCGCGCATCCACCGCGTCGCCGAGCTTGGAGGCGGCGTCGACGTGGTCATCACGGAGATCGGCGGCACCGTGGGCGACATCGAGTCGTTGCCGTTCCTGGAGGCCATCAGGCAGTTCCGCATCGACGTCGGCCGTGAGAACGCCCTTTACATCCACGTCTCGCTGGTACCCTATCTCAGCGTCACCGGCGAGCAGAAGACCAAGCCGACGCAGCACAGCGTCAAGGAGATCCGCAGCATCGGTATCCAGCCGGATATCATCGTCTGCCGCTCCGAGCGCCATATCAGCAAGGACCTCAAGGAGAAGATCGCCCTGCTCTGCGACATCGACCTGGAGGCGGTGATCTCCGCCGTCGACGCCCCCGACATCTACATGGTGCCGTTAATGCTCAGGGACGAGGGGCTGGATGAGCTGGCCATGCGCAAGCTGGGGCTGGAGACCGACGAGGCCGACATGAGCGACTGGGAGCAGCTGGTGGACAACATCAACTCCTGCAGCAGGAAGGTGAAGATAGCGCTGGTGGGCAAGTATGTGCAGCTCTGGGACGCCTATATGAGCGTCATCCAGGCGCTCAAGCATGCGGCCGTCTATCACGGTTACGAGCTGGAGGTGGTCTGGGTCGACTCGGAGGGGGTCTCGCCGATGCTGGTGGAATCGCACCTGCAGGGTGTGGACGGCGTGCTCATCCCCGGAGGTTTCGGCATCCGTGGCATCGAGGGCAAGATCCAGGCGGTCAAGTATGCGCGCGAGCGGAAGGTGCCGTTCCTCGGCATCTGCCTGGGTATGCAGTGCGCCACCGTGGAGTTCGCCCGCAATGTGGCCAACATGCCCGGCGCCAACAGCTCCGAGTTCGACCAGGGCACGCCCTACCCGGTGATCGACCTGCTGCCGGATCAGCAGGACGTTGAGGCCATGGGCGGCACCATGCGCCTGGGCTCCTACCCCTGCAAGCTCACGGGCAGGAGCCTGGCGGGCAAGGCATATGGCGAGAAGAACATCCAGGAGCGGCACCGCCACCGTTACGAGGTCAACAACTCTCTCAGGCCCAAGCTGGTGGAGGCGGGCATGAGAATCAGCGGCACTTCGCCGGACAAGCGCCTGGTGGAGATAGTGGAACTGCCGGACCACCCCTGGTTCCTTGCGACCCAGTTCCACCCGGAGTTCAAGTCGCGGCCCACCAGGCCCCATCCGCTGTTCAGGGAGTTCGTCGGCGCCGCCTGCGCGTATTCGGGCGAGGAACAGACGGCAGGGGATTCAGCCGGGCAGGCGGCATCGCCGGTAGACGAGGTCCCGTCCAGGGAAGCCGTCGATGAATCAGGCTGACGGCGGCAGCGGCGACCCGCTGGTCCGGCTCTTCCTGGACCTGGCGCGCATCCCCAGTCCCTCCGGCAGCGAACGGGAGGTCGTGGACTTCCTGGCGCACTACCTCGCCGACCTGGGACTGGAGACGCGGGAGGACGAGCCCCTGGGAGAGGGGCCGGCAGCCGCCGGCAATCTCTACTGCCATGTACCCGGAGAGGGTCCTGGTATCCCCGTGCTCTTCTCCGCTCATACGGATACTGTCTTTACAACCCCCGATGCGCAGCCGGAACCGGTGCTGGACGGCGCCATCATCCGCAGCGGCAGCCGTGCCGTGCTGGGCGCCGATGACAAGGCGGCGCTGGCGGCCATCATCGACGCCGTCGGACAGGTGATCAACAGCGGGCGCAGGCATTCCGGCATCGAGCTGATGCTGACCGTAAGCGAGGAGAACGGCCTGAAGGGGGCAAAGGCATTTTCCCTGGAAGGCGTGAAGGCGCGTTGCGGCTTCTGCCTCGACAGCACGGGACCCGTGCGTGAGGTCATCGTCCGCTCGCCGACACAGAAGACCATCAGGGCCACCTTCAAGGGCAAGTCGGCCCATGCCGGCGTGGCGCCGGAGGAGGGGCGCAGCGCGGTGCTGGCCGCCTCCCGGGCGGTCTCCGCCATGCGTCTCGGGCGCATCGATGAGGAAACAACGGCCAACATCGGCGTCATCAAGGGCGGCGAGGCGGTCAACGTGGTGCCGGACCGCTGCAGCATATCCGGCGAATGCCGCAGCCACGATGGCTCAAGCCTCGAACAGCAGGTCTCGGAGATGCTCGACGCCATCAACCGGGCGGCCGCTGAAACCGGAGTCGATGTGGAGACCAGCGTCGTCGATGAGTTCCATTCCTTTGATCTCAGCGCCGATAACCTGCCGGTGAAGCTGGCATCCCGGGCGCTCAGGAGCATCGGCATCGAGCCGGTGCTGGCCTCCACGGGAGGGGGCAGCGATGTCAACGAGTTCAACCGCAAGGGCCTGGAGTCCGTCAACCTCTCAGTGGGCATGGAAAAGGTATACACTCCGGATGAGTACATCACTGTCGAATCGCTGGGTCAGGCCCGGGACCTGGTGCTGGCCATCGTGGATATCGCCGACGGTCACGATCAGGTGTAAATGAACAGGAAGCTGTCATCCAGGCGGATCTACGAGGGCCGCATCATCAACCTGCGGCTGGACCAGGTGGAGTTGCCGGACGGGCGGCGAACGGAACGGGAGATAGTCGAGCATCCCGGGGCCGCGGTCGTCGTACCCGTAGGTGATGACGGCAGCGTACACCTGGTAATACAGTACCGCGATGCCGCTTCCGAGACGCTACTGGAACTGCCGGCGGGCAAGCTTGAGCCGGGCGAGGGACCGGCCGGGTGCGCCAGGAGGGAGCTGTTGGAGGAGCTGGGACTGGAGGCCGGCAAACTGGAACCCCTGGGCTCGCTCTATTCGTCGCCCGGCTTCTGTGAAGAGGTCCTGCACCTGTTCCTGGCCCGGGAGCTCCGGCAGTGTGAAGCGGAGATGGACCATGATGAATTCATCGAAGCCGAGGTGAGGCCGCTGGGCGGTCTTGATCAATGGCTGGGGGAGATACGCGACGCCAAGTCCGTGGCGGGAATACTGCTGGCGTGGCGCTTATCGGACGGGCGTGCTTAGTTATACAATATGCTTGTAACCTTTACAGGACGGGAAATGGGTGAGCCATGATCATCGGCATACCATCTGAAGTCGAACCCGACGAATACCGTGTGGCGCTGACTCCCGCAGGGGTCAGGGAACTGGTGGGTGCGGGCCACGAGGTGCTGGTGCACGGGGGCGCGGGCCTGGGAAGCAGCATCCCCGACGAGGCCTACACGGACCAGGGCGCCCGCATCGTCGATACCTGCGATCAGCTGTTCGGCGAATCTCAGATGATCATCAAGGTCAAGGATCCCTCCCAGGAGGAGGTGGCCATGCTCAGGCCTGACCAGATCCTCTTCTCCTTCCTGCATCTTGCGCCCCAGCCGCACCTGACCCGGCAGCTGATGGAGACCGGCGCCACCTGCGTGGCCTTCGAGACCGTGGAGCTGCCGGACGGGCGGCTGCCGCTGCTGTCGCCCATGAGCGAGATCGCGGGGCGCATGAGCGCCCAGGTGGGCGCCTATTTCCTTGAGAAGATGATGGGGGGACGCGGGGTGCTGCTGGGCGGCGTCGCCGGCGTGCCTCCCGCCAACGTGGTGGTGCTGGGCGCCGGCATCGTCGGCACCAACGCCGCCAAGATAGCCGCGGGCATGCTGGCCAACGTGATCGTCCTCGACAAGAACCTGGATCACCTGCGGGCGCTGCAGGCTTGTGTCTCCGGCCGCCTGACCACGGTCGCCTCCACCTCGCTGTATATCGAGGAATACGTGGAGAGCGCCGACCTGGTGATCTGCGCCGTGCTGACGCCGGGGGCGCGGGCGCCGAAACTGCTTACCAGGGACCTGGTGAGCGAGATGAAGCCCCGCTCGGTGATCGTCGACGTCTCCATCGACCAGGGGGGAGTGGCCGAGACCTCCCATATGACCACCCACAGTGAACCCACCTTCGTGGAACTGGACGTCATCCATTATTGCGTAGGCAACATCCCCGGGGCGGTCCCGGTGACCGCCACCTTCGCCCTTGCGAACGCTACCCTGCCCTACATCCTCGAGCTGGCGGACAACGGGGTGATCGGCGCCGTCAGCGACAACGACGCCCTGGCGCGCGGTGTGAATATCATGGAGGGAAAGATCGCCAACCAGGCTGTCGCCGAAGGGGTCGGCCTGCCCCATTACCCGCTGTCGAGCATCATCCCCTTCAACCTCTGACGGGCGCCGGGCACGAGGCAGACCCGAGCCGGCGGACGGTCAGGATCGTTCCATATTAGCAGGACACGGGCCTGCCCGTGGTGAAAAAGCCTCTATGGAAAAACTTTCAGATGAGTTCCTCGCCTACCTCCGGTTCGAGAGGGGCCTGGCGGAGAACACCATTTCATCATACAGGCGCGACCTTGAGCAGTACGCCGCCTTCCTGGACGGGCGCAGCCTTGACGCCCTGTCGGCCTCTGTGGGCGATGTCAGGGACTT
>JAJRYJ010000067.1 GCA_024275795.1 Actinomycetes bacterium | reverse complement strand
CGACCTGCCGGTCATCGTCTGCAGCGCCCGCTCCAGCGACTTCGACAAGGTGGAGCTGCTGGAGATGGGGGCCGACGACTACCTGGTCAAGCCCTTCAGCATGGCCGAGCTCATCGCCCGGGTGAAGGCCAACCTGCGGCGTCCCGGCTACCGCAGCCAGACGCATATGGATGTGATACAGGCCGGCCCCCTGGTCATCGACCCGGAGCGCCGCGAGGTCTACGTGGACGGCGAGCCCGTCGGTTTCACGCCCAAGGAGCTGGCTATCCTGCACCTGCTGGCCCGCAAAGCCCCCAGGCCCCTCTCGCGTGAGGACATCTACCGGGCCGTCTGGGGTTACGAGATGCTGCACGGGGACCGCTCCGTGGACGTGTTCGTGCGCCGGGCCAGGCAGAAGCTGGAGGCTGCGACCCCCCGATACTCATACATCCAGACGCAATACGGTTTCGGCTACCGGTTCGAGGTTACTGAGGAAGGGTGAAGCTGACGCTGGTGCCGAAGCCCTCGCGGCTCTCGACCTCCACCTCGCCGCCGCTGCTCTCGACGATGTGCTTGACGATGGAGAGCCCCAGGCCGGTGCCGCCCAGGTGCTTGCTGCGGGACTTGTCCACCCGGTAGAAGCGCTCGAAGATATGGGAAAGGTGTTCGGCGTCGATGCCGATGCCGTCGTCCCTGACCGTAACCCTGACCCCGTCGGAGCCCTTCTCCGCCAGCAGCTCCACCCTGGAGCCGTGGCCGCTGTACTTGATGGCGTTCTCCAGCAGGTTGGTGAGCACCGTGGTGGCCATGCGTCCCTCCAGCGGCAGGTGGATGTCCCTGGGCACCTGGTTTTCCAGCGCCACCTCGAACCTCTCCGCCAGCGGCCTCAGCTCCTCCATGATCTCCTCCGAGAGCGGCATCAGCAGGCACTCGCCCCGCAGGTCCTGCTCGGGACCGGACTCCAGCGTCGAGAGGAACAGCAGCTCGTCGATCAGCTGCGCCAGGCGCGTGCTCTCGTTGTCGACGCGCGCCAGGAAACGCTGCCGGTCTTCCGGGTCCAGCTCCGGTTCCTGCAGGCTCTCCACCATGGCCTTGATGCCCGCCAGCGGCGTGCGCAGCTCATGGGAGACGGTGGCGGCGAACTGGGAGCGCAGCTCGCCGTAGTCGACGGCCTCGGCGATATCGCGCAGGAAGATGATGCACTCCGGGGCCCCCTGGGCCTCGTAAGGGAAGACCCACACGTGGAAGGGACGCCTGCCGGAAGCATAGAGGCGGATGGTGGTCTCTACCGGTTTCTGCGTCTCCATGGCCTTGCGGGCGGCGTCGTCCAGCTCGTGGCTCTCCAGCGTCTCCAGCAGGCCGCGGCGGCGGCGCGGCTGGTCCAGCTGGTCCTCGGCGGAGTGGCTCAAGTTGATGATGGTGCGCTCGCCATCGACGATCATCATCGGCAGCGGCGATTCCTTAAGCAGCATGTCCAGGCGGAACTTCAGCCGTGGTATCTCGTCGCAGAAGGCTGCCTGTTCGGCGACGCGCCTGGCCGCGTCTTCCAGGCTCTCATCCGACTTGGGGTCCAGGCTCTCCAGCAGCTTGCGCCGCTCGGCCCGGTAGCGGATCACCATGCTCAGCAGCACCACCGCCGCCAGGACGGAGACCGCCAGCGCTATGGTAGCGGCGCTGTTCATTCCCCGAAGCGCTCGGTAATGTCAGGCTCGGGGCGGTCGAAGTACTGGCTGTCCAGCTTGCCGGTGACCAGGAAGGCGACGCGCACGCCCATGTCCACCACCTGGTCCGCCATGCGTTCGACGTAGCGGCTGGCCAGGGCTATGTGGGTGGCCCACTCGTGGGCCTCGGCCGCCTCTTCCTTCTCCCGGGGGTTCAGCAGCCGCGAGAGGATCTCCTTGTACATCTCGTCGATGGGCTCGTCGATCTTCTCCAGCGACTGCGCCAGCTCGGCGTCGCGATCGGCGAAGGCCTTGATTCCCTGCCTGAGCACCTCCAGCGCCTGGGCGGACATCTTACGCAGCAGCTCGTAATAGGGCTCGGACGCCTCCGTGCGTTCGATACGCTTGGAGATCTTGGCGATGTTTACGGCCAGGTCGCCGATGCGCTCCAGGTGCAGGCTCACCAGCAGGCAGGTGTGCAGCAGCCGCAGATCCCTCGCTACCGGTTGTTGCTGGGCCTGCAGCGCCAGGCACTTGCCCTCTATCCAGAGGTTGAGCTCGTTGATGTCGTCGTCCCCGGCGATAACGCTGTTGGCCAGGGACCGGTCGCCCTCCAGCAGCGCCTTGGTGGACAGGTCGACAGCCTCGATCACCAGGCTGCCCATGCGCAGTATCTCCTCGTTGAGCAGTTTCAGACCTTCATGGTATGCCTGTCTGGCCATGGTCTAACCGAACCTCCCGGTGATATAGTTTTCCGTCTCCTTCTTGTCCGGCATGGTGAATATCTTGCCGGCGGGACCATATTCCATCAGGCGTCCCGGCTCCCCGGTCTCCTGCACCAGCATGAAGCCGGTGTAGTCGGAGATGCGCGCCGCCTGCTGCATGTTGTGGGTGACGATGATGATGGTGTAATCATTCTTTAAGGCGTCGATGGTATCCTCTATCTGCTGCGTCGCCACCGGGTCCAGGGCCGAGCAGGGCTCGTCCATGAGGATGACCTCCGGCTCCACTGCCAGGGTCCTGGCGATGCAGAGCCGTTGCTGCTGGCCGCCGGAGAGGTCCATGGCCGACTTGTCCAGCTTGTCCTTGACTTCCTTCCAGAGGGCCGCCTGCCTGAGGGAGCGTTCGACGATGCCCTCCAGCGCCTCCTTCTTCTTGATGCCCTTGAGCCGCGGCCCGTAAGCCACGTTGTCGAAGATGGATTTGGGGAAGGGGTTGGGCTTCTGGAAGATCTCGCCCACCCTGGACCTGAGCTCCACCACGTCGACGGAGCGCGAGTAGATGTCCATGCCGTCCATGATGATCTCGCCCTCGACGCGGGTGCGGCCCATCTCTTCGTGCATGCGGTTGATCAGCCGGAGAATCGTGGACTTGCCGCAGCCGGAAGGGCCGATGAGCGCTGTGACCCTGTTGGCCTCGAAGTTCAGGGTCACATCCTCCAGCGCCTTGAAATCGCCATAATAGAAACTGACATCCTTCAGTTGCACTTTCTTTGAACCGTCCATTACCACTTCCTCTTTCTGCGGAACCTGAGGCGGATCAGAGCCGCGGTCAGTGAGAAACATAATACCAATAGCAGCAGCACCAGGGCAGTGCCCCACTTCATCTCCTCCGGCATGCCCGGCACCTGGGTGGAGATCGTGTACAGGTGATAGGGCAGGGCCATGGCCTGGCTGAAGGGGGAATCGGGCAGGCTGGGGAGGAAGAACGCCGCCACCGTGAACATGATAGCCGCCGTCTCGCCCGCGGCCCGGCCGACCGCCAGCACCGTGCCGGTGATGATGCCGGCGGTGGCGTTGGGGAGCACCACCTTGCGGATAGTCTGCCAGCGCGTCGCCCCCAGGGCCAGCGATGCCTGGCGGAATGACTGGGGCACCGCCAGCAGCGCCTCCTCCGCCGCCGTGATGACCACCGGCAGCACCAGCAGCCCCAGCGTCAGCGAGCCGGCCAGCAGCGAGGTGCCCATCTGCATCAGCAGCACGAACAGTCCCAGCCCGAACAGCCCGTAGACGATTGAGGGGACTCCCGCCATGTTGGCGATGGCCAGGCGGATGGCCCGCG
Source organism: Actinomycetes bacterium (assembly GCA_024275795.1). Taxonomy (GTDB): domain Bacteria; phylum Actinomycetota; class Thermoleophilia; order BMS3ABIN01; family BMS3ABIN01; genus JAJRYJ01. Next base: position 2,462 of record JAJRYJ010000067.1, on the reverse strand, counting down.
TGAGCCTGCCCTGTTTGGCGTACTCGGTCAGATAGACGGCCGCCAGCGTGCCGATGGGTACGGAAAAGACTATGGTGCCGATAACCAGGTATATGGTGCCGACGATGGCGGGGTAGATGCCCCCCTCCTTCATGCCGTTGCGGGGCATGGCCGTGAGGAACTCCCAGCTGAGGGCGCCGCCCCCCTTGTAGATGAGGTAAGCGATGATGGCGATCACCGGACTCACCGCCGTAAGGGTGAACAGGGCGAGGATGGCGTGGGCCAGCCGCTGGCTGCGGTATGGGTTGCTCGAGGCCACGGCCTACTCGCTCTCCTGGAAGCGGTGCAGGACGAAATCGGCGATCCAGTTGATGATGAAGGTGATGATGAAGAGGACCAGGCCGACGGCGAAGAGGGCGTAATAATGCTGGCTGCGGAAGACCGTCTCGCCCATCTCCTGGGCGATGGTGCCCGTGAGCGTGCGCACCGGCCCCAGCACCGCGCCCAGGGAAGTGGGCATCACGGCGGCGTTACCGGTGACCATCAGCACCACCATGGTCTCACCGATGGCGCGGCCGATTCCCAGCATCACGGCAGCGGAGATTCCCGAGAGGGCCGCCGGCACCACCACGCGGCTGGTGGTCTGCCAGCGCGTCGCCCCCAGGGCCAGGGAGCCTTGGCGGTGCGCCCGGGGGACGCTGCTGATGGCGTCCTCGGCGATGGTGATGATGGTGGGCAGGGCCATGAATGCGAGCACGATGCCGCCGGTGAGGGCCGTGAGGCCCGTATCCAGCCCGAGCGCCTGTTGCAGGAAGGGCGCCAGCAGCGTCAGGCCGATGAAGCCGAGCACCACCGAGGGGATGGCGGCCACCACCTCGATCAGCGGCTTCAGCAGTTCCCTGAGCCAGCCGGGCGCGACCTCCGCCAGGTAGACGGCGGTGCCCACACCCAGGGGCACGGCGATGACTATGGATACGACGGTCACCAGCAGCGAGCCCAGGATGATCGGCAGCAGCCCGTAAACCGGCGGCTCCGAGATGGGATACCAGTTGCGCCCCGTGAGGAAGTCCACCAGGGAGTAAGTCTGCAGGAAGGATATGGAGTCCCTGAGCAGGAAGACGAAGATGAGGGCGATGACGCCGATGGCGAGGACGCCGCTGGCGAAGATGATCCAGCGGGCAAGCCTTTCGCCGGGACTGTTGCTGCCGCTCATGTCGTGTCTTCCTGTTTGAGCGGCACGAAGTCGAGTTCGCGCACGATCTCCTGGCCCTCGGGCCCCCTGATCCAGTCCAGGTAGTCGAGCACGTCCTGTGACGAGTCCGTCCGCGTATAGATATAGAGGGGTCTGGAGATGGGATAGGAATCATCCTGCACAGTCTCGATGCTCGGCGAGCCCCCCGGCAGGCCCTCGCCCCTGCTCACCTTCAGCGCCCTGACGCCTGAGAGCACGTAACCCATGCCCACGTAGCCGATGGCGTTGGGATTCTGGGACACCTCCTCGAAAATCGCCTGGGACGAGGGGAGCAGCAGCGCCTCCGGCGCGTACTCGACCCCGCCCTTGCTGTCACCCCGGTTGAGTACGTGCTCCTTGAAGAAGACATGGGTGCCGGAATTGCTCTCGCGGGAGAGGATGACAATGGGGCCGGGCGTGCCGCCGACGTCGCCCCAGTCGGTGATCTCGCCGGCGAAGATGCCCGCCAGCTGGTCGAGTGTGAGTTCCTCCACGGGATTGTCGGGATGGACGACCACGGCGATGCCGTCGAGGGCGACGATATTCTCCACCACGTCGATGCCCTGGGCGGCAGCCTGTTCCTGTTCCTTCTGTTTCATGGCCCTGGACGTGTTGGCGATGCTGGCGGTGCCGTTTATCATGGCGCTGATGCCGGTGCCGGAGCCGCCGCCGGTGACGGCGACGACCACTTCCGGGTTGCTTTGCATGTAGGACTCGGCCCACATCTGGGCCAGGTTGACCATGGTATCCGAGCCCTTGGCCTGGATGAAGCCCTCGCCCCGGCTGAGGCTGGACTGGCCGGCGGTGCAGGCGGCGGTGGAGAGCAGCAGTATTGTCAGCACCCCCACCAGCGCCGCCGCCGGCAGGGTACGACCTCTGAAATGTTGGACCTGTTTCACCTGTTGCGGGACCTCTCGCTCCATCCGCCGCCGGCGATCTTTTTCAGGACCACGCTAACAGATTCGCGAGCCCGGCAGGTTACAGGATGGTTAACGAATTGTGAAAAAGCTGTGAACCGACCGGGCCGCCCGGGGACGTGGTTTCCTTTGTTTCCTTTTGCAAGTAATGGCGGAAGACCGGGCCGCGAAAGCGGCAAAAGGAAACAAAGGAAACCACGTCCCCGGCTCCCCTCCCCCTACAGCAGGCGCGACGCCGCCAGCATGATGGCGAAGCCGGCGGCGAAGGAGAGCGGCACGCCGTAGTCGCGCCAGCCGCGCTCATGGGCCTCGGGCAGCAGGTCGCCGGTGGAAAT
>JAJRYJ010000066.1 GCA_024275795.1 Actinomycetes bacterium | reverse complement strand
GGAACCGGCGGCACAGATGGAACCGGTGGCACAGATGGAACCGGTGGTGACGGCGGTGGAAGCTCCGGCGGCGGCTGGGGCGAGATCGAGATTCAGGTGCCGCCTGCACCATAGAGTAGTCGCGGCACTGCGCGTGAAGCAACAGGGGTATACGGAAAAACACTAGGGTTCAGGGGAATAATGGAAAACAGGCTCGGTAGGGGTATCCAGCAACGCATCCGGAAATCGAGGCTCAACACCGCGACTTATCGCGTGCACGGTCTTGTGACGCGGGTGTATGCGGACAACCATCTGCTGGCGCTCTCCATCCAGGATTTTCTCAGGTCGTTCCGGGGCCAGCCCGCCGACGACCCGGATATCGAGTTCTATCTGCTGAGCGCGGGTCCCGGAAACGGCTACGACCCGGGCGGCCACGATGGCGAGGGCGAGCTGCTCTACGACTGGCAGGTGCTCAGGTACCGCAGCGAAGGACAGCTGCGCTACCAGGAGGTCCCCGGCGGCGGCTGGGTCGCGGCCGATCCTGAGGCGGGACTGGCGGTCGCCTTCATCGACGAGCAGATAACCACCTGTTCATGGTCCATCGCCCACGTGCTCTTCTTCCCCATCTGGGCGCAGATGCTCAAGGTGAGGGGCATCTTCCCGGTACACGCGGCGGGGCTCGAACGCGACGGCCGCGGCATCCTCTTCCCCGGCAGGAGCAACTGCGGCAAATCGACGCTGTCGCTGCACCTGCTGAGGCACGGATACAAGCTGCTGGGGGACGACACGGTCTTCGTCAGGCGCGGCGGCGAGGGAGCGGAGCTGCTCTTCTTCCCCGAGGAAGTGGACGTCTGCGCCGAGACCGTCGACCTCTTTCCCAACCTGGCCCTGGCGCGCAACCTCACCGAGGACCGCTGGCAGCCGAGGGCGCGGGTAAACCTCAACGAGATCGGCCCCAACGCCATTGTTGAGTCATCGAAGGCGGAATTGCTGGTATTCCCGGTCATAGCCCAGGACGGCAAGACCCGTTTCGAGCGGGTGAACCCGACTGAGGCCCTGGCCGAACTGATATTGTACGCATTCCTGTTCATGGACCCACAGACCAGCAAGGAGAACTTCGCTCTCCTGGCGGGCCTGGTGCAGAAGGCCGCCTGCTGGCGGCTGCATATGGGTCTGGACGGCGCCGAGCTTGCCGCCGCCGTCGACGAGATAGTGGCTGCCTGAAACTGCAGCCGCGCGCGAAAGATAGTGGCCGCGCAACCGGTGGAACGGGCGGCCCGCAAGCACCGAGTCACCCATAAACGGCGAGGGACGGAGGAAGCCCGAACCGAATTGGGATACATGCCTGCAAGAGGGCAGGCGAACAAAAATAGAGGATGAAGGGAGGGAAAACCAATATGCAGATAAGCTCAAGAACGTACTTCAAGGTAGCGGTCGTATTCCTGGGTCTGCTGCTCTCGCTGGGAGTGTACATGGCAATGAGCAGCGCCACGGAAGAGGCCAACGCCCTGAGCGCGTCCGAGTGGACCAGGGTGAGGGGATACCTGGATTCGTTCATCACCAGCCAGTACACGGCTGACACGGTGGACGGCGAGTCCGGCTTCACCATCGACGCCGCCACTCTCAGGAGCCGCACCGACTCCAACGGAGACGGTGTGTACCTGGGTGAAGGCGACGACGCGGCCAACGCTCCCGTTCTGGTCGACGTACTGAACGGATATGGGGGCACGTTTATCCAGGCAACGTCAGTAATGACCACCTGGAATACAACGGCCACGGATGCTGCGACCACCAGCCTGATAGCCAGCAAGGTGACAAGCCACGAAGCCGCCGGCTTCAGCACCGACATTGTCACTTATTGCCTGACCGGCCACACGGAAAGCGTAGTGGCCGGCGCCATGGGCGCCATCGCCCAGGCGGGCGGCTACGGTTCTACGACACCGTCGAAGGTGCTCGGTCTCAAGTGGGGCCGCTGGGGCTGGAATTCCGGCTCGGCGGGTTACACTTACACGAACGCGCTGGCGGCGCCCGCGGCATCGCCCGGGTATGCGACGGCAACGAACTCCAGCTGCACGGGCGTGACGCCCGACTCGGAGCTGGTGCGTTGCACGGCCAACACCGCGCTGGCGACAGTCGGCTCCGGCACCCTGCCGGGTAACGGAACCGGTTATGGCACGCGCCAGGCCGTTGACATCAGGCCTGGAGCCATCGGCAGCACCGTCGGGACCGGCGGTCCCAACTACCAGGTGCCGATCGATACGGTGTTCAACACCGGCCTGACCGACATCAATCCCGGCGGTACGCAGAAGATAGTCGTCAGCCGTACGCAGCACACTGCGGGCATGGTGGCTGTCGGCCTGAAGATGCTCGGCTACAACGCCACCTTCTCGAAGTGGGGTCTGGCCAAGTACGACAGCACCCTGCCCGAGAAGTTCACGGGCGGCGCGGGCTACGGCCTGGTGGCGACCGTGATCGACAACACGGCGCCGACTATCCTGGCGACGCCGACGGCGACGGCAGGTGAGACCACTGCCAGCATCTCGCTGTCGACGGACGAGCCGGCCACGACCAAGGTCGACTACGGCACGACTGCGGGCGGTCCGTATACGAATACGCTGAATGATACGGTCCTGAACGCCAACAGCACGGCCAACCTGAGCGGACTGACGCCTGGCACCACGTACTACGCCATCGTCACCGCCTGCGACGGCCAGGCCAACTGTACTGCCGCTGCAGAGATCAGCTTCACCACGACCTGCACAGGTAGCAAGCCGGCCCTGACCCTGCAGGCCCCCGCGGCCTACTGGGCCACCATGGCCGACTACACCAACGGCGTGCTGTCGGTCGACTGGACTATCGTTAACAACGGTAGTAACGACGCCTCCAACGTGGGACTGACGGGTAGCAGCTCGACCTACGCTCCGATCACCACCTTAACGACCATGCCGGTGAGTTACGGCACGATCACTGGTGGCGGCGGCTCGGCGTTGGGCACGGTCCAGTACCAGTTGCCGAGCGGCTTCGCCGGTGCTGGCTTCCACGTGATCAACGCCGCGGCGGCAACGGACCAGTGCGGCACTGGCTACACCTATCCCTAGGCACGGCGGATAGGTATCAAGCCTGTTCACAGGCACGACGGACAGGCAGAGGAAACGACGTAACATAGGAGGAACCGCATGATGGTTAAAACAGAAGCGCGGGAACCCTATGCAAAGCCGGAACTCGTCAAGCACGATAACTTGAAGGAGATAACCTTCGAGTGCCCTAACTGGCAGTGCAGCGTAACGGTTCCACCGCCGCCGGCGTAGAACAGGCGGCATAGAAGCAAGTCCCGCAGGGGCGCGGCCCGGGAGGGCCGCGCCCCTGCTGCATGCACAGAGTTGAGCCGCAGGGGAGAGGTGTCGTGCGGGAGGGTTCCGCCGACGGGCGCGTCCCGCAGGCGGCTGTTTTACATAGGACGCGTTAGTATGTATGCTGAATCCAGTAGTCCTCACGGAGGTACCTTGCAGGAACTGATCGCCCCCCTTGAGGAGTTCATCAAGGGAACCATCGACTATTTCGGGGCTTATGGCACCCTCGCCGTCTTCTTCCTGATGGCGCTGGAGAGCGCCTGTATCCCCATTCCCAGCGAGGTGATAATGCTCTACGCCGGGGCGCTGGTGGCGCGTGGCGACATGACCCTGCTGGAGGCCACCGCGGCAGGGGCCCTGGGCAACCTGGCCGGCTCATGGATCGCCTATGGGGCCGGCATGTACGGCGGGCGGCCCATGCTCGAGAAGTACGGCAAGTACGTGCTGATCACCCACAAGAAGCTGGATATGGCCGACCACTGGTGGAACAAGTACGGGGACGCGGCTGTCTTCTTCGCGCGGCTGCTGCCGATTATCAGGACCTTCATCTCCCTGCCCGCCGGCATCAGCCGCATGAAATTCGGGCGCTTCACCTTCTATACGTTGCTGGGTTCCATCCCCTGGTCGCTGGCGCTGGCCTACCTGGGAGTGAAGTTCGCCGAGAACTACGAAGAGGTCATCCGTCCGAAACTGCATATCATCACCTATGTGGTGGTTGCCGTCTCCTTCGTTATATTGCTGGCGCTCCTCTGGCGCTGGCGCCGCAACCGCGGGAGCGGCGGCGCCGTCAGCGTTGATCCGTCCCCGGAAGAGGACTGACGCAGGGGTGGGTGGAATTTGAGCCTGATAGAGGCATTGGTGCTGGGCATGGTTCAGGGGCTCACCGAGTTCCTGCCCATCAGCAGCTCCGGCCACCTGGTGCTCGTCCCCGAGCTGCTGGGCTGGGACGTCCCCTCCACCAGTTTCGACCTGATGCTCCATCTGGGCAGCGTCGTGGCGGTGGTGGCCTACTTCTGGCGGGAGCTGCGCGAGATCGCTACGGCCTTTTTCCGTGACGGCGACGAGGCCCGCAGCCAGCGTCACGTTGCCTACCTGCTGGCGCTGGGGACGGTGCCCGCGGTAGTCGTCGGCATCCTCTTCGAGAAGACCTTCGAGGAGTTCTTCCTCAACCCCACCGCCGTGGCGGGCTTCCTGCTGGTCACGGGCCTGCTGCTGATCGGCACGGGCGTGATGATCGAGGTCAGCGAGGACGTGGGCAGGCGTCGGCGGCGCATGGACCAGATGAAACCGAAGGAGGCGGTCTACATCGGCCTGCTGCAGGCCATGGCCATCGCCCCCGGCATCTCGCGCTCGGGAGCCACCATCGCCATGGGTCTGTTCATCGGGCTGAAGCGCGAGGACGCGGCCCGCTATTCCTTCCTGCTGAGCATCCCGGTGATCGCGGGCGCGGCCGCCTTCAACCTGCGCCACGGCTTCGACGCCGGCGGCGAGGGAGCGGCGGCGCTGCTCGCCGGCTTCCTGGCGGCGGCGTTCTTCGGTTTCCTGGCGGTCAGGTTCCTGCTGGGGTTCGTGCGCAACCACAGCCTGCGGGTGTTCGCCTATTACTGCTGGGCTCTGGGCCTGACGGTGCTGGCGTTGCATTTCTTCGCCTGAGAGGACGCCGGCCCGAAGTCACCACCGCGTCGTCCTTCCGCGGGGTTGAAGACCGTCCGGGCCCATGAAAAAATGGGCGCGTGGACAGCGATCTTCTCCTGGTGCTGGTCGTGGTGACCGCGGTTGCCTTCGACCTCATGAACGGCTTTCATGACGGCTGCAACGCAGTCTCCACTGTCATATACACCAAAGCGCTAAAGCCCCGCACGGCCATCTTCATGTCCGCCTGCTTCAACTTCATCGGCCCCTTCCTGGGCATCAAGGTGGCCCAGACCATCGGCGGCGTCATCGACTTCAGCGAAGCCAGCGGCAACCTGATGGCAAAGCTGGTAATCGCCGCCTTGCTGGGCGCCTTCCTCTGGGACCTGCTTACCTGGCTCTGGGGCCTGCCCGTAAGCTCCTCCCATGCGCTGGTGGGCGGCCTGCTGGGCGCGGGCATGGTCGCCCTCGGGTCTGCGGGGGTCAACTGGCACAAGGTGGTGCTGGTGATGGCGTCGCTATTGCTGTCGCCCATCCTGGGAATGACCGTGGGCGGTCTGCTGATGCTGGCGTCACGCCGGATACTGAAAGCGATAAATCTCGATATCGAGAGGGCGGACGGTTTCTACAGGAAGATGCAGATATTCTCATCGGCTTTCGTCTCCTTCACCCACGGCTCCAACGACGCCACCAAGGTAATGGGCATCATCACCCTCTTCCTGGCGGCCCGCTACGGCTGGGACGAGCTGCACGTGCCGATCTGGGTGATACTGCTCTGCGCCGGCGCCATGGCCATCGGCACCTACCTGAGCGTGATGTCCTTCCGCCTGATACGCACCCTGGGGGAGGGCATCACCAAGCTGCACCCGGTACACGGCTTCTCGGCGGAGACCGGCGCGGCGATGATAATCTTTACCGCATCGAGGCTGGGGCTGCCGGTCTCCACCACGCATGTGGTCACGTCGTCCGTCACCGGCACGGGCATGGCCTCCGGCCTGCGCTCTGTAGGCTGGCGCACCTTCCGTGATATACTGCTCGCCTGGGTGGTAACACTACCGTTCTGCGCCGTGGCAGCAGCTGTTTCGTACTATATCCTGTCACTTTTCATCAAGTAGGTGGTGTTTAATGGGAATGTGGAACAAGATCAAGGACTCGATGGCGGGAGCCGGCGTCGAGGGCACGGTGAAGGATCTGGGCAAGGCCAGCGAGGAGCGCACGCTTGACCAGGTGCTGGAGATGGTGGACATGGTGGTCGCCATCACCGAGAAGCTGCATGATGTCGTCAAGTTCTACGTTGCCGACGCCTACGAGGCCATGGACAAGGCGGCGGGAGAGCTGGACGCCATGGAGAGCGAGTGCGACAACATGCGCCGTGATATCCTCGGCAACCTCTACAGCGCCGGTTTCTTTCCCATCAGCCGTGTAGACCTGCTGCGGCTGGTCAACGGGCTCGACCATATCGCCAACCACGCCACCGGCGCCGGCGACCGCATCGCCATGCGCCGCTTCGACCTCCCCCCCGAACTGAACCAGCTGCTGGAGGAGATGTCGGAGACGGACCTAAAGGCCGTGCGCAAGCTCAGGGACGTCATCCTGAAGATGCAGCCCAGCATGCGCGAGGCCATGGACCAGTCGGAGGAAGTGGACCGCATCGAGGGCGAGGTGGACGACTATTACGTGAAGATCTACGCCATCCTCTTCGAGATGGACGTGGACTTCAAGACCTTTCACCAGCTCAAGGCGATCATCGAGCGCCTGGAGGAGGTGGCCGACCAGGCTGCCTATTGCGCCGAGACCATCCGCCTGATCGCCATCAGGCACCTGGAAGTGTCCTGAGCGGCCCCAGGCTGCAATGACCGACCCTGCATACCGCCGGAGGCAGGCCATGAACAGCCATCCGACCCCGATGGAGCGGCTGCGCCGGAGCGGCGTCAGCCCCGACAGGTCCCTGGGACAGAACTTCCTCATCGACCCCAACATCGTCGACGTGATCGAGCGCACCGCGTCCCTCGGTCCCGATGATGTCGTGCTCGAGGTGGGGCCGGGGCTGGGGGTGCTCACGGAGCGCCTGTTGCAACGCTGCCGCCTGGTGCACTCAGTCGAGCTGGACGGCGGCCTGGCGCGCATGCTCGCCGAGGAGTTCGCCGGCGCCGCCAACTTCAGGCTGAGCCGGGGCGATGCCTTAAAATCAGACCTGGCCGCCCTCGAGCCGCAGCCCGGCAAGTTCGTTTCCAACCTTCCCTACAGCGTGGCGGTCCCCCTGGTGATGAAGAGCCTCGAGGAACTGCCCGGCCTGGGCCTCTGGTGCCTGATGCTGCAGAAAGAGGTGGCCGACCGCCTCTTCGCCGCCCCCGGCTCATCGGATTACGGCGCCGTCTCGGTGATGGTGCATCTGATGACGGAGAAGGTTTCGGCAAGGCCCGTGTCCGGCAATGTCTTCTACCCGCGGCCGCGGGTGCGCTCGAGCCTGCTGGCTTTCCGCCGCCGCGAGGACGCCCTGGCGCCGGACCGGTTCAACGCCGTGCGCGGCGTTGCCCGGGCCTGTTTCAGCCACCGCCGCAAGACGCTGATCAACAGCCTGGCGGAGGCGGACGCTTCGCTGTTGCCGTCCGGGCCGGCGGCGCTGGACCATGGGGAACGAAAGCAGCAGGCGGTCCGGGCGCTGATGGCGCTTAAGCTGCCGGCCGACACCCGGCCCCAGGCGTTGACACCGGGACACTATCTGGAGCTGGCGGGCCTGCTGGAAGATGGATATGGCGATGCCTGAAATCCGGGCGCCGGCCAAGATCAACCTCTGCCTGCGCGTGGGCAGCCGCCGCCCGGACGGCTATCACCCCGTCTGCACGCTGATGGAGAAGGTGGACCTGTTCGACAGGCTGCGCATCGACGAGCGCGCTTCCGGGGTGTCCGTAAGCGGCGCCGATCTGCCGGAGGACACGAACAGCGTCAGCCGGGCGCGGGCGGCGCTGGCGCGGGAGGCGGGCATCTCCATTGAGGTGGGCGTCGAGCTCGAGAAGCATATCCCCGTAGCCGCCGGCCTGGCGGGGGGCAGCTCCGACGCCGCCGCCGCCCTCATGGCTCTGCGGCGGATGTTCGCGCCGGATATCACTGACGAACGCCTGGCGGCCCTGGCCCTGGAACTGGGTGCCGACGTTCCCTTCTTCCTGTCGCCGGGGCCGAGACTGGCTGTGGGCATCGGCGAGCAGCTGGAGCCCGTCGGGAACCTGCCGTCCTACAGCCTGGTGCTGGTGACCCCCGACCTGGAGCTGTCAACCGCCCGGGTTTACCGGGAGTATGACAGGCTGGGCGGCGGGAACGCCGGGGACCGGGGGGACATAGGCGCGGGCGGCGGCGACGCCGGGAGTCCGACGGATGCCGCGGGCGCCGACCCCATGGAGGCGGCGGCAGGTGCGCTGCGCCGCAAGCTCGGGCCGGATATGGACCTGGAGCGGCTTGCGGCCCTGCTTGTGAACGACCTGGAACCCGCCGCCATCGGCATGGCTCCGGTCATCGGCGCCCTCAAGAGCGAGCTGCTCTCCCTGGGAGCGGCGGCTTCGCTGATGAGCGGCAGCGGCCCCTCCGTCTTCGGCCTGTTCGGGGACCCGGATGCGGCGCGGGCCGCAGCCGGCTCCCTCGCCGTCCGCTATCAGCGGACCTGGACCCTGACTCCCCTGAGATAGCCTGCGTTACGGCCGCAGGACGGCAATTCGGGGCGTATCTCCTCCAAATCCTGTTGTTTTCCTGTGGCTTAAGCGGCATTTCTGACCCGCGTAACTTTTTCTTATAGGGGTTTTTTCCCTCGCCAATAGGCGTTTTCCCCGATTCCATAAATCTGCCGGTCGGGTAGGATACGTACATCGGTCTGGGTTGCAGTACAAGATTTCGGGGTACAGGCTAGCAAGTTTGTAATCCGGCGCGGACGCGCAGCCGGCAGTTTTTCAAAGTTGGGTACCCCCACCCTGGCGGGCAAGGTCAGTTCGGGTCTCTTACCCTGCTGACTTTGTCCGCCGCCCGCTCTTCGGAGCGGAGGCACGGCGAAAGGAACGCCTTGAACGACAGGAATTTCTTGACACTCGTCAGGAAGCAGGGGCACTACGAGAGCAGCGGCGAGGCCAGCCGCGCCGCCAACGCGGTCTTCGGCAGCATCAAGGCCTGGATGTCGCCCCGGGCTTCCGACAAGCTGCGTCAGGTGCTTCCCGGCGATGCTTCCCAGCTCTGGCAATATTCTCCCGTAGCAAGCATGTCCATGCCCGCCCGCGATCTGGACGGCGCCGACGGCTCGGCCGCCGGGTCGCTGCACTTCGTCCTGCGGGTGCAGCAGCTGGGCCGCTACCGCTCCTGGCGTGACGCCAGGCGGGCGACCTGCTCCGTGCTCAACGCCCTCTCGGGCGCCGTGGAATCGGGGCCCGAACCGCTGCTCGACGAGATGATCCCGGGGGAAGTCCTCGGCGCCTGCGCCAGGGACGACTGGCCGCTGATGCCGGGCCTTCCGGGTTGATCAATATATGGAAAGGCAGCGCTTTTCGCTGCCGCTGACGGTATTTGCAAGACGGCCGGCCCCTGCGGGGCCGGCCGCACGATTTCCGGGCCGGCGCCCGCCCGCCTGCTTGAACTTTTTTCCCTGCTACACTATACTTTTCAAGCCTTCGCTGGCTGCCCTTGGGGCGTAGCCAAGTGGTAAGGCAGCGGGTTTTGGTCCCGTGATACGGAGGTTCGAATCCTCCCGCCCCAGCCAAATAGGTGCCCAGGAAGAGCGCGGAGTCGCTCCCTTTTTTTGCCTAAATGTTCAGGGAATATTTTGCATTCTGACTCATCAGAAGACACGAGGCGCCCCCTGGCCGTGCTCCTGCTGGCGGCGGGGCTGGGAACGCGCATGAAGTCCGATACCCCCAAGGTGCTGCACCGGCTATGCGGCAGGCCGATGATCACCTGGGTCAGCGAGGCGGCGGCGTCGCTTGAGCCGGAACTGCTGCTGGTCGTCCTCGGCCCAGGCGCCGAGGAGGTGCACCAGTACCTGCCGCCGCAGGCGGAAGTGGTGATCCAGGAGCGGCAGCTGGGGACGGGCGATGCCGTGAGATCCTGCGCTGCGGCGCTTGAGGGGTTCGAGGGCGACGTGCTGGTGATGTACGGCGATACGCCGCTGGTCACCGGCGGGGAGCTGGCTGGCGTGCTGGACACTCATGCAGAGAGCGGCACGGCCTGCACCATGATGTCCGTGGACCTGGACGACCCCTCCGGTTACGGGCGGGTACGCCGGGACGGGCGCGGGCACGTCACGGGCATCGTCGAGCACCGCGACGCGGATGCGGAGGAGCTGCAGCTCCGCGAGGTGAACGCTGGAGTATATGTTTTTGATTCGGGGCCGCTCTGGACGGCGCTTGCGGATGTGAGCAGCGACAATTCCCAGGGCGAGGTCTACCTTACCGACGTGGTCGGCATATTGGCCGCCCATGGGGAGATGGTGATGGCTCACAAGGTGGAGGACCAGTCCGTGGTGCTGGGAGTGAACTCCCGCCTGGACCTGGCCCGCGCCGCGGCCATCATGAGGCGGCGCATACTGGCGGAACACATGCTCGGCGGCGTCACGGTAACCGACCCGGAGAGCACATATGTCGACGCCGGCGTCGCTATCGGCAGGGATACGGTGCTGGAGCCGATGACGACCCTGGCCGGTGATACCACCGTCGGGGAAGGCTGCGTCATCGGCCCTTCGACGACGCTGGTGGACTCCACGGTGGACGACGGCGCGCGGCTTGTCTCGTCCCACGTGACGGGAGCGGAGATCGGCGCTGGCTGCAACCTGGGGCCGTTCACCTATATCAGGCCGGGGACGCGCCTGCAGGCGGCGGCGAAGGCGGGAGCTTTCGTGGAGATCAAGAACAGCAGCGTGGGAGAGGGCTCGAAGGTGCCGCACCTGAGCTATATCGGAGACGCGGAGATAGGCGAGCAGACGAACATCGGAGCGGGAAACATCACCGCCAACTATGACGGCATCGACAAGCACCGCACGCGCATCGGCGACCGGGTGCATACGGGCGCCGATACGGTGTTCGTGGCGCCGGTGGAGGCCGGAGACGACTGCATGACCGGCGCCGGCTCCGTGATCACCGGCGACATCCCCGCCGGCGACCTGGGTATCTCCCGGGCCGAACAGCGCAATATCGAGGGTTTCGCCCGCAAGAAGCTGGGCTCAAGGAAGAAACAGAAGGGGAGCTGAAAGTGCCTGCCGTCAACACATACAAGTTTTTCGAGGAGAGGACATGACTCCAAGCAGCATCCTGACCCAGAACAGCAAGAGGCTGATGCTCTTCAGCGGCCGCAGCAACCCGGAGCTGGGCCGGCGCATCGCCGACAACCTTGGTATCGTGCTCGGCGATATCGAGCTCAAGACCTTCAGCAACGGCGAGATCTACGTCCGTTACAAGGAGAACATCCGGGGCAGCGACATCTTCCTGGTGCAGTCCACCAGCCCCCCGGTGAACGATAACCTGATGGAACTGCTGATAATGATACAGGCCGCGAGGCTGGCGTCGGCGCGCCGCATCACGGCGGTGATGCCCTGGCTGGGCTACTGCCGCCAGGACAAGAAGAGCGCCGGCCGCGAGCCCATCAGCGCCAAGCTGGTGGCGGATCTGCTGGAGCGGGCGGGCGCCGACCGGGTGCTGACCATGGACCTGCACCAGGGCCAGGTGCAGGGTTTCTTCGACATACCCGTCGACCACATGACGGCCCTGTCCGTACTTACGGGCCATTTCCGCATGTTACAGATTCCCCCGGAGGAACTGGTGATCGTCTCCCCGGACGTGGGCGGCGTCAAGCGGGCCAAGAAGTTCGCTGATAAACTGGGCGCGGACCTGGCCATCCTCACCAAGACGCGCCCCCAGCACAACGTGGCCGAGATCACCGAGGTCATCGGCCACGTCAGGGACAGGGTCGTGATCATGGTGGACGACATGATCGACACGGCGGGCACCATCACCGAGGGCGCCCGGGCGCTCATCGAGGGCGAGGGCGCCAGGGAGGTCTACGCCACGGCCACCCACCCGGTGCTTTCGGGCCCGGCGTATGACCGGCTGGGGGACTGTCCGGTCAAGGAAGTGGTGGTCACGGACACCCTGCCCTTGAATCCTGACGTCAAGACAAGCAAAATAAGGGTTCTGTCAATCGCCACGGCGTTGGCGGATACCATACAGAGCGTATTCAGGGACGAGTCCGTCAGCAGGCTGTTCGACGGCGACGACCAGTTATTCTAGATCTCCGGGAGTGAACAATGAAGAAAGTAGAGCTTAGTGTCAAGGAACGCCAGGGCTTCGGCAGCGCCGAGGCCAGGCGCATGCGCAGAACCGGCGTGATACCGGGCGTGTTCTATGGCGGCGGCAGGGACAGCGTGCCCCTGGAGGTGGAGTCGTCCCTGTTGAAGAAGGCCATCGGGCGCGAGCGCGGCAACGTCATCATCAACCTCTCCATCGAAGGCAGGCAGGAGACCTATCCCACCATCCTCAAGGATTACCAGAGCGATCCGCTGGGGCGCGGGCTGCTGCACGTCGATTTCATGGAGATCCAGATGGACAAGCCCATCGAAGCCTCCATCAGGCTGGAACTCACCGGCAGCGCCTACGGCGTCCGCGAGGGCGGCGTCATGGACCAGACCCTGCGCGAGGTGCAGGTGCGCTGCCTGCCGGCGGATATGCCCGAGAGCATCGAGTATGACGTCTCCGAGATGGATATCGGCGACTCCATCCGCGTCAGCGACCTGGTGGTGGCCGCGGAAGTGGAGATACTCGATGACGAGGAAAGCGCCGTAGCCAGTATCATCCCGCCGACCATCCTCAAGGAGGAGCCCACCGAGGAAGAGCTCGAGGAAGAGCTGGAGGAGGGCGAAGAGGGCGAAGCCGTAGAGGGCGAAGAGGCGGAAGAGGCCGGCGAGGGCGAGTCCGAGTCCGCATCCGGTGAGGGGGAAGAGTAGCCGGCCCGCTGAAACCATGTTCCTGGTAGTAGGGCTGGGAAACCCGGGTAGCGAATACGCGGGTACCCGGCATAACGCCGGCTTCATGGCGGCTGAGCGGTTCATCGAGAGACACGGCCTGGGCCGTCCCCGGCGGCGCTACCAGGGCCGCTGGTGCGAGGGCCGCGCCGCCGGCAGGCCGGTGGCGGTGCTGATGCCCCAGACCTTCATGAACAACTCCGGCGCCGCCGTGCGCGAGGCCAGCGAGCGCAAGCACATCCCCCCCGGGGACATCATCGTCATCCACGACGACATGGACTTCCCCTTCGGCACCGTGCGCGCCCGCGCCGGCGGCGGCAGCGGCGGCCACAAGGGCCTTGAGAGCATCGCCGCCCTGCTCGGCGGCGGCGATTTCAACCGGGTGCGCATCGGCATCGGCAGGCCCGACGGCTTCGAGGAAGAAGCGAGTGAATGGGTGCTGTCGCCGCTCACGGCGCCCGGCGATCTGCTGGATACGGTCCTGGACACGGCCGTAGACTGTGTCGACACTTTTATCCGCGACGGCATCGAGGCGGCCATGAACCGCTTCAACCGCAGGGAAATCGGGGAAGAATAGGAACAGGGCCGGGGCCGGCCGCGGTAACAACAGTTGAGCCGTGATCACCACTTACCTGACAGACAGCAAACCCCTGAAGCAGCTCGTAGCCGCGCTCCGAAAAGGTACGGTTCGCGCCTATGCCCCATCGGTTTTCCAGGCCTATCTGCTTGCATCGCTCCGGGACGCCGCCTGGCCGCGGGGGAAACTGCTGTCGGTGGCGCCGAGCGCCGCGGACGCGGAACGGCTCACCGGGGACCTGTACGCTTTCACGAGAGGGCTGTCCGTACAGCTGTTGCCGCCCAGGGGGGCTATCCACGGCAGCGGGCTGTTGCCATCCATCCAGGCTGCCGGCAGCCGGCACCGCGCCGTTCACGCCCTGGCGGCGGCCCCTCCCTGCATCGTAGTCACGGACGCCGTCACCCTGCAGGAGCGGGGGCTGGGTTCATCCACCTGGGGCGAGCCGCTGGCCATCGGCGTGCGGGGGCATGCGGGCGGCAAGCACGCAAATTTGAAGCACGGGAGCGGACCCGATTTCGACACGCTGGTGGAGAGGCTGGCAGCGCTGGGATACGAGCGCGTGGGCCAGGTGGAGGACAGGGGCCAGTTCGCGGTCCGCGGCGGCATCATCGATTGTTTTCCCTCGACAGACGCGACTCCCCTCAGGGTCGAGTTCTGGGGGGATGAGCTGGAGTCGCTGCGGCGTTTCTCCCCTTTTACCCAGCGTTCGCTCGGTGAAGAACGGCAGGCGGTGATCTTCACTGCGGAACGCGGTGAGCCGTCCGGGGCGGAAGCGGATGACGGTCAACGGGGCAGCGGCCTGCTCGAGGCGCTTGTGGGTGGCGGCAGCGGCCACGGGAGAAGGAGCACGCGGCTGCGGCTGGTCACCATCGACCGCATGCTTTTCGGCGAGGCGCTGGCCTCTTTCTGGGAGGATGCGGCGGGCGCCGGCGAGGAGCAGGATCCCGCCCGCTTCTATCTTGAGCCCGCCGAGCTGGAGCTGCAGCTGGACAAGCATGCTTCGCTGGCGCTTGAGAGCATGGCGGCGGACCAGCCTCATCGCTTCCCCGCATCCGGTTTCCGGTTCGTCTCCCGGCGCCCGCGGGAGGCGGAGGCGCGCCTGGACAGGCTGGTGGCCGAGGGTTACCGGGTCTTCGTGCATTTCAGTTCCGAAGGGGCCGCCCGCAGGGCGGAGCACGTGTTCGCGGGCCACGCCGAGGTCTTGGAGGCCGGCGCCGGCGCCGCGCCGGCGGACCCGGGGGCGTGGCTCACAGTGGCGCCGCCGCCTGCCGGCTTCGTCAGCAGCGAGCTGAAGCTGGCTGTCTTCGGGGAACGGGCGCTGCTGAGGCCCGGGAGGGCTGCCAGAAAGCGGGACGCGCTCATGGGCGGCAAGGGCCTCGCGGGCTTCCGCGAGCTGACGCCCGGGGACTTCGTTGTCCACCAGGATCATGGCATCGGCGTCTTCGAGGCGGTGCAGACGCGCACCGTCGCCGGGGTCACGCGCGACTACCTGAGGTTGCGCTACAAGGGCGGTGACGCCCTGTTCGTGCCCCAGGAACAGATGGACAAGGTAGCGCGCTACATCGGCACCCAGGAGAGCGCGCCGCCGCTGAACAAGCTGGGCGGACGCGCCTGGGCCCTGGCGCGCTCGCGCGCCCGCAGCGCCGCCCGCGAGATGGCTGGTGAGCTGCTGCAGTTGTACGCCGCCAGGCAGAGCCTGCCGGGGCACGCTTTCGGCCCGGACGGTGAATGGCAGCTGCAGCTGGAGGCGTCCTTCCCCTACCGGGAGACACCGGACCAGGCGGCGGCTATCGAGGACGTCAAGGACGACATGGAAGCGCCCCATCCCATGGACCG
>JAJRYJ010000065.1 GCA_024275795.1 Actinomycetes bacterium | reverse complement strand
GAGCTCACTGGCCAGCAGATCCTCGGTGAAGGTGGCGCAGTTGATGGAGAGGAACGGCCGGTCGCGGCGCAGGCTGGAATAATGGATGACCTTGGAAAGCAGGTTCTTGCCGACGCCGCTCTCGCCCGTGAGCAGCACGGTACAGTCTGACTCCTGGATGCTCTGGATCGTCTCCAGCACCTTCTTCATGCTGGCGCTCTCGGCGATGACGGTGATGTCCTTCCCCAGGTCCAGGTAGGCTTTCAGGGCCCTGTTCTCCTTCTACAGCGACTTGCGTTCCCGGGCCTTGTTTATCTTGAGCACCAGCTCGTCGAGATCGAAGGGCTTGGGCAGGTAGTCATAGGCGCCCTCTTTCATGGCGGTCACGGCGGAGTTGATGCTGCCGTAGCCGGTGACCACGATCACCTTCGTGCCGGGTGACACCTGGCGTACACGCTCCAATAACTCCAGCCCGTCCATCTTCGGCATCTTGATGTCGGCTATCAACAGGTCGAACTCATCGGCCTCGATCTCCCTGAGGGCGTCCAGGCCGTTGTCGGCCCCCTCCACCTCGTAGCCCTCAGCCTCGAGCGTGTCCAGAATATGTTTTCTGGCGATCTCCTCGTCTTCGGCGACGAGAACCCGGAAAGTCATGTCAGTCGGCTCCCTTCGGCAGATGTATCTCGAAAACCGTGCCCATGCCTTTTTCGCTGACGACGGTGATGCCGCCGCCGTGCTGCCTGATGATGTTCATCACTATCGCCAGCCCCAATCCCGTACCCTTCTCCCTCCTGGTGAAGAAGGGATCGAATATCTTTTCCTGGTCCTCGCGGGACAGGCCCTTGCCCGTATCAGAGACCCAGATGACTACCGACCCGTCCTCCTCCTCCATTTTAACAGTCAGCCTGCCCTTTCCTTCCATGACCGCCACCGCGTTGGAGAACAGGTTGATGAATACCCGCTCCAGCTGGCCGGCGTCGGCGCGGATGCTGATCTCGTCCCGTGTATCCAGCGTGAACTCGACATCCATGGTATCGGTTGACCTGATGACCTGCTCGTAGGCGTTCCTCACGACCTCCGGCAACTGCACGGTACTGAGCTGGGGCTCGCGTTCCCGGGCGAATTCAAGCAGGTTGCTGACAATACCCTTCACCCGCAGGGTCTGGCCGATGATCTCGTCGACGATCTGCGTGACCTCCGGCGGCGCGTCGCCGGCGATCTTGCGCTGCAGCACCTGGGCGGAGATGGTGATGTTGTTGATGGGATTGTTGAGCTCGTGGGCGACGCCCGAGGCCAGCGTGCCGATGGCCGCCAGTTTCTTGGAGCGGATGAGCTCCTCGTTTTTCTCGTGAAGCTCCTGCTCCCAGTCGTTCAGCTTGTTGTTGACGATACGCGTCTTCTCAACCAGCACGTCCACCTCGTCCATATGCCCGCCGGATTCGCGCATCACCTCTTCCGAGGGCACGAAATGTTCACCGATCTGTTCGACGGAGGTTGTCAGGGTCTTCAGGCGCCTGACTACGCTGGAGCTGATATAGAGGAGCGTGCTCAGTCCGATCAGCAGGAACAGGGGAACAAAGACAAGGATGGCGGTCTGGGAGGAGCTGATGCCGCTCTCGGCGTTGTTGCGGGCGTCCCGGTCCAGGTCGTCGGCGATCACGATCAAATGCTAGCCCGTACCCCTCAGCCGCATGATGCCTGCGTCAAGCTGGTTCAGCTTCAAAATCAGTGAGTGGTCATCGGCAAGACCCGCCTGCCCCTGGAGGAAACCGGCGACGGCGGCGGGCTTGTCCCTGACCGTCACCGCCACGAGCGGCGCGGCCGTTGCGAACTCGGGCGACTCTGTGCTCAGTTTCGCCAGTTCCGCCTGCATCTCGGTTAGGCCGGACTCCACGGCATTGAAATCCTGTTCGTAAGTAGTTATCAGCTCCCCCAGCTCATCGGCCTTCTGTGGGTCGCGGGCGTGTACGTCCTCGGTAATCGTGCGCAGCTGCCCGATGTACACACGGATGTTCTCCGCCTCCTCGTCGGCGGATTCCTCGAACAGGAAGAAGTTCTTCTCGTGCCGGCGGAGCTCCAGAGTCCGGTTCCTGATGGAATCGGTTACCTCGAGGAAGCGCATCTCGTTCCTGATGCTGATGAAATTGACATAGACGAATATTGCCAGGAAACCGACGATAAAAGCGCTGATGAAGAAGCTGATGATTATCTTTTTTCGCAGAGACATCCCGGCTCATTATATCTGATTCATCCTGCCCCGTTGGCAGGCCTGCGGCGACTCGCCTTCCCTGCTCGGACCGGCGGCGTCCGTAAACCAGACCAATCCCGTCAGGTTTATGGCACGGAACGGGGTCTTGTCAATCACAAGCTGTCGTGTTATGATTTTATCCTCCAGCCATCGGGAGGGCAGCTACAGCGAACTGTAAACGGCTGGAGCAGACTCGGAAACACACGGAGGGAGGTCAGGGGATGAAGAAACAGGCGTACAACAAGCCGGTTCTTACCAAGCATGAGAACTTGAAGGATATCACCTTCGAGTGCCCGAACTGGCAGTGCAGCGTGACGGTTCCGCCGCCACCGGCATAATCAGGCGACACAGCATATTTCAAAGCCACGCATAAAAAAGGCGGCCCTCCCGGGCCGCCTTTTTGAGGGACGTTGGTTCACAAACTTCAATAACTTTTCCGATGTCCGGACGACTTATTGAAGTTTGTGAACCAACGTCCCTCAAGGTTTTTGCTATTGTTCGCGGACAGCGGCCAGTATCTCTTCGCCGCCGGCTTCCAGCATCTGCTCCGCCAGCCTGAGGCCGAGCTCCTCCGCCTCCTCCAGGGGACCCTCGATGCGGTCCCTGATTGACCGGCTGCCGTCGATGGAGCCGAGGTAGGCGCGCAACAACAAGGTGCTTCCGTGCACCGTCGCGTGCCCGCCGATGGGCACCTGGCAGCCGCCTTCGAGGCGCTTCATCAGGGCACGCTCGGCGCGCACCGCGTGCGCCGAGTCATCATGATTATGAGCGGAGACCAGCTTCCTGATGGCGGCATCCCCCGCTCTGGTCTCGATGGCGATGACCCCCTGTCCAACCGCGGGAACCATCTCGTCCACGGAAAAATAAAAAGCGATCTCATCCTCGCGCTCGAGGCGTTTGACGCCCGCCGCCGCCAGCAGCGTCCCGTCCAGTCCCAGCTCCCTGATCTTGCGGATGCGCGTGTCCACGTTGCCGCGGATGTCCACAAGCTCCAGGTCTGGCCTCAGGGAAAGCAGCTGCGAGCGCCGCCGGAGGCTGCTGGTGCCCACCTTGCCGCCCCGGGGGATCTCCTCCAGGCTCGCCGCGGAACCGATGAAGACATCGCGTGGATCCTCCCTGAGGCCGTAGGCGCTGATCTCCAGGCCCCCGGGCACGTCCGTCGGCAGGTCCTTGCAGCTGTGCACCGCCAGGTCGATATCCTCTTCAAGCAGAGCGTTCTCGATCTCCTTGACGAAAAGCCCCACGTCCCCGATGCGGGCCAGAGGCGCATCCTGGATCTTGTCGCCGGAGGTGACGATCTTCTTCACCTTCACGGAGAGCTCAACATGGCTCTTCTGCAGCAACCAGGCCACCGCCTGCGCCTGGTACATGGCAAGTTCGCTGCCCCGGGTGCCCAGGGCCACGTATTTAATCGTCGGACCGATGCTCATCTCTGCGGTGCTTCCCCTTTCCGGTTCCGTTGAGTCCGAACAGCCTGCGCATGGATTCCACGTACATGTAGCCGCCACGTTCGTTGGCCGCTTTCTTGAGTTCGACCGTCGGCGCATGCAGTATCTTGTTGACGATGGCCGTGGCCATGGCCTCCACCCTGTTGGCATCCTTCTCGGACAGGCCGTCGAGCTTCTTGAGCGTCTTCTCCAGCTCGCTGTCCTTGATGCCTTCCGCCTTCTCGCGCAATGCTGTGATAGTGGGAATTGCGTCCAGGCTGGAAACCCACTGGCTGAAGTTGCCCACTTCCTGCTGTATTATTTTCTCTGCCTTGCGCGCTTCCTTCTCCCGCTCCTCCGCGTTGGCGGCCGCCACCTCGTTGAGATCGTCGATGTCATAGAGGAACGCGTTGTAGACATCGTTGACCCCCGGGTCGATATCCCGTGGCACGGCGATGTCGATGAAGAAGATGGGCTTGTTGTGCCGCTTGTGCAGGGCCCGCTCCACCTCGCCCTTCCTGATGACATAGTGAGGCGCCCCCGTGGAACAGACAACTACGTCCGAGAGGGGCAGGTAATCGGGCAGGTCGTTGAAGGCGACGGGCTGTCCGTCGAACTTCTGCGCCATCTCCTGGGCGCGGCTGAAGGTACGGTTGGAGACGATCACGTTGGTGATGCCGCTGGCGATCAGGTGGGTCGCCGTCAGCTCGCTCATCTTGCCGGCCCCCAGCAGCAGGGCCGTGCGCCCCTCCAGATCATCGTAGACCTTCTTGACCATCTCGACGGCGACTGAGGAGACCGACACCGGGTTCTCGCCGATGCGCGTATCCGTGCGCACACGTTTGCCCACCTCCAGCGCGTGGCGGAAGAGGCGGTTGAGCATGATGCTGGTGGTCTCCTGCTTGTGGGCAGAATGGTAGGCCTCCTTGATCTGCCCCAGTATCTGCGCCTCTCCCACCACCATGGAGTCAAGGCTGGAGACCACGCGGTAGAGATGATCGACGGTCTTTTCCCCCTCGTGGAAATAGACGCAGCCCTCCAGGGCCCTCAGTTCCACATCCGCCACCTGCGCCAGGCTGGTGATCACTTCCTTCCTGCCCACCTCGGGGCGGGACGAGACCACGTAGATCTCCGTGCGGTTGCAGGTGGATACGGGGATGACCTCCGTGATCACGCTCTCGTCCAGCAGGCGCTCGGAGATCAGGCGGCAGCGCTCGGCGTCCAGGGATACCTTCTCCCTGAGCTCTACCGGAGCGGATTTATGGTTTACGCCTAGTACCGCGAGATGCATCTGTCTATCTCCGCCTGGGCGGCTTCGCGACCACCGTCCGCGAGGACGGTGACCAGGTCCAGCGCCGCCAGTTCAGTAAGGCACTCCCGCTTGCTCTGCTCGTCCTCGATGCCGGCGATGACACGCCTGCGTGCCTCGCCCAGCAGTTCCAGTGCCTCGCCCCACTGCTCCGGGAACTGCTCCTGAAGTTCTTTTCGCAGGCGCTTGGAAAGGGCGGGGAGCTGTCCCCCCGTGCCCACGGTGAGCAGCAGGTCTCCCCGCCTGACACTGGAAGGAACGAAGAAATTACACTGCTCGGGGCGGTCCACCACGTTGAGCGGCAGGTCGAGCTTGCGGGCCTCCGCCTCCACCGCCCGGTTGGTCTGCTCGTCGTCGGTGGCGGCGATCACCAGAAAGGAACCCTCCAGGTCGCCCGGCCGGTAGTCGCGTTCCCGAAAATCGCAATCGCCGGACAGCTCGGCGAATTCCGGCGACAGCTCGGGTGCAATCACCCTGAGTCTGGCGCCGCAATCAATGAGCGCCCGCGCCTTGCGGGAGGCTACCCGGCCGCCGCCGATGATCGTGCACAGGCGGCCCGCCACTTTGAGATTGATCGGGTATAGTTCCACGATCCCTGCTTCATTATCCGTAGCTGTGCAAACCGCTGAGCAGCAGGTTCACACCCAGGTAAGTAAACAGGACTGCGATGAGGCCGATGACGGCGAGGATGGCGGAATGGCGACCACGCCAACCCATGGTCAGCCGCAGGTGCAGGTAGCCTCCGTAATAGAGCCAGGTGATCAGCGACCAGGTCTCCTTGGGGTCCCAGCCCCACCAGCGCCCCCAGGCCTGGTCGGCCCAGATGGCCCCGGTGATGATGCCGATGGTCAGCAGGGGGAAGCCGAAGGCTATGGCACGGTAACTGACCTCGTCCAGCACATCCAGGGAGGGCAGGCGGCTGGAGAACCCGGGCCGTGACGCGCCCTTGCCGGCAAGGAAGCCCAGCACCATGCCCACCAGCAGGCCGATGCCGGTCGCGCCCAGCATCTTGAGGATATCGGTACCGGAGTAGTCGCTCTCCACCACCTCCTGGAACTCGCCGGCGATCACCCGGGTATCGAGATACTTGGCGGGCTCGGCCCACATGGTTCCCAGCTTGAGGCCGGCGACGGCCCCGAGGGCCGCGAGCAGGAGCGTGAAGGCGATCACCACATGCCTGTACTGCTTCTTCAGCAGGTATTCCTGGATGATATAGAAGAAACCGGCACCGAAGGCCAGGGCGAACAGCCCGTATGCCAGCATGGCGATGGAGACGTGTATCCAGAGCCAGTAGCTGTCCAGCGCCGGCATCAGCGGGTCATCGGAACCTACGTAGAACATGGCGGCGACGCTGGAGATGACGAACGCCGTCGGCACCACGATGGCGCCCGCCGACTTGATGGGGTAGAAGCGCTCAGCGATCAGGTAGAACAGCACCAGCCCCCAGGCGAACAGCGAGAGTGATTCATACATGTTTGCCATGGGCGCGTGGCCCGTGGTCACCCAGCGCAGCACCAGGGCAACGGTATGGGCCGTCAAGCCCAGGATCAGGACAATGGCGCCGATGTTCCCCGCCCGCACATTCCTTGAGACCAGATACCAGATATAGAAGACGCTGGCGCCGAGATACGCCGCGACCGAGACATAGAATAATATCTGTTCGAGTTTAACTAGGTCCATCTTTGCTGGCCTCCTGTCCCAGTGAGAATCTTAGCTCAGAGATAATCCGGTCGAAATCACGCTGGAAGGTTACCTTGGACCTGTTGGCGCGTCCGCCCATAAGTAGCGTCCCAGATTCGGTCTCCATGAACCAGATGCGCCGATGGGGAAAATAGAGCATGAACACCACTCCACCCATCATCGCAAAGAAGCCCAGGTAGATCAGTGACTTGCCGGGCTTGCTGGTCACTGTAAGAATCGTAACATAACCCCTGTCCGTTCGGTCATAACTCGATTGGTGGAAGTTGATGCCCTCGTACCGCAAGGGGCTGTTTACCTCTATACGTTTGCTGGCGACGGACTGGCCGTCCTTGAAGACCTCGAGGTCGGTGGCGTAGAGCGTGGGCGCATATCCCAGCACCCTGTCTCCGTCACGCATCTCCTTGTAATCGATATCGAAGCCGTGGTTGGTCACTTCCAGGTCCGCGTGGTCAAGCTTGACCGTCGCCCCGTCCGGGATATAGAGCTGCTCCTCCCAGCCGAGGAAGCTCATCAGGATGGCGCCGATGCCGATCAGCAGGAAGCTCAGGTGGAAGGCGATGGAGAAGAGCCCGGTAAAGCGCCCCTTCTCGCCCAGGGAAGAACTGTCTCCGCTATGCACGTGGTACCGGTGGCCCTTGAGAACGGCCCTCGCCGCCTCGGCGCCGCGGCCGGCGATCCCCTCGATGGAAGCCGATACGGGCTGGCTGGAGATGAACTTGTCCTTGACGTCTACGCGCGGGTGCCGGGCCTGTTTCCAGGTCTTCGGTATCCGCCGGTAGATGCAGACCGACAGGTTGAAGATCAGCAGGAACATGATCAGCAGGAACCAGCGGGAGTAATACATGTCGAAGAGCCCCAGGTGCCTGTAGAAATCGTAGAGGGGGTTGTCCACCCAGGTGGTTCCGAGGACCGTGTCGCCCTGGGGAAGATAGGTACCGATGATGGAGAGTATCGCCAGCACGAAGAGCAGCGTCAGCGCCAGCTTCATCGAGACCAGCAGCTTGCCCACCCTGCGGCCGAGCATCGCGTAGACAGCCAGCAGGACCGAGAGGTCCAGCAGAGCCAGCAGCCAGCGCAGGTCGTAGACGTCCTGGTTCCTGTAGTAGCTGATAGAGAGGATCACGTCGAGCGCAAGCAGCGACAGCGCCAGTATCGCCGGGAAGACGGCGATCTCCGTTGACGACTCCTGGTTATTCTGTTTTTCTTCCGCTCTGTCGTCCGTGCTCAACAAGCACCCCTGGTAACAGGCCTTTATTGCGGGCCGGCGACCGGGATTGTCCGGTTCAGCCCTGCCCTCCCTGGACCTGTTGACCTTCTGCACCCTTCCCGCCCGCCCGGCAGGAAGCCCGATTGCAATCAGGCGCTACTGCTGGTAATCCCTGAGGGATTCCTTGAACTTTTCCACTTCCACAGGATCAGCCGGGTCCGGTTCACTGGTCAGGCTCCACACCTGGACGCGGTTGTTCTCCCGATCCGCCACCAGCAGCCAGTTGTCCTGTGTAATATAGATACCCTCGGGGAAATTAAGCTGCGCCTCTTCCGTGCCTCGTTCTCCCACTATCGAAACGAGATTGCCGTCCTGGTCGAGGATGATGATACGGTCGGGGGCGTCCGTCACGTAGACGAACCCATCCGGACCCACCGCCACGGAGCGCGGCAGGCGGAAGGGGCTTTTGACGGCGCCGTCCTCCTGCCTCCCCAGGATCCAGCGTACATTGCCATCCATGTCCAGCGATACCACGCGCCAGTTGTTGACATCGACGACGAAGATGTTGCCGGTTTCCTCATCGACGGCGATGCCGTTGGGGAAGTCATATTGTCCCACGCCGGGACCCCTGGTGCCCCAGTGAGTAATAAAGGTGCCGTCCTCAGCGTCGAAGATATAGATGCCATCACGGCTGGTGACGTAGACGCGGTCGCTTGAAAGCGCCACCTGGTTGGGACGCAGGCCGCTCTGGCTCTGGTCCGTGGTCACGGCTTCGGGTGGAGGAACGAGATTGTATTTGAAGTTCCCCTCCTTGTCGATCACCCGGACGATATAGTCGGCCACATAGAGCTTCTCGCGGGCGTCGTCATAAGCGATACCATAAGGAGACCAGTACTGGAAGGCCTCGCCCTTGTCGTCCTCACCGGAGTCGATCTTATAGAGCATGTCGCCCTCGGGGCTGTAAACACGCACCTCGCTGGCCCCGGTGTTACTGATATAGATCTGGCCGGTCTGGTCTGCCGTCACGCCCAGGGGAGTATGCAGGTCCAGGATATCCATGGAGGCGGTGAAAGCGCCGCCGGCCACGGTCCTCTCCTCCTCCCGGCAACCCCTGAGCAGCAATAGAACCACAATCGCTATGGCGACCAGGAGTACGATCAGTATCGCCAGTTTTACCCTGTTGTCTCTCATCTAGTCTAACCGCCTTGATTCACTGATTTGATGTCATGCGTTTCCTGCGGGGTCCGCTCCCGCGAAAAACCGGGAGGCCCGCCTATTCAGCTGAGACCCTCTCGACGGACCCCTGCAATTCCTCGTCGTTGGGATTGAACTTGAGCGCGGCCTCGTATTCAGCCTTCGCCTTCTCCAGATCGCCCTCGGACTCATAGAGTTCGCCCAGCAGCACGTGGGAGTTCCAAATCATATCATTATCCTCGATGCTTTGGCTGGCGTATTCCTTGGCCGCCTCCATGTCGCCGTTATCCCTTGCCGATACGGCCGCCTCGTAATAGGCGATGTACTTCTCTCCGGCGGGGGTCAGGTCCGCAGACTCCAGGAACAACTCGACGGCACGATCCAGGTCACCCTTCTCCCGGTAGGCGTATCCCAGTTCCAGCGTATAGGAGAAACTGTCGGGGACCATCTCAAGCGCCGTCTCCAGCTCCACTATGGCCTTGTCCACCTCGCCCATGTCCAGGTAGGTGGCTCCCAGGTTGGCGCGCGCCAGCGAGTTGGAGGGGTCGTCCGCGACCGCCTGTTTCCAGCCTTCCAGGGCCCTCTCAAGCATCGGGTCTACCGGCTCTTTCTTCAGAAAGTATGTATAAGCCAGTACGGCGCCCAGGGCCACCAGCGCCACCAGCAGGATGATAATCAGGTAGTTGAAAAGTCTTGATGTATTCGTATTGGTCGTGTTTCCTTGCATCATCATCGCTCCTGATTCCTCAGACATGCTTGCCTCCCGGGCCTAGTAGTTATACGGTCCGTGGTCCACGCCGTGGCACGTAAGCGTGCAGCTGCCGCTGTGGTCTCCGTTGTCCACAAATGCGGGACCGCTTCCCTGGACAGCCGAAGGCGCGACATAAGACGGATTGAACCTGATAAGTTCGACATGCGTGACGCCATGGGGGCTGTAATGGCAGGCGCTGCAGGATGACTGCTGTATCCTGATATGCCGGCGGTGCTCCCTGAAGTAGGTGCTGTCATCCACTATAGAGGTGGAGTGACAGGCCCAGCAGGCGTTATAGGGGTCCGGGTCGGCAACGTAACTGACGTATTCCGCCGTCTCGTAACTGCCCCGCAGCAACATGCTGGCGCCGCTGTCCCCCGCATGGGGGTTGTGACACTGACTGCAGTCATAGGGCCCCGGCGGCGCGATGCCGGCCGTGGTGTTGGACGTATAGGTATAGTTGCCCTGGTTGTTGGCGAGATTCACGCTGATCGGATGCATGGCGTAGGTAGCCGGGTCCTGGTCCATCTGCACCTGGGTGTTATAGACGGATCCGGTGCCGTTATGGCACGTGAAGCAGAGCGCCGACTCAGGCATGTCCTTGAGCAGCTTGTTGCCCGGAGCCTCATGCATGGCGTGACATACGGCGCAGAGCTGGGATGCCGCGGAGAAGCCGCCGTGGGGGCTGATATACCCCTGGGCGGCCGCCGGGCCGCTTGATGAAACCAGCAAGATCAGCAACAGCAGGACCGCCGTTACAATGAACAGCAGGGCCGCTGTCGCGGCCGACATGTATCCGGGGCGGGACCTGGGTCCCTTTCCCTCTGGGCCAATAGAGCTCGCTTGCATATTCTGAACTTCCATCAAAATGCCGGCCTCTGGCCGGCTTGCACCGGGAACCTGAAGTTCCTCCCCCGCTCTTAATCAGCGTCGCCCCTGGTATTCCATGCCGGGTGCTTCCGTTCCGGCGGCTGTCTTGTCTGCAACAATAATTATGCAACAACATCTGCATGTAGTCCAATGCCGCCGGGGACATCACTCGCCCGGCTGTGCCGTCTCGGCGCCACTGGGAGAGAAGATACCCTTTATCTTCCACTGCCCCTCCTCTTCCACTAGCGCCATCGCGAATCCGGTCCTCTCGTTTGCCGGTGAGTCGATCGCCGTGCCCGTGGCGGAATCTGCGTAATAACTCTTATCATCGAACTCGACCAGCGCCTCCGCGATCGGGTCCGTATAGCCCGTTACCCTTACCTCGATGTTCTCGTAGACGCGGACGCGATAGCGGCCTTCCGCCAGGTCCTTTGCATGCTGATTCTGGATATCCGCAAGCGCCACGTCGGTCATCGCCTGCGTGAAGGGCGCCGGGTCCGCCCTCACCGTCGAAATGATCCCAAGGTCCTCCTTGACATCGTCGATGATCACCTGCTCCAGCTCCCTGGGGGCCTGGTGGGCGTAGTTATGCGCCTCCCCGGCGGCCGTCTGCGTCTCGGCCGCCTGGTCGTCGCCGCAGGATGCGGCAGGCATGATAAGCGCCACCAGAACGGCGGCCAGAATCAGCTTTCGCACTCTAGCTCGAATCTCCCGAAATATGATCTCAATTAGATGGTCTTCAGTCTCTCGATTATATGGGAGAGGCGCTCATATCTCTATGAACACCTCTCCCATTATTTCTACCTTCTACCAACCGGCCCGGATTAGGGCAGCATGCCACTCGTGTGACACAGGACGCAAAGAGCATCCGGCTCATCGTACAGGAGCCTCTGGTTCGCGCCAGTGTGCGGGAAGTCAGTGTTTGCTCCGCCCGAGTCATTCGCATGACAGGTCAGGCAGTAAGAAGCGGGGTGGTTGTTCTCCGCTCCCACGTTATCCCTCTTGTCGTGGCAGTCGATACAGAAGCTGAGCGTGTCTGTAGCCGCGGGCTCCAGTGACGCATCCGGTGTGTGGTTCGGGTACGCAGACAGAAGCTGTGAGCCGGCTATCTGCTGTCCGAACTCGCTGTGCGGAGTGTGACAGGAGGCGCAATACAGACCCTGTGTGCCAGTGAACGTGGTGGTAGACTCGCCACCATAGAGGCCTTCGTTGAACTCTCCGTAGGAACCGGAGGTCATGACCTTCAGGGTAGCGCTACCGCCAGGAATGGCATCAGAGCTTCTCACCGTGGTGCCGCCGTACATAACACCCAGACTGTGACCCGGAACAGCATCCATCTGAGCAGCCGTCATGGTGCTCATGTTGACCTCGTACGCCAGCAGCGTCGAAGCCGTCGGATCCGTACCAGCCATATCAGTGGGGGGGCTGGTCCAGCTCACGCTTCCCGGTGCGGCAGCACCGAAGAGACCGTGGCAGGTACCGCAGACAGCAGTCACGGTAGACTCACGCGTCAGAACATAGTCACCGCTCGCTTCGTGGACATCGTGACAAGCAATACAGAAGTCCGTAGTTGCACCATATCCGGTATGCGGGCTAGTCTGGGCGAAAGCCGTCGCTGAAAAAGCCAGAATGAAGGCGACTGACAGCACTAAGGCAGCCAATATCGCTATCTTTCGCATAGATTTTCACCTCCTTTCGCTAAGTAATAACACCCGGTGAACGTGAAACAAATCACGATCGCCCGGCATACGACTTCGCTATACCCCGGGGTGGCCTGATTGCTCACTCAGACCGCCCAAGGACTAGCGTAGTAGCCAAAGGGAGGTTGCAGTCCTTCTAATGCGCGGGGGCCCTGGGGGAGCCCTTTATGAAATTGCTAGAGCCTTATTCGTGCTGTGGAGTTTTATCAACAATCCGCGTCCGCTCGAGTGTCCGCTTTTGAGTCCGCAAATACTGCAACGCATACTACCCTGATGTTGAAGATTACAACCAAAAACGGGAGTTGTCAATAGAAATACAACCTATGTAGTTCAGTATCAGGGAATTCCCCTAGATGCGGATTTTGCGGGTAAAAGGCGGTTTCAGGGGCTGCCCGTTACGCGTACGTTACGCATCGGCCAGTCCACCAGGACGAACTGCCCTCCGGCGGCCATAAAAAAGTGCAGCTGTTGTCCCCGGGCCAGGGGCAGGCTCGATTCACCTTCGCCTGCGGCAGGCTCAAGACTCTCATCAAAAAGCACCACCCGGTCAACCCCCGGGGGTATTTTCAGGGACTCCTGTCCCGCCGTCACCGGGTCCACGTACCAGTGGTGGTATTCCGGGAGATAGTAGCGGGCCTGCTGGTAATTGTATGTCGACACCAGCAAGGTAGATCCGGGGTCGAAGTTCTCCCTGATGGCCTGGATGCGGGAACGCTGGATGTCCTCATTGGCAGCCAGACGGTTGGCGCTCAGGTGAGGCGTCAGCGCCAGGAACAACGCCAGGTTCACACCGAGAACCAGGCACGCCGTCAATATCAGCAGGGCGCTCCGGCGCCTGCCGCCGTCCAGGGCCGCCGAGAGGTCAGAGCTGAACTCGATGGCGCCCAGTCCGGCCATCAGCAGCGCCGCCGGCAGGAACGTGAAGACATAGCCGTATTCGCCGATATGGATAATAATATAAAAGAGGGAGCTGGGGACTATCCAGACAAACAGGAAGATGAGGCGCCTGTCCCCCACCCGCAGTTGCGAGCGGCCGATGGCCAGCTTCACCAGGAAATAGACGCAGAGAACAGTCACGCCCGCCAGGGCGAACAGCAGGAACCGCCCCAGGTGCTCCAGGTTGTCGGAGAGTGCCGACAGGCCCTTTCCAAAGACGGAAGCGGTTTGCATCAGGTAGTCACTCTGGGCTGACGATGCCTCGCGGTATGCCGTGAAGCCGCCGGACAGCAGCGCCGACGGTACATACCATGCCGCGGTAGCTGCCGCAAGCAGCGCCAGGGCTGCGGCTCTCAGCCGCCAGCGTACAGCGGCGAGGCCCACCAGCCATAGCGGCAACATGAAGAAGAGCAGGTCCTGCCGGAATCCGGCGGCGATGCCCAGGGCGGCGGTGGCCGGCAACACCCAGGCGCTCCTTCCCTGCCACATCCGGTAAGTCATCGCTGCCGTAACAGACGACAGGAGGGCCAGCAGCGCATAGGGATAGGCCACCTCGCCGTGGCCCCAGTAGCTGAGACTTGTTGCCAGGAAGGCCGCCGCCAGCAGGCCGGTGGCGCGGCCGAACATCTCCCTACCCAGCCAGAAGAGCGCCACCACAGCCGCCGCGGAGGCGAAGACGCTGATCCAGACCATGGCGGCGTTGGCGTCATTCGTCAGCAGGTCGACCAGCCAGACCAGACCCACGTAGAAGATGTGTCCCGGCGGCTGCGGCTGGTAGAGGGTGACGTCGAAGCGCTCGATGGCCCGCGCGTAAAGCACAGAATCCCAGGCGTAGAGCAGACCGGTGCGAAAGGGCACACGGGAAAGGGCGGTCCCCAGGAAGAGGATGGCGGCTATCCACCAGTCGCTCGCGGCCCAGGCCCCCATGCCGTCGAACCGGGGCGAACGCCGGGGAAGGTCCGGCGCTGCCAAGGCCTATCCCCCCTTGACCGCGGCGTGGCAGGAGAGGCAGTCATCCTTGCGGATATGATCCGTCTTCGGGGCGCCGTTGGTGCCTTCCGCATGACAGCTGCCGCAATCACCGTAATCGCCGTCGACGGGATGTGTGACCAGTCCCGGCTCCGAACCGGTGAATGCGCATCCGGGAACAACGGTCAGGGTCAGGACAAGCACCCCCAGAGCCAGACTTCTTTTCATCATCGACTCTCCTTCAGTCAACTGCGTTTTCCGCCCTCACCCGGACAGCTTCTGCGCTCACTTCCCTGCTGCTCACTCCATGAAATAGCTCATGCTGACCTTCTTGAACTCCCGGGTGCTGAACAGCAGCCGGTAATCACTGATACCGACGACAGCCGCCAGCCTGTCCGCCACCCGGTGACACTCCTCGGGGCTGGCGCCGTGGATCATTGCGAACAGGTTATAGGGCCAGCCATCCGCCCTGGGGCGCTGGTAACAGTGGCTGACCTCGGCCGCCGCCGCCAGGGTCTCGCCCACCGCTTCGGCCCGCTCGTCCGGCACGTCCCAGGCGCTCATGGCGTTGGCCTTGTAGCCCAGCTTCTGGTGCCTGACCATGGCGCCGAAGCGTCGGATGGTGCCGTCGGCGGTCCATTCCCTGACCTTGCCCAGCACCTCTTCGACGGTCATGCCCACCGCCGCCGCTATCTCGGCGAAGGGCTCGGGCGAAAGCGGTATGTCCGCCTGCAGCTGCCGCACCAGCTCCATTTCCTGCTTGCTGAAACTTCTGCTCATCGCCCGCCCCCCCCGTCTATCACCGGCAGGTCCACCTGTATCTTGAACAGCCGCGTGGCGGGCAGGTTGATGATGGGGTCGATGCCCGCCGCCGCCTCTATCTCCCCGAGTATCCCGGCGATGCGCTCGCGGCTGGGGGCGATGACCGTGAACCAGACATTGTACTCGTGGTCGCGTTCGTAGTTGTGGGTGACGTTGATATAGGAATTGATTATCTTTACCGTCGCCTCCAGCTTCTCCGGCGGCACGCGCGCGGCGCAGAGCGTGCTCGAATATCCCAGCTTGCGCGAATCGAAGGAGGCGCCCATGCGCCTGATCTCGCCCGACTGCTTGATGGCCCGCAGGCGCTCAAGCACCTCGTCCTCGCTGATGCCCAGCCGCTCGCCGATCTCGGCGTAGGGCCTCTCGCTCACGGGGAAACCGGACTGTATCTCGGTTATCAGCCTGTTGTCGGTGGCATCCATCAGCCGCCGCCTTTCCTCTTCGCCTTCGGCTCGTAGACGCAATAGGGCTCCTCGTCCAGGTAGTCGCCGCTGGTCTCGTAGGCGCGGGCGCGGCAGCCGCCGCAGTAGCGCCGGTACTCGCAGTAGCCGCAGCGGCCGTGGTAGCCGTCCAGGTGACGCATCTCCCTGAAAACGGGGGAATCGCGCCATACCTGGCCGAAGCTCTGCTCCCTGAGGTCACCACATTTTACATCGAGGAAGCCGCAAATCTGAACCTCGCCACGGTAGGAGATGAAGCAGAACCCCTGTCCCCCGAGGCAGCCCTTGGCGCGGGCGGCCATGCCGAAGTTCTCCGGCGTCACCTTCCTGCCCTCGGCGTGGGCGCGCTGCCGGAGGATGCGGTAATAGTGGGGCGCACAGGTGGGTTTGAACTCCAGCGGCACCGTCTCCTGCTGGTCGTAGACCCAGTTGAGGGTCTGCTCGTACTGCTCAGGTGAAAGCTCCTGCTCCACCAGCTCCCGGCCGCGGCCCGTGGGCACCAGCAGGAAGGGGTGGAAGGCCACGGCGCCCAGGTCGATGGCCAGCTGCAGGATGTCCGGCAGCTCGTCGATGTTCACCCTGGTCACCGTGGTGTTTATCTGGAACAGGATGCCGGCCCGTTTCGCCGACTCGATGCCGCGCATCACGTCATCGAAGGCGCCTTGGACGCGGCGGAAATCGTCGTGGGTCTCCGCCGTGGCGCCGTCGACGCTGAGGCTGATGCGGTCGATGCCCGCGTCCTTCAGCCGCTGGGCGTTCTCGTCCGTCAGCAACGTGCCGCAGGGCGACATCACCATCTTCAAGCCCTTGTCGCTGCCGTAGCGGGCGATCTCGTAGATGTTCTCCCTGAGCATCGGGTCGCCGCCGGTGAGGATGACTATCGGCTTACCCACCGCGGCTATCTCGTCGATCACCTGGAAACATTTCTCCGTGGAGAGCTCGCCGGGGTAAGGCCCCTTGTCGGCGGCGGCGCGGCAGTGGCGGCAGGAGAGGTTGCAGCTGCGGGTGACCTCCCAGGCCACCAGCCGCGGCGGCGGGCCCTTTTGGCCCTGCTCAGCTGATCTCTTCATCGGTCAGGTAGCAGGCCGGGTCCGGCGCCCAGGGGTCCCCGTGCACCAGGTCGGCG
Organism: Actinomycetes bacterium; assembly: GCA_024275795.1. GTDB lineage: Bacteria > Actinomycetota > Thermoleophilia > BMS3ABIN01 > BMS3ABIN01 > JAJRYJ01. The sequence goes on along the minus strand of JAJRYJ010000065.1, from coordinate 10,211 downwards.
CGCACGCGCAGGGCGCCGCCGCAGGCGTCGAACCATCTGCAGGAGGCGCAGCGGCCGTGGATGTGACTGCGGCGGTCCTTGAGACCCGCCATCAGCTGGTCGGAGGTGTCCATCCAGATCTCGCTGAAGGGGCGCTGGCGCACATTGCCGAAGCTGTAGTGCATCCAGAACTGATCCGGGTGCACGTTGCCCTGAAAGTCGATGTCGCCGAAGCCGACGCCGGAGCTGTAGAGGCCGCCGCCGTTCCATTTCAGCAGCTTGAGCACCGCCTCGGCCCGCTGCGGGTCCTCCTCAAGCAGCTTCATGTAAAGGTAGACCCCGTACACGTGGTTGTCCACGGTGAGGATGTCCTTCTCCAGACCCCGGTCGTTCATCTCCTTCGTGCGCTGGAGGATGATGTCGAGGGCGTCGCGCGTCTCCTCGTGGCTCAGGTCGTCGCTCTCCTTGCCGCGGCCGGAATAGACCAGGTGGTAGAAGCAGGCGCGGTCGATGCCCTCCGCCTCGATGAAGTCGAAGATGCCGTGCAGATCCTGGTAGTTGTGCCGCGTCAGCGTCAGCCTCAGGCCCACGCGCTGCTCCACTTCCTTGAGGTTGCGGAAGCCGGCCATGGCCTTCTCGAAGGCGCCCTCCCTGCCGCGGAATTTATCGTTGATCTCGCCGATGCCGTCCAGGCTGACGCCCACGTAGGTGAAGCCCAGGTCCTTGATGCGTCGGGCGACGTCCGGCGTGATCAGCGTGCCGTTGGTGGACAGCGTCGGGCGGATGCCCCGGGAGATGGCGTAGCCCACCAGCTCGAAGAGGTCCTTGCGCATCAGCGGCTCGCCACCGGAGAACAGCAGCGCCGGGATGCCGAAGTCCGCCAGGTCGTCGATGAGCGCCTTGCCCTCCCCGGTGCTCAGCTCGCCCTCGTACTTCTTCGCCTCCGAATCCGTATAGCAGTGGACGCACTTGAGGTTGCAGGTGCGGCTGGTGTTCCAGGCGACCACCGGTCGCCGCTCCGCCGCCGATTTGGGCTGCCGCGGGATGCGCGGCGCCCCCTGCATCTCCTGCCTGCCCTTGTGTCCGTGGCCGTAGCGGAGGGAGTCCGCCGGCGTGTCGCGGTCGCAGTAAAGGCGGGTGATGTCTATCATGGCCCTTCTCTCATGCTTTGTGGTTTTTAAACGGGGTCCTGCCGGCCCTCCACCAGCGCCTTGACCAGCCCCGGAATGGTGTATTCCTCCGCCATCAGATCGACGCGCAGGCCCAGGTCGCGGGCCGTATCCGCCGTCACCGGGCCGATACAGGCGATGGTGACGTTCCCGGGCAGTTGCGTGAGGTCCAAGCCGTCGAGGAGCGCTGCGAAGTTCTTGACCGTGGATGAGCTCGTAAAAGTAATGATATCAATTTCGCCGCCTGAGAGCATATGCTTCATCTCGTCGGCGCCGGATTCGTCCAGCACCGTCTCGTAGGCCGGCGCCACCTCCACTTCGGCGCCCGCCTCCGTAAGCTTCTCGGGGAGGATCTCGCGGGCCTCCTTCGCCCGCGGGATGAGCACGCGGCTGCCCTTGACGCCCAGATTGAGCATGCCCTCGATCACCGACTCGGCGCGGTATTCGGGGGGAACGAAGTCCGGCTTGAGGCCGCGGTCCTCAAGGGCCGCGGCCGTCGCCGGGCCGATGGCCCCCAGCCTGAGGCCGTGCAGGTCGCGCACGTCGCCGTCCATCCCCAGGCGCTGGAAAAAATGTTTTACGCCGTTGACGCTGGTGAACAGCAGCCATTCGTAAGGCGATTCGCCGCCGTCGCCGCCGTCGCGGATGCGGCCGATGGCGGCGTCCAGCTGCGCGTAGCCGTCCGCCGGCGGCACCACCCTGATGGTGGGGAACTCCAGCGGCTCCGCCCCCAGCTGCCGCAGCCGCCGCACCAGGCCGCTGGCCTGGCTGCGCGAGCGCGTGACCACGATGCGCTTGCCGAAAAGGGGCCGGTCCTCGAACCAGCGCAGCTGCCGTCGCAGCGACACCACTTCGCCGACGACGGTGATGGCCGGCGCCTTGAAGCCCGCTTCCCTGACCTTGTCGACGATGTCGGACAGCGTCCCCTGGATGGTCTGCTGCCTGGGCGTGGTGCCCCAGCGCACCAGGGCTATGGGCGTGTCCGCCGGGCGGCCGTTGGCCGTCAGCTGTTCGACTATCTTCGGCAGGTTCTTCACCCCCATGAGGAAAACCAGCGTGCCGACGCCGTTTGATATCTTGTCCCACTTGATGGTGGACTCCGCCTTGGTGGGGTCCTCGTGACCGGTGATGAAGGCCACGTCCGTCGTCAGGCCCCGGTGGGTCACGGGGATGCCGGCGTAGGCGGGCACCGAGTAGGCCGAGGAGATGCCCGGCACCACCTCGAAGGGGACGCCGGCCTCGTGCAGCGCCAGCGCCTCCTCGCCGCCGCGGCCGAAGATGAAGGAGTCGCCGCCCTTGAGCCGGGCGACGCTCCTGCCCGCGAGCCCCTTGTCCACCAGCAGCTGGTTGATATCCTCCTGCTCCATGGTGTGGTCGCCGCCCTTCTTGCCCACGTATATCAGCTCGGCGTCGTCGCGCGCGTAACCCAGCAGCGGCTTGCCGGCCAGGTAATCGTAGACCACCACGTCGGCCGCGCGGATGCACTCCACGCCCCTGAGCGTGAACAGGCCCGGGTCGCCGGGGCCGGCGCCGATGAGGTAGACCTTGCCCTTGTTGTCTTCGTCCATATCCTTCACTCTTCCGTCGCTTTCGCCGTTGCTGGTCAGCCTCCTGAACAGCTTTACCGCGGCTGTCCGCCCGCGGGGCACAGCCCCAGTATCTCATCCGGGCGCTCGAAGTAGAAGTCCGGCTCCACCTCTTTCAGGCGCACCGGCGGGAAGATGCCCCAGCCGACGGCGGCGGTGGCGGTGCCGGCGTTGTGCCCCGCCTCGATGTCGTAGGGGCTGTCGCCGATGTAGACCGATTCCTCCGGCAGCAGGTCCAGCCGGCGCATGGCCAGCTGCAGCGGCTGCGGGCTGGGCTTGTGCTGCTGCGTGTCGTCCGCCGTTATCACCGAGCCGAAGAACTCCTCGATGGGGACGCAGCGGAAGGCCATCTCCACCGTCAGGCGGCTCTTGGAGGTCACCACCGCCATGCCGGCGCCGCGGCGCCTGAGTTCTTCCAGCAGCTCCCTGACGCCCTCGTAGGCGCGGGTATATTCATCGTGCACCGCGTGGTTGTACTCGCGGTAGACATCGTACCAGCGCTGGGCCTGGTCGCCGCCCAGCACCCGCATCTGGGTCATCAGCGGCTGGCCCACGTTGGCCATCAGCACCTCGTCGGGAAGCTCCTCGCCGAGGATCTCCCGCGAGACGTGGCGGAACGAGCGGCGGATCAGCTCGGTGGTGTCCACCAGCGTGCCGTCCAGGTCGAAGAGGAATCCCTTGAAGCATTTCTTCACCAGGTTCACGTACACCGTCCCGTCTACTCTCCGCCCAGCAGGCCGTCCAGGCCCCAGTCGCGGAGTATCTCCATGCCGGAGATGTTGGTCAGGGCGAAATGGATGGGCGTCACGGATATCTTCCTCCGGTTGAGCGCATGGAAATCCGTGCCCTCCTCCTCGTGGTAGGAAGGGTCGTCGCCATAGATCGTGTAGCTGCGGCAGCCATCGCCGTCATCCGGTTCCTCCACCAGCGTATCACGATAGATGCGCTTGCCCAGCCGCGTCACCTCCGCCCCGTTGATCTCGTCGCCGGGCAGGTTGGGTGAGTTGATGTTCAGCAGGATACTGCCGGGAAGGTGGTTCTGCCTGATCTTCTCCGCCAGGCCGGCGCTGAAGGACGCCACCGGCTCGAAATTATACTCTTCGCCGCCCTCGATGGAGACGGCGATGGCCGGGATGCCCAGCATCACGCCCTCGAAAGCCGCCGCCACCGTGCCCGAATAGGTGATGTCATCGCCCAGGTTGGGGCCGAGGTTGATGCCGGAGACGACGATGTCCGGCTGCCAGTCGAGGAAGCCCAGGGCCGCCAGGCGCACGCAGTCCACCGGGGTGCCGTCCACGGAATAGCCGCTGCCGCCGTCGGAAAAATGATGCTCCACCACCCTGAGGGAGCGGCCGATGGTGATGCCGCGGCCGATGGCGCTGCGATTCTTGTCGGGGGCGATAACCGCCACTTCGCCGCAGGCTTCCATGGCCTGCTTGGCCGCGAACAGGCCCGGCGAGTTGATACCGTCGTCGTTGGTAATCAGTATCTTCAAGCGCTGCCGGCGGACTTTTTGCGCTGCCTGCCGCCGCCCTTGCCGCCGCCCTGTTTGCCGCCCTGCTTGCCCTGCTTTGAGCCCTGCTTTCCTTCTCCCTTGCCGGAGCCGGGCTCCCGGGCGTTCTCCGCGCGCTCCCTGTCCTTCCTGGTGGAGCCCTTGCCGTAATCGGTGCTGTAGAAGCCGCTGCCCTTGAAATGCACGGCCACCGGATGGAACAGGCGTGTCACCTGTTCCCCGCATTTCTCGCATCGCCTGACGGCGTCGTCGGAGATGTTCTGCATCTTCTCGAACTGGTGCCCGCACTTGAGGCACTTGTATTCATAAATCGGCAATCTCTCTCCTTCTCTGCAAGAGGCCGTGCCGGGAAATATGGACCGCTTGGGGAAAGGTACGGCGCGCCGTCGAAGGCGGGACCGTCTGCCCGCAATGGGCGTGCAACCTGACATTATAGCATCGGGCCGGGGTTTTTGGGACAAGCTGCACCCGCGGTCTCAATGGAGGGCGTTCACGTCTGGCAATAGGGCGACTATTCTAGTATTATTCCCCTCGAATTCAGCGGCCTGTCCGAACAGGCACACTATGGCTGACAACCTTTACCGACCCATGAAAATCGCCCTGATATCCGAATACTATTATCCCCTGCTCGGAGGCATCACCGAGCACGTCTATAACCTTGCCGGGACCCTGCAGAAACGGGGCCACGCGGTCACGGTGATCACCCACAAGGTGCGGCCGCGCAGCAGCCACCATTATCCCGACGAGCCCGAGCGCTTCCGGGTGGAGCGCTTCGGCCGCGGCATACCCATCTACTCCAACGGCTCCTTTGCGCGCGTCACCGTCAGCAGGTCGCTGCAGTCGGACCTCAGGCGCTTCTTCGAGCGTGAGCGCTTCGACGTCATCCACGCCCACTCGCCCCTGACCCCGATGCTGCCGATGGCGGCCATCCGCCAGTCCAACGCTCCCGTGACCGTCGGCACCTTCCATACATATTTCGAGAAGAGCCGGGGTTACGGCCTGCTGCGGAACACGGCCAACGAGTTCATGAAGATGATGGACGGTCGCATCGTCGTCTCCGACGCCTGCGTCCAGGCGCTGTCCCGGTACTTCGACAGCGAATACGAGGTCATTCCCAACGGCGTGGACCCGGATTATTTCCACCCGGAAGCAGCCACCGACCCCCGTTTCGATGACGGCAAGCTCAACATCCTCTTCGTGGGCCGCTTCGACCCGCGAAACGGCCTGAAGGTGATGCTGGAAGCTTTCAGGCTGGTTAAACGGCGGTTCGATGATTGCCGCCTGATAATAGTCGGCGATGGACCGCTGAAGCTGTACTACCGCTCGCTGGTTGGCCGCGAACTCGCCGGTGATGTGCACTTCGCCGGCCTGGTCAACGGCGGCCGCCCCGCCTACTACGCGGCGGCGGATATCTTCTGCACGCCCTGCACCAAGGCTTCTTTCGGCGTGGTGCTGCTGGAAGCCATGTCCGCGGGCACGCCCATCGTCGCCTCGGATATCAACGGCTACCGCCTGGTGATGGACGACGGCAGGCAGGGCAGGCTGGTGAGCAGCAGCTCCCCGCAGGCCTTCGCCGACAACCTGCTCGACCTGCTGCGGGACCCCCACCTGAGGCGGATGATGGGCAACGAGGGCCGCCGCACCGTCCTCGAGCGATATTCATGGGACCTGGTAGCGCAGCAAGTGGAGGAATTCTATGTCAAGCTGCTCGACAGAGACGCCGGCGGACCGGCGCAAGCGGCTCAAGAAGACGCCCTGGTTCTCACAGTCTGAGGTGGATGTGGCGGCGGATGCCGTCCCTGAACGGGCGCCGTCCGGGGCCGCGGCGGGCGGCCTCTCGCGCCTGTTCAAACGCTACTGGTTCACGATCCTGGTGCTGGCGGTCTTCGTCTACATCCTGGCGACCAGGGTGGATTTCCGCGAGTTCAGCCGCGCCTTCCTCGAGGTGTCCTGGGCCTTCGTGCTGCTGGCTGTGCTGGCGAACTTCGCCTCGATCATGCTCAAGGTCGGCAGCTGGAAGATGATCTTCGATTGCAGCTTCAGGGGCGTCAGAGGCCGCTGGCTGGACCTGACATCGGCGCTGATGGTCGGCTTCCTGGTGAACGCGCTGGTACCCGCCCGCATGGGTGAGATCGCCCGCGCCTTCGTCATCAGCCGCAGGCAATCGCTCAGGGGGGAGCCGGTCTCCCGTTCGACGGTCTTCGGGACCATAGTCCTTGAGCGCGTCTTCGACGGCGTGGTGATGGGCATGATAGTCGTTTACGGCATCGTCCACATGGACCTGCCCGCCTGGGCCGACAAGGGCGCCATGGTGCTGGCGGTGATCTCCCTGTTTTTCGCGGCGGCGCTGGTCACGCTGGAGATAAAGCGCAAGAAGCTCAAGGCGGGTTCGGAGGCCGCCCGGGCCAATCACAGCGAGAACCACTCCCTGCGCCGGCGTTTCACCACCCGCCTCTACGGCATCGTCGCCCGCTTCAGCGAGGGGCAGAGGGTGCTCAGGAGCCCGGGCAGGGTAGTCGCCATCTTCCTCACTACTTCCGCTTCCTGGATCTTCCAGATGGTCGCCATCTACTTCACCCTGCACGCCTTCCACCTGGAGGGAATCGGCATGCTGGGGGCGTTGCTGCTGCTGATACTGATCAACGTGGCGGGGGCGTTGCCGGCTACCCCGGCCAACGTGGGAGTCTTCCAGCTGGCGACGGTGATACCGCTGGTGATCACCTACAATATCCCGGAGACCACGGCGCTGGCCTTCTCCATCGGCCTGCAGGTGATCGAAGGCTCCATCGGCGTCGGTATCGGCAGCATCTTCCTGCTCAGGGAGGGTCTGACCATGGGAGAAGTGCGCAGCGAGAGCCGCCGCGAGCTGGGGGAGTTCGCTCGACCGGCATAGCCCTATGGGTTAGAATATTGTGTCCCCTGTAAACGAGCCTCCGGAGCCATGCGAATAGGAATTCCCAGGTCGCTTCTATACTACAAGTACCTGCCCTTCTGGAAGACCTTCCTGACCGGCATGGGCGCCGAGGTCGAGACCTCTCCCCTCACCAACAAGAAGATCCTCTCGCGGGGCGTCGAGGTGGCGGAGAACGAGCTCTGCGTGCCGGTCAAGGCCTTTTACGGCCATTGCATGGCGCTCAGGGACAACGGTGTCGATGCCCTCTTCGTGCCGCGCGTCGTCAGCGTCGAGGAGCGGGCCTACACCTGCCCCAAGTTCCTGGGCCTGCCTGACATGATCGGCGCCGTCGCCGGCTCGCTGGAACTGCCGCCGCTGCTGACGCCGCGCCTGAACCAGCGGGAGAAGCCCCGCGAGTTCAAGCTGCAGCTGATGGACTTCGCCCGCGAGCAGTTCGGGCTGCGGCGGCTGGAGGCGCTGGCGGCGCTCGAAAGCGCGCGCCTGGCCCAGAGACGTTACCAGGAAGGCCTGGCCGGCGGCCGCAAGCCCCTGGACCTGCTGCCCGCCAGCCGCTTCAACACACCCCGCTGGCGGCCGCCGGCGGAGAAGCGCAAGCGCATCGGCCTGCTGGGCCATCCCTACAATATCTACGACGGCTACCTGACCCAGAACCTGATCGCCAGGCTGGAGGAGATGGGCGCCGAGCTGGTGTTGCCGGAGATGACGGACCACAACGTGCTGATGAAAGCCGCCACGGACGTCCCCAAGCAGCTCTACTGGACATACGAGAAGGAGATCATGGGCGCCATCAACCTCTGGACAGAGAAGCAGATGGTCGACGGCGTCGTCTACGTGCTCGCCTTCGCCTGCGGTCCCGACTCGCTGATCCAGGTGCTGATCGAACACCGTGCCAAGCTGCACAATATCCCCCTGATGTCGCTGACCATCGACGAGCACAGCGGCGAGGCCGGGCTGATAACCCGCATCGAGGCTTTCATCGACATGCTGATGCGCAAGAAGACGGCGGCCTGATGCGTATCAGCGCTCCACAGATGGGCAACCTGCATATCATGCTCGACGACCTCTTCGGGCGCCTGGGCGTGGAATACGTGCAACCGCCGCCCTCGAGCACGAAGACACTGCAACTGGGCGCCAAGCACAGCCCCGAGTTCGCCTGCCTGCCGCTGAAGATCAATATCGGGAACTTTATCGAGGCGCTGGAGGTGGGGGCCGACACGCTGGTGATGGCCGGCGGCCACGGACCCTGCCGCTTCGGCTATTACGGCATCGTCGAGGAACGCATCCTCCGGGACCTGGGTTACGATTTCCGCTTCATAATGCTGGAGCCCTTCAGCGACGGCGTCTGGGCTTTCTACAAGGTCTTCGAATCGCTCTCGCCGGGTCTGAGCATCCGCAAGCTCTGGAAGATCCTCAAGATCTCTTTCAGCAAGGCGCGGGCCATCGACCGCCTGCACAAACGGGCGCTGCAGCTCAGGGCCTACGAGGCCAACCGCGGCGACACCACCAGGGCCCTGCACGGGGCCGAGGAGATCATGGCCGCCGCCCATACGGCCGAGGAGATCGAGGCGGCGGCAAGCGAGTCGATGGCCGTGATAGAGGCGGTGGAACGGGACAGCGGCCGGGACGTGCTCAGAATCGGCATCGTCGGCGAGTTCTACCTGCTGCTGGAGCCCTTCAGCAACTTCGGCCTCGAGGAGACCCTGGGGCAGATGGGCGTCTACCTGGAACGCAGCGTCTGGGTGACGGACTGGATAGCACCCAACAGCAACAACGTCATCTACGGCTATCCCAAAAAGACAATCGAGAAGAAGGCGGAGCCGTTCCTGGACCAGAACGTGGGCGGCGAGGGCCGGGAGACCATCGGCTCGCTGGTGAACTTCGCCGAGATGGGCTTCGACGGCGTCATCCAGTTGCTGCCCTTCGGCTGCATGCCGGAGAACATCGCCACCAGCATCATCCCGCGGGTACAGCAGGAACACGATATCCCGGTGCTGACCCTGGCCTTCGACGAACAGACCGGCCGCGCCGGCATGGTGACGCGCGTGGAGGCCTTCCTCGACCTGCTGGAGGCCCGCCGCCGCAACCGCCCCGGGGCGGCCCTGAAACCGGGGACGGCGGCGTCCGCCTGATGTCCCCGGGGAAAACGGTCCCGGATAAAAAAGCTATAATCCCTGTAAGGTAAAGGGCGACAGATAAAGGGCGACGGAGCCCTTGTGGACAGGGGGAGAGAGATTGAGCGATAAAGTGACAACGGGTTTTCTCGGAATCGATGTCGGTTCCGTCAGCACCAACCTGGTGATTCTGGACGAACACGCTGACGTGCTGGCCGCCATCTACCGCCGAACACAGGGCCAGCCCATCAAAGCTGTCCAGGAGGGGCTCACGGAACTGGTAGCCGAACTTGACCGGCGGGTGGACATCCGGGCCGTCGGCGCCACCGGCAGCGCCCGCCATCTCACCGGCGTCATCACCGGCGCCGACGTGGTCAAGAACGAGATCACCGCCCACGCGGTTGCCGCATCACAGGTAGTCCCGGACGTCAACACCGTGCTCGAGATCGGCGGCCAGGACTCGAAGCTGATCATCCTCAGCGAGGGCATCGTCGTCGATTTCGCCATGAATTCGGTCTGCGCCGCCGGCACCGGCTCCTTCCTCGACCACCAGTCCACGCGTCTCGGCATACCGATAGAGAAGTTCGGCAGCTATGCGGTGCGCTCCGAGAGCCCAGCGCACATCGCCGGCCGCTGCTCCGTCTTCGCCGAATCGGACATGATCCACAAGCAGCAGGTGGGCGTGGCCGTGGACGATATCATCTACGGCCTCTGTCATGCGCTGGTGCGCAACTACCTCAACAACCTCGCTAAAGGCAAGGAGCTGCATTCGCCGATAGTTTTCCAGGGTGGCGTCGCCGCCAATGCCGGCATGAAGCGGGCCTTCGAGGACGCGCTCGAGAGGGAGGTGGTGGTGCCGGCGCACCATAACGTGATGGGCGCCATCGGCAGCGCCATCCTGGCCATGGAGCTGGAACTGGAGGCAGGCGAGACCGCCTT
>JAJRYJ010000064.1 GCA_024275795.1 Actinomycetes bacterium | reverse complement strand
TGCCGACGCCACCCGCCCCCATGATTATCACAAGGGCCATGATGCCAGCCATCACCGCTACAAGGCCCAGTTTTCTTTTAGACTTCATTTCTTCATCCTCCTCATCGTTAGTGAAGGCTATTCTGGGTTGCTTGTTACGGTGTAGTGTGGCAGTCCGTGCAGTTCTCCTGCGCGGGGCGTCCGTAACCGCCGAACGCTGGATTATTGAAGCCTGGAGAGGGGAAGAAGCCAGGAGGAGCCGGCCACGCGCCAGCACCGGTACCGCCATATACATAGGTACCATCATTCCACGCGTTTAGCAGTTCGACTGTCTTTCTGGCCATTTGGGCGGCCAGCCTGGCGCAGCGTTCATTTCTTTCTTCAGTCCAGAAATCACCGACGCCGGCGACAGTCATCCACTTGCTTACCGATACGTGGCAAATAGGTGTATCGGGGGTATCCTGGGGGATTGCTCCTCCAGGCAGATAAGCGGTATCCGTGCCTCCGTACTCGCTTGAAATCGGATCATAATCCGGAATTACGGCCGATGCATAATATCCCGTCAGCTCTTCGCTCATCGCCATGCCATCATCAAGCCCGGTAGTGGCGTTTACGCCGGCAATGAGATTGGCCGTGAGGCCGGCACCGGCGATCGTTCCGCATACCGTGCCCCAACCATTGAGCCCGCCCCACAAGAAGATGAAGGAAGTCAGGTCAAGGTTCGTGTAGGGAGAGCCCAGCGTATCCTGAAGCATGCCGAGGACTCCATCCATCACACCGTAGGCACAGTGACCTACCTGATATGAGTGATATGCGCGCTCGGCGCATTCACCAGGATCCAGTCCTGCGCTCGGATAACCCCATGTTCCTCTTGGGTGCTTTACGGTGCCCGGTACGGTCGCACATGTCGGTGAAGACTGCGCCGAGGCGAGACCGCCGGAAAGCAGTCCGAGGCCTCCTGTGGCTGCCAACGTAGCGCCGGCGGCGCCGACAGCCATGGCTCCCCGGCTGAGGAACTTGCGCCGCGAGATACCGCTCGGGACAGCTTCTTCCATATCCCTGTTATCCTTGTTTGTCTTCATTGTTGCTCCTTCTAGTCTTGACATGTTCTTTTTTTTATTATTCGTGAATCGATAGTGCCTGTGTTTTCCCCTTATCCCACCACCTCCTTGTACCCCTCTTCATCAGCCAGCACGAGGGACAGGAGTTATAACGGGAAAGCTCGATTCCGAAACAGGTCTCCGGTGAAGGAAGCTGGCTTCTCCAATGCCAGGCCCGGCAACCTGGATGTCGATTTCCCCCTATCCCCATTCCTAATGCGGCTAATGCAAGTTAACCGACTACAATTGTATATGTGATGATAGTTGATATACAATACATATTCTTATATAATTCACGTAACGCATTATTAAGAGTTTCATAACTCGATATTGAGAGATAAACAGTTAGATTTATCTGGTTTTAGCAGGCCTTTTTAACACCAGGTGAGTTTTTCGAGTTCAGTTGGATCATGCAAACAGACACAGAGACGCTTCATGTCATCGTCTGAGGGGTAAAGATTCCCTATTTCTGGATAAAAAACATCATATTTACAGGTCTTAAGCCCCACAGGGCGTGTCAAGATCAGTTAGATATAGCAATCGAAAAGGAGGCCACGGTTACTTTATGCGATAATGTGACGTCCGGAGCTGGCATGGGCGATGCGGATGCAAACCGCTTGCGTATACCGCCCCTCGAGGTCTGAATCAAGGTCTTCCTTGACGATCAGTGCAGCATCTTTGTTGAGTTGTTTCGTTCATTTCATACATCCAGTGAGATGTGCCACATCCCAAGTGAATGATTCACTTGGTTGCCGGGTGACAGGCATATTCAAGATAGCAGTCGGCCTCGTTCCAGACCGTTTACCCTTAGAGTGTGAAACTCCATTCGTGCCACACAACCGGAGTATCCTGAACGAATCAAGGAGAAAAAGGAGGCTGGAACGATCTTGAACAGCACAAAACCAACACGTATTCTTCTGAAGATCGTCGTGATGTTTCTGGCAGTGGGGACTGTTTCGGCAACGGGGCTGGTAATTAATGGTTGCGACTCGCAACAGGTTACCACCGTCATCGGGACCAGTGAGATGGGGGTGCATGGGCAGGAGGCGGCCCTGACGGAGAGCACTGTCCAGGATATACTCTCATACAGCTTGAACGATATGTCGCTGGTGCGCCGTGCCGAGATTTCTGGAGAGGAGATGGACAAGACCGTCGAAATCGAGTTTGACCGTCCAGCCGACTGGGGAGATGGTACCTTAGCGGGAGTATTGTCCTCCTTTGTATACAAGACGCTACCGCCGCTTTTTCAATACCCCGAGGTCTCCAAGGTGGTCGTGACCATCTACGGCGTTGATCAGGGTGTAAAGAGCGATGAGGTCGCCTGTAGACTGATGGTTGACCGGGAGACGGCAGACGATATCAACTGGTCCATGGTCGGTCCGATGTCCTTGTCCTATTTTCTTACCGAATATGAAATAAACCCCAGGATTCAGGAGAATTCCAACTATTCAGGCGACGGCGTCCCGGGCTATTGATTGGGTCGCAGGATGTTTCTGAACCTTATTCAACTACATATATCCAGATTGATTCGATAGGAGCCTGGGAAAGCGACCAGGGAAGAACCCCGTGGAACTGGTCGTAAAAGCCCGCCTGACTGTCGGGATGCTCGATTCTTACGGGCCATGTGCCAGGGTAATCCACCATTTGTTCGAGCTGCAGCCGCCTCCCCAGGTCAGGGGAGATGAAAAAGGCGATAAGCTGGTGGCTGAGGATGACGTAATCCCCCGAAGCAGGTGTATTGTCGTCTCTGGTGAGATAGCGTCCGCCGTTCTCCTCAAGGTAGTATCGAAGTCCGAATTCCCCTGCGAACCAGACTTGGTGACCATCGGCCTCAAGCTTCTGCACATAGTCGTTGGCGAAGCTGCGGTAGACTCCCGCTAGTTGGTAGTCAGCAATCGAGGCAGCAAAGCCGGTCAAGGCGGTGCAGACGACTGCGGCGATCGCAAAAACCTCCCACCTGCCGCCCCTGCTCATTGAAGGCTTCTCGTCTGTTATATCGCAGGAACTTCCCTTCGCATCATCATCCTGCCGCGAAACAATTTCCCGAGTGTACTTCACAAACAGGAGGATAACCGGCGGAAAGAGTGCGAGCAGGTAACGGGTCGAGGAGTAAGGCAGCAGAAAAATCGTATAGAAGAGGACGCCCGCGATCCAGAGTGCAAGGAAGATATTATCGAAGTCGCTCGCTGTCCTTTTCTTGGCAAAAGCAGCCTCCAGCCCCATTCTGGCAAAACGGTAGAGCGCGAGCAATCCTGCAGAATAAAAGAGCGTCAGCAGGATGGCTGCCGCCACCGTATACTGGTCCGAAGTCACCTTGAACAGGTAGTAAACAAGCAGCGCTGCGAACATCATGCCGAACACGAGGCGGTCCTTCTTCCCCTTGAGCATTCCCACGATGATAATCAGCGGGAAAATCGTCGCGCCGCCGATGGTCGAGACCGACGACAGCACCTTGTCAGCCATGAACCAGGGCGCGAAGGTGAGTCCGATGCCGTAAGAAAGTTTGGGTGGCCCACCGGTCACGGCGTAGTAATTGAAAATGATGATTGTGATGACCGCGAGGCCGGCGATCAGCGGCAGCATGTTCTTCATGGTGATGCGCCGCCAGAGCAGCGCGTACAAAAAGAACAGCGGCAACAGACTGAGTGACTGATATGTAGTAAAAATTGCCAGGCTGGTGAAGATACCCGAGACTATGAGCAGCCGGCCATCATCGCGGTCCAGAGCGTACACATAGGCCGCGATCGCCGCTAGCCAGAACGCCAGCACCGGCGTATCGGTCATGACGCTTTGCGACATGACCATGAAACCGGGTGTCATTATAAGCAGCAGCGCCGAGAGAAGCGGGCTGCCTGTGAACCGTCGTCCGAGGAAAAACATCGATACGCCGGCAATTACCGGGAAGATGACGAAACCCAGGTGCAACCCGACTTCTGAAGCGCCGCCGAAGATGCGGATGAGGAGCGAAAGGTAGCTGCTGAGCAGTGGTGGGTGAGTATCGAGATACAGCGTGAGGAGATTTCCCTCAAAGCTGTGTTCCGGAAGACCAAGCGCCAGGGGGTGCACGAGCTTCTCCTGGGCGAGGCGCACGAAGAAGGTATCGTCAAGGCGGAAGGCCTTGGTTATGAAGGGAAGCGTAATGCAGAGCGCGGAAAAAATTACGGCTGCCAACGCCGGTTTCGTGTTGTCGACCCGGCTGCGTGCCGTCCCGGCGGCGGAGTTATGCCTGTTCATGTGAAAAATGAGGAACATGTCCGCATATCCCGGTTGCACGAAGGTGGACTCTAATAATCATGACGTCATCCGTTACAATAATGATTGTGATATTTCAGGTCTCCCGGGGTTAGCTCCAGATGCAGTCGCATAAGGAATTCCAGAGCAGCCAATGAAATACTTTCCGAGGTGCAGATTGCCGGGATTGCCTTTTTATTCCAGAGCTCGGGACTATTGGGGGCTCACTTTTCAGACCGGTTGTTGAAACATTATTAAAAAGACGAGAATTGTATCATATCCATGGTATAAGTTGCCATACAATACGTAATTATATATAATTCCCGTAACGCTTGATAGCTATTATAACGATTACGAGGAGATAAAACCAGATGCCGGGCGAGATATTCGAATTCAGTTGGTTCAGGAACAGGGATGGCCACTGTGTTGTGGCCATGGCAGCGGATGACGAAACAGCGGCACTTTCAGGATGTGAACCGGCGCCGCCGGGGACAATGCAACGCTTTATCAGTGTCAATGTCGATCCGGCTGCGGGAATCGGCGATATCGAGCAGTACAACCCGTTAAAACAACATAAATGTCTTTTCAGGTCCTTTGCGGAGGCTGAAACATCGGAAGAGGGAATCCTTGCCTTTGCAGACACCTACGGGATGCTGGGATTAGACAGGGAGAATGCCGACCCCAATAGTCCCCCGCTTCTGTGCACCCTTGAGCCGCTTGAAGTCTGGCACCGTGAGATCCGCTCCATAAGCAAGGCTCTTAGGCTATGGGATATGGTGCAGGCCGAGGATGCCCATGGGCTTACAACCCGATTGTCACCGATCATAAGCTGGGTGGACGCCGATATCAAGGGCGGCTCAGTCCGCAACCTTCCCGACCCGGCGGCGTCCTTCCCGGATTTCGAGCCGGATGACCTGCGCTGGTTCCGTACACACCCCGAGGTTATCGACTATTACAGGGCAGGCGACCTGGTGGTGCCGGCCAAGATGTGGGTACAGGCGATCACTAACCGGCATCTGGAGAGTAGAATCTCACCGCGGATACTATGGGATGATTCAGTCCGGAAGCGCTGGAGCCTGTATTTCACGCCCGTGAACCTCATCGGCGCCATCTGGCTGCAGTTCGCCCAGTCGGTGACGCAGGAGAAGGACTACCGCCGTTGCCGCCAGTGTGAATCATGGTTCGAGATCGACCACTATACGGCGAGAACCAACCGCTATTTCTGCTCCAACGCCTGTCGCAGCAAGGCATACCGTGACCGGCAGACACGGGCCCGCAACCTTTACAGTCAGGGAATGAGTCTGGCCGAGATAGCCGACGAACTGGGATCCGATAAAACGACCATCGAGGGCTGGGTAGACGGTATGGCCTGAGGTTTACAGTCTGCGGCAGTCAAAATCAACGTCGCTGAAATATT
The DNA here is from genome assembly GCA_024275795.1 of Actinomycetes bacterium. GTDB lineage: Bacteria > Actinomycetota > Thermoleophilia > BMS3ABIN01 > BMS3ABIN01 > JAJRYJ01. The sequence goes on along the minus strand of JAJRYJ010000064.1, from coordinate 50,621 downwards.
CCAGGCAACGACGGGTCTGGCTGAGTGCCCGGTCCCGCGTCATGCCGAACTCACTGGCTATATTGGACGCTATATCCGGGACGCTGATGGTCCGCTGCAGCATCTCCCAGACCCTTGTCGCCAGGAGGCTCTGGCTGTTCACTTGATGGAGGCCTGTCTGTAACTGGTGATTATCCATGTGATCTCAACTCCCCATACGGCCGGCGATACTGTTTCAGCTTATCCGTTTCAGATTGGATCAAGAGCTGTTTCCTGGTTTTAAAGGCCTGCCCGCCGTCGCGGGCAGGCCATAACTGAAAGCCACATCTTCCCAGACCATTGAAAGAGGGTGATAGAAAGGGATTGATGGCTTGTACCTCTGTATGTAGCAAGAGGCGTGCCAACAATGGGAAATGGCGGGGGAAACGAGGTTTTTTCAGCCGAATCGGGGGAATCAGGCGCTTTCGACGCATGTCCGACCAGGGGCGCCGACGGTGATACGCTTTATGGAACGGGCCCGCCGGTGGTTAAGCTACAGCAGGTGTATGTTTTGCTACATCTGCATGGGAGGAGTCGGCGACCCGTGCAGACGCCCCCGCGGCCGCCGGTCAGCTCTCGGGAGTGATGCTCTCGTCGTAGGGTGAGACGGTAGTGACCTTGCCGCCCTCGAAGACCACGCGGACGAAGCCCTCGCCCTCGGTCTTGTTGTAGTACCAGAAGATCTGCGGGTCCTGGGCCGTGCCGAGGCTGTGGGAGCGTTCCGGCTGCCCGGCTATGGCATCCACATCATCCATGGTCATGCCCGGCTCGATCTGTCCATAGGTATCCTTGCTGATGGCGCCCTTTTCTTCTCCACAGCCGCCGAGCGCCAGCAGGGGCGTGGCGAGGAGCAGCAGGATGATAATCAGGATGACTGGACGGCGCATGGCTTGATCCTCCTTCAGGAATTTTCCAGGTTCTCGGTCAGGTGTCCCTTGTGCATCTTCAGGGTCTGGGACGCCTGGGAAGCAACCGCCTTCGAGTGGGTGACGATCAGGATGGTGACGCCGCCCTCGTTGATCTGCCTGAAGATGGCCAGGATCTCGGCCTCCGTGTCCTCGTCCAGGTCGCCGGTGGGCTCATCGGCGAGGATCAGCTGCGGCTCGTTGATCATGGTGCGGGCCAGGGCCACCCGGCGCTGTTCGCCGCCGGAAAGCTCTGAGGGATAGGAATGACCGCGGTCCCCGAGGCCGACCTTGTCCATCAGCTCCTGGACACGCTCCGGCGAAACCAAGGCTGTTCCGTCGAATGTCGACGGCAGCCTGATGTTGTCGAAGACGTTGAGCGTGGGAATGAGGCTGGCGAACTGGAATGTGAAGCCGATCAGGCGGTTGCGCAGCAGGGACTGCTCCTTGTCGGGAAGCGTCCAGATATCGGTATCGTTCAGTTTGACCGTGCCGCTGGTGGGTTTTGTGAGGCCGCCGATCAGGCTCAGCAGGGTCGTCTTGCCGCTGCCGGAATGGCCGACGATGGAGACCATCTGCCCCCGATCTATCTCCAGCGAGACCTTATTGACGGCGCGCACAGTGTTGGGGCCGGCCTTGTAGGTCTTGCTGATCTCCTTCAGTGAGATTATGCTGTCGGCCACGAGCTCATTCCCCCTGTCTGATTGCGGCGTAGGGCTCCAGCCTGCTGGAGCTGAAAGCGGGATACAGGGACGCCAGGGCGCCGGTGAGCACGGAAAGCAGCAGGGTGCCCAGCACCAGTACGGCAAAGTACCAGAGCGGCGGCCACAGGTAGGGTACGCCCAGGCTGGCGGTGATCACGGCCTTGAAGATGAACAGGGTGGCGCCGCCGATAAGGATGCCCGCCAGGCCGCCGGCCGCCGTAAGCAGCACGGCTTCCGTCAGCATCAGCTTGAAGATGTAGTTGCGGTTGCTGCCCATGGCCCGCAGCAGGCCGATCTCGCGTTGCCGCTCATTGACGATCATGGAGAATATGGCGGCGATGGTCAGCAGCGACATCACCCAGACGATCACATCCAGCACTATGAAACCACGCAGGAAGCCCGAGAGCCTGTCGGTGACGGAGCGGCTGATCTCGTTGGCTGTCACCGCGACCGTCCCCGGTACGTTTGTGCTGATGCGCTGGGCCACCTGGTCGATGGTCACCTCCGGATTCACCCTTACCAGCACCGATGATATCTGGCCCCGTTGCACATCGAGGGCGCTGAGGGCATCCTGCTGCGACTCCTCGGCCATGCGGTATGCCGTGTCCAGCTGCATGAAGACGCTCTCGTCGGCGCCCATGCCGGTGGCGTCCATCACCCCCACGACATTGAAGTCCTGGCCATAGAACTTAACCGTCTCGCCTTTATTTGCAAGAATCAGCGAGCCGACGACGACATCGCTGTCCCCCAGCGGACCCTGGGTGTTCTCCTCCAGCCAGGGGCTGACGGCGAAGTCCGTATCCGGATCATAGCCCACCAGTTGCACATGCCCCGTGCAACAGGCGGCGGAGATCAGGGATTCGATGAAAAGCTGGGGCGAGGCCTGGTCGACGCCGGGAACGGAGCGGACCTCGTCCAGTACGGATTCATCCATGTAGAAACTTGTTGGCACCCCGGTTATCAGGGCCGATTCGCTCGACTCCTCAGCCCCTTCGGGGATGACCAGGATGTCGGCGCCCAGGCGCTTCATGCCCACCTTGAGGCTCTGCTGGACGCTGCTGATGAGGAGCGTCGCCGAGAACAGGGTGCCGGCGGCGATGGCCACGATGGCTACGGTGACTATGCTGCGGAAGGGCTTGCGCTTGAGGTTCTGCGCAGCCAGATTTAGGAGTCCTATCCGTTTCATGAGCCTGTTCCCGGCTCACGTGCGGAGAAAGTTGAGCCTTTGTTGATATACATGAGATTCTTACTTAGGATACAGCGGTTTCGACACGGTTTCAAGATGACGGCACCTCGATTTCATATTTCTCCATACGATAGAGCAGCGTGTGCCTGGTGATGCCCAGAAGCTCCGCCGCCCGCGTGCGATTGCCCCCGGTGCGCTGCAGCGCCTGGGAGATAAGCTCCTGCTCCACACGCTCCAGGGCGATGCCCTCGTGAGGCAGCGTGAAGGCCGTCGCTGACAGCGGGCGCTTGCGGGTTATCTCCTCCGGCAGGTCCTCGGGTCGTATCTCCCGGGAGCGGCAGAGGACTGCGGCACGCTCGATGGCGTTCTGCAGTTCGCGCACGTTGCCGGGCCAGGCGTATTCCTCCATCAGTTCCAGGGCCCGGGGCGCCAGCCGTTTATCGGGGGCGTACCTTTCGAGAAAATGGGAGGCCAGCTGGGAGATATCGCCGCGCCGTTCCCTGAGCGGCGGCAGATTGATGGGGATGACGTTCAGGCGATAGAAAAGGTCCTCGCGGAACTCACCTGATTTCGCCATGGCTGAAAGATCACGGTTGGTAGCCCCGATAAGCCTGACGTCGACATTGAGTGTCTTGGTTCCGCCGAGTCTCTCGAAGCTTTTCTGTTCCAGTACTCTGAGGAGCTTTACCTGAACTGCGGGGGCGATGTCGCCGATCTCGTCCAGGAAGAGGCTGCCGCCGTTGGCCAGTTCGAAACGGCCGGGTTTGGAGCCCGCGGCTCCGGTGAAGGCGCCCTTCTCATAGCCGAACAGCTCGCTCTCCAGCAGGGTCTCCGGCAGGGCGGCGCAGCTCAGCTGGATAAAGGCGTTGTCCTTGCGGTTGCTGTTGTGGTGCACCGCCCTGGCGATCAGCTCCTTGCCGGTGCCGCTCTCACCGTAGACCATGACCGTGGCGTCCGATGGCGCCACGCGCGACACGGTATCCAGGACGGCCTGCATGGCCGGGTCGCTGCCGACGATGCCCGCCGTGTCATAGTCGCGGCCCAGCTCCTCCTGCAGGTACTCGACGCGGCGTGTGAGCCGGCCGACCTGAAGCGCCTTGCTGACGGCCAGCTTCAGCTCCTCCACGTCGAAGGGCTTGGTCAGGTATTCGGTGGCGCCTGCCTTCATGGCCTCGACGGCGCTCTGCACGTTGCCGTGGGCTGTCATCATGATCACCGGCAGGTCCCGGTCGATCTGCTTGACGGCCTCCAGGGTCTCAAGGCCGTCCATACCGGGCATCCTCAGGTCCATGATCACCAGTGAGGGCGTTGAGCCTTCGATGATGTCAAGGGCTTCCTTGCCCGAGGAGGCCTCGCTGATGTTGTAGCCCTCGCCTGACAGGGCCCTGGCCACCACGAAGCGCATGTTTTTCTCATCATCGACTATCAGGATCGAATCATGCACTCAGTCCCACCTCGCTGGTGTCCTCGCTGGATAACAGGGGGAACCCCACGGTGAACCTGCTGCCTACGCCGCGGGTACTCTCAACATTAACATAACCGTTGTGGGCATCGATAATGCGGTGGATGATGGACAGGCCGAGGCCGCTGCCGCCTACCCGGGTCGTATAGAAGGGGTCGAAAATGCGGCTGAGGGCGTCGTCGGGGATGCCGACGCCGCTGTCGCTGAAGGTGATCTTGAGAAAACTGCCATCCACGGACGTCTCTATCCTCAGGTCGCCTCCGTCCGGCATCGCCTGGATGGCGTTGGTGATCAGGTTGACGAAGATCTGCTTCAGCCTGTCCTCGTCGGCCCGGATCACCGGCAGTCTGTTGTTTGTGGCCAGGTGGACGTCTATACCCTGCTGGCGCGCGTACTGGCGTGTCAGCAACACCACTTCCTCCAGGGTCTGGCCCGGATCCAGCTGCCTGAACCTTGATTCGGAGGGCCGGCCGAACTCCAGCAGGGCGTTTACCAGCGCGTCAAGGCGGTCTATCTCCTGCAGCATCACCTGTGTCAGCTCCGCCGAGTCGGCGTTGGCGCCTGTCTCCTGCTGGATCATCTGCACGCTGGCCCGGATGACACCCAGGGGGTTGCGCACCTCGTGGGCGACGCCGGCCACCAGTTCCCCCAGCCCCGTGAGCTTGTCTGCACGCATCAGCTGTTCCGTCAGGTTCTTGACCTCAGTCAGGTCCTCCAGGGTGATGACGACGCCCACCGTCTTGTCGCCGCTGACGTGGGGTGTCACCCTGACGGCGACGGACATGGTCTTGTCCTCTGATGCCAGCTCTATCTCCATGGTGGCTCGCCGCTGGTCGCTGGCCAGCACCCGTTGCGCCGACGATACCAGGGCAGGTTGTTCCTCGAATATCCGCTCGAGGGGAAACGCCACCAGGTCCTCCTCGGAGCGGCCTATCAGGCGTATCGCCTCCGGGTTCACGGTAACCACGTTCCCCCTGCGGTCTACGGAGATGACGCCGCTGCTGATGCTGCGCAGGATGCTGTCCGTGTAGGCTTTCATGCCCCGGATGGCGCTCTCCCGTTCCTCGATCTCGCGGTTCAGGGCAAGCACCTCGTGGTAGCGGTCCGTCTGGCGCCGCTTGGCTTCCACCAGGGATCCGGTGATCAGCGCCACTACGTTGAAGAGGATGATGTCGATGAAGTTGTCGACGGCGGCTCCCTTGAACAGGCCGCCCATGGACTGGACTGCATGAGGAGTGAACAGGGCCGTGATGGTAAGCGATGTCAGCAGTCCGCCCCTGAGGCCGAAGCGGAAGGCGGCATAGAAGATCGGCAGGTAGTAAAGCCTGCGATAGATGATCATGATCTCGGACGGCACGAAACTGTAGTGCGGCGGCCTGTAATGCAGGTAGGTGATGAAAGCGGTGCTGATGACGACGATGAGGATATCGCGCACCTGGCCGGCGGAGATGCCCTGTTCCGCCCGGCCGCCCAGCCATTTCCGCGTGCCCCCGCCCCGGCCCTTCACCGCTGCTCCTTACGCTGGTAGGAGGCGGGCAGCCCCATCTCCTCGCGGTACTTGGCGACGGTGCGTCGCGAGATGTTGATGCCCGATTCGCTCAGCATCCGTGACAGCCTCTCATCCGAGAGGGGTTTCCGCCTGTCCTCGCCCCCGATCATCTCGCCGAGCTGCTGCTTGATGGCGGGCGCCGCCAGCCGGCGCCCGTCCGCCGTGTCGCAGCCGGAGGGAAAGAAATACTTGAACTCGAAGATGCCGAAAGCGGTGCTCAGGTATTTCCCCTGGATGGCGCGGCTGACGGTGGAGGCGTGCACATCGAGCAACGAGGCGACGTCATCGAGGCTGGCGGGGCGCAGCCGGCTCGGCCCCGAATCGAAGAACTCGGGCTGGGTGTCGGCGATGGCCCGCGCCACGGCGGTAAGGGTCAGCCGCCGCTGTTCGATCTCCCTGATGAGCTCGGCGGCGCCCTCGATTTTCTCGCGGATATACTTGCGCTCGCGTGCATCGATGCCCGGCCTTTCCGCCAGGCGTTCGCAGGCCTTGCTGAGGGACAGGGAGGGGGTCACCTGCCTGTTCGCCAGTACGGCCAGTTCGCCGTGGGCTTTCCTGATGAATACATCCGGGATGACGGCGGCCGCCGGCGGCCGTGGTTCGAAGGCCGCTCCCGGCGCCGGGTCGAGCCGCCTGATCAGCGAGACGGCCTCGGTGACCTCGGTGCTGGTCGCCGACAGCTGTTCGGCTATGCGGCAATGTGAGCCGCGGGCGAGCAGGGGCAGGCATTCGCGGACGATCCGCCCCGGCAGCCCCCGGGCGGCTTCTTCGTCCATCTGGTTCAGCAGGCACTCGGCCAGGTCGCGGGCGGCCACCCCCGGCGGGTCGAAGCCCTGCACGATGGCGAGCACAGCTGCCACCTCGGCTCCCTCGGATCCGGTGAGTTCGGCCACCTTGGCCGTGGTCTCGCGCAGGTAACCGTCCTCGTCCAGGCTGCCGATGATGGTCTCGCCGATGCGCACCTGTTGCGGCGTCAGTTCCTGCAGGTCCAGCTGCAGCGCCAGGTAGTCCGCCAGTGTCTCGGGGCTGGCGGCCAGGTCGATGGGGTCCTGACGTTCGCTCCCGGCGGCGCCACCACGCGGACCTTCCGGTCTGGCATGGCTGAAGTCGTCCCAGATGGCGCGCTCAGCCGCAGCCGGTGCCTCCGTGCCCGCAGCCACATCCTGTTGCTCCTCCCCCGACGGCTCCGGCAGCTCCAGCGCCGGGTTTTCCAGCAACTGTTCATGGATAAGGTCGCGCAGTTCCAGGCTGCTGAGCCTCAGCACCCTCAGGCCCTGCAGCATCTTCGGGGAAAGGGAGACCTGTTGCCGCAACGATGTGGACTGGTTCAGTTTCATGACAGCTTCCAGTTGATGTACGATTTGCCGCAGTCCGGATGCACGCGCCGGATCCCGAGCCGGACAGGTAAAGCCTCCAATATGATTGTAATGCTCAAAGTCCGCCTGATAAATGGGTTCACGGGAGATTCAACAGAAACTTAACCTGGAGTTACGCTTAGTTTACGCTATCTTAATAGTAGGCGAGACTGCCGTCCTTCTTGGCCCTGGCCACGGCGTAGCGGGAAACCAGCAGGCTGATGGGGAGGGTTACCAGTGAGAAGATTATCAGTGCCGTCAAGTCCCTGCCCACGGCGCTGGAATAGCCTTCCCCCTGCAACAGGGCCAGGCGGATGGCGTCCAGGGCATAGGTGATCGGGAACAGGTACGAGAAGCTCTGCAGCCAGTCCGGCAGGATGGAGATCGGATAATAGACGCCCCCCACCAGGGTTGATGACGTGCTGATCACCCAGGCGATGGGGTCGCCGCGCTTGAAGATCATGATGAAGCTGGCGGAGATGATGCCGAGGCTGCTGAAGGCGATCACCGTCAGCAACAGCGCCGCCAGCGCCGGCAGCACGTCGGCTTTGCTGAAATCGACGCCGAAGAAGATAGCGCCCAGGATCAGGTAGACGGCCACCCTCAGGGAGGTGAAAGCGAAACTCCACTGGGAAGAGGAGATGATGATGGTGGGCAGCCTCGTTGGGGTCACCAGCATCGCCTCCATCGTTCCCATCATCTGCTCGCCCCGGATGTTCGTGGAGAAGCTGCCCAGGCCCACGGAGAGGAAATTGGAGAAGGCGATGCCGATGAGCACGAACGAGAAGTAGTCGCCGCCGTAGCGGCTGAGGCTGTTCTGCACCGTCGGTGACTCGCCGATGAGGACGGAGACGAAATAGAACATCACCACCGAGAAGAAGATGCCGCCGAACTGCAGGAAGAATGAGAAGCGGTAGCTGATCTCCAGCAGGAAGTCCTTCTTCAGTAATGCCATCGGCTTTCTCAGCATCAGTGCTCCATCGAGAGGTCGTCCTTGACCAGGAAATGGAAGAAGTCAGCCAGCGAGTCGTCGCCCGCCAGTTCGCGTACACTGCCCACCGCACGCATGCTGCCCCTCGACATGATGCCCACACGGTCGCATACCTGTTCCGCCTCCGCCAGATGGTGCGTCGCCATGATCACGGTCTTGCCCTGGGCCGTGAGCTGGTTGCGGATGAGGCTGTGCAGTTCCTTGACGGCCAGCGGGTCCAGTCCCTTGGTCGGCTCGTCCATGAAGAAGATCTCCGGGTCGGCCAGCAGCCCCCGCGCCAGGCCCATGCGCTGCTTCATCCCCGTTGAGTATTCCTGGAAACGCCGGCCGGCGGCTTCGGTCATGCCGACGACTTCAAGCACCTCCGGGATGCGTTCGGCGGCCTGCCTGCCGGAAAGGCCGTAAAGGGTGGCAAAGAACTCCAGGTTGCGCAGCCCCGACAGGCGCCAGTAGAAACTGCGCTCTTCGCTGGAGATGAGGGCGATGGACGCCTTCACCCTGCTCTGCTGGCGCGCCAGGTCGAAGCCGCAGACGCTGGCGCTGCCGCTGCTGGGCAGTATCAGCGTGCACAGCACCTTGGTCAGGGTCGTCTTGCCGGCCCCGTTGGGGCCCAGCAGGCCGAATATCTCCCCTCTCTTCACGGAGAGGTTCACATCCCTGACGGCAGTGAAGGTTATCTTGTCGAAGAAGTTACGGGGGGAGGAAAGGCCCCTGAGCCTGGTAAACTCTTTGGTGAGATTATTGGTTTGAAGAACCGTATCAGCCATGTTGGAGTATTGTATCACGATGACCGGGAACTCACATATCGGCACCGCCACGATTCTGGGTGGCGTCAAGCTGGAGAACCGCCTGCTGCAGGCGCCCCTGGCGGGCATCAGCGTACGCGCCTTCAGGTTGCAGGCGCGGCGCTACGGGGTGGGGCTGACGGCGACGGAGATGATCAGCTCCCACGGTATTCACTATCGTAACCGGCGCACGCTGCGGATGCTCGAGATAGAGCCTCCCGAGAGGCCCGTGACTGTACAGCTGTTCGGCAGCCGTCCGGATATCATGGCCGAGGCGGCGCGGCTGGCCGAGGCGGCGGGGGCGGACATCATCGACATCAACATGGGCTGTCCCGTGCGCAAAGTGGTCAAGACCGGCGCCGGCGTGGCGCTGATGGAGGACGAGCGCCTGGCGGCCTCCATCGTCGAGTCCATGGTGGCGGCTGTCAGCGTTCCCGTCACCGCCAAGATCAGGTCCGGCGCCCGCGGTACGGTAACGGCGCCGTCGCTGGCCCGAAGGCTGGAGGCGGCGGGGGCGGCCGCGGTCTGTATCCATCCCCGCCTGGGGGAGCAGGGACGCAAGGGTGCGGCGGACCACGGGCTCACCGCCCATCTGGCCGCGGAGCTTGAGCTGCCGGTGTTCGCCAGCGGCGACGTCTCGTCGCCGTCCGATGTAGACAGGCTGCTTGAGGCAGGCTGTGCGGCGGTTATGGTGGGCCAGGCCGCTCTGGGCAACCCCTGGCTGTTCCGTGACCTGCTGCAGGGCAGGGAGTCGCACGTACGCCCCGCCGTTGAGGTAATCGCCGAGATGTCACGGTTCCACGAAGACCTGGCGGCCGAGATGGGAGGGGAGAGGGCGGGGCGCTTCATGCGCAAGTTCTATGGCTGGTACCTGCGGCCTTTCCGGCCGGACGCAGAGCTGAGGGACAGCCTCAGGCGCGCAGCCGGCTTCAGCGAGGCGCGACGGCTGCTGGAGTCTCAGCTGCCCGCATGCTCCTCGTAGAGAGCGGCCGCCCGCGCATCCAGCTCCACCTGCTTTTCCTGGAGCTCGTCGTAATCCTTCTTCAGGGGGCGAAGCTGCGTCTTAAGCCACAGGTCCAGGTAATCGACGCCGACGGTGGTGTCCAGCAGCTGTTGCTCGAGCACCCCTGCCTGCTGCTGCACACGGCCCTGGTCGCCGGAAGCGACGGCGTCGGCCAGGGCGCCCGCCGCTTCTGCCAGGGCGGCGTTGTCGGCCACGTTGCGTGACATGTTTTCCAGCAGGTCGAAGCCGCTCTGCTGGTGCAGGTCGTCGAGCTGTTGCTGTATGGAACGCATGGATGCGGCAATGTCCGACAGTTCGACCGATGCTGTCTGCGGGTCATCCTGGGTGATGGCGATGGCCGCCTCCAGCTGCCCCAGCATCCGGTCCATCTCGCTCATGGACTGGAATATCAGCGGCGCCGCCCCGTAGAGCCCCTCAAGGCGCGTGGACGCGTCCATCATGATCTCGAGCTGTTGAGCGCGCAACCCCGCTATCTCCAGCTTGATGCCCAGGTATTCCCTGTACCACCCTGGCAGCAGACGCAGGCCGGAGGCGGATTCCACCACGGCGGAGGCCTCGCTGATATCAGCGGCGCTCGCCTGGATCAGCTCACCGGCGCCGGACAGCGACTGCCCGGCCTTCGTGATGCCGTCAAGCGAGGTGAAGCCCTCGATGGAGAGCAGGTCGAAATCAAGCTGCTCCAGGGAGGCGTTGGCGTCGGCGATATGGCCGTTGGCCTCCTCCAGCATGGAGCCGGCGCGGGCGGACTGGACGCGCGGCAGCGCCAGCCAGGCGAGCAGCGCCAGCAGCAGGACTGCGAATACCAGTACTGCGCCGATGCGCAGCCCGCGGTTTGAACGAATCCCATGAATGGCGGCCATCACTCAGAGCCCCAGTACATATTGTCGCCAGCCGTTCTCGAAGTCGGCCCAGCCTGTCCCCAGCACCTGGCGGAACACCTCGTCGACCAGCTGGTCCTGGTCCGTGCCGTCGTCCTCCCGGCGCTTGAATTCCTCAAGCAGGGCCAGGACCTTGCCGCCACCGAAGTCCCGCTCGATGTAGGCGACGGCGGTTCCGGCCTCGTCGTATGCCAGTTGGGCCGCCTCGTTGCTGAGCAGCACATCGAAGCCCGACGGCTGGTAGAGGTCGCTGAGACTGGGACTGAGGGCGGCGCCGCTGTGCAGCTTCTCCGCGAGCAGCGGGCTGGGCTCGACCCCCGCCACGTAATCGGCGAGACCCTCCACCAGCAGCGGGGGCGTGCTGACGCCTGACCTGGGGAACAGGGCGATGTGCGTGAGCTCGTGGGCGATGGTCTGGCTCTGGAAATCGGGATCGTAAGAGCCGGTCTCCCGGTAGACCTGTGCCTGGACGATGATCTCGCCGCCCTCGCGCTCGCTGTTGCCCAGCTGGCGCGAGGCGCCGCCGACCCATTCCTGCCATTGCCCCGGATAGGCCTGGTCCAGCTGTTCCTGGTTGGAGAAGACCAGCACCGGCACGCGCGGCAGCTCCACGCCCGGCAGGGCGGTCACCAGTTGCGGATAGGCGTCATCGATCTGGCCGCCGACCCGGGCGGCGGTCGCTGCATCAGGCGCCAGGTACAGGACGATGGCGTGCCCGCTCTCATGCACCAGGACCTTGCCGAAGTCCTCCAGGCGGGCGTCGCGCTTGCGGCCGAGGGCCTGCTCGGAGGCGTCGCCGGAGAGCTTCCAGCCGTCTTCGCGCCTGACGAGCGCATAGGCGGACCGTGTCGGTTGCGGCAGCCCGGGGAAGCTGCCACTGAGCGTCGACGTCGTCAACACCTTGGCGACGGCGGCGCCCTCAGCGGACTCGCTGACGGATTCCAGGGCGATGCGGTACTGGTCGAAGGGTACATCCTCGAGGCGGCGGAACAGTTCCTGCTGGGAAGCGTAGAACCGGGTGTTCTCCTGGTTGATGGTCGCCAGGAAGCCGGCCTCGTCCTTGGCCACCAGCGCCGCCGCGTAAGCGTCGAAAGTATCCTGGATCTCCGCCTCGATGCCGGTTGTTGCCGAAACCGTGGGGGTGGCCCAGTCCATGTTGGCCGGCGGGCTGGTGGAGCAGCCGGAGGTCAGCAGCAGCGACAGGGTCAGCAGCAGGACCAGTATGCAGCGGGTTGAGCGGTTTCTCCGGACCATCAGCCGGCGGCCTTTTTTGGCAGGGACAGCCGCCGCCTGAGCTCACCCAGGGGCAGAGTGTTGAGCACGTTTCCGGCTTCGACCCAGCCCCGGCGCGCTGTGGCGACGCCGAGCTGCAGAACGCCCACATCCTCCGGCCCGTGGGCGTCGCTGTTGATCGCCAGGGTGACGCCCGCCTCCCGGGCGGCGCGGGCGTGGATGTCGCAGAGGTCCAGGCGCCAGTAATGGGAGTTTATCTCCAGGGCGGTGCCGGTGCGGGCCGCCGCCTCGATGACGCCCTCGATGTCGATCTCATAAGGATCGCGCCGGTTGATCAGCCGGCCGGTGGGATGGCCGATGCAGCGCACGAAAGGCTTTTCCATGGCGGCCGTCAGCCGCTCCATGATCTGCTCTCGTTCCTGGTTGAATCCGGAATGGATGGAGACGGTGACGAAATCCAGCTGCTCCAGGTCCTCGTCGGGCAGGTCAAGCTTGCCGTCGGCCTTGATGTCCACCTCCATGCCCGTAAAGACATGGAAATCCCCCAGCTCAGTGTTCACACGGGCTACCTCCTCCAGCTGCTGCGCCAGGCGTTCCGGGGTCAGCCCCCGGGCTACAGCCAGCGACTGGGAGTGGTCCGAGATGACGATATATTCCAGGCCGCGCTCCCGCGCCGCCTCGGCCATCTCGCGGATGGACGCGCGGCCGTCGCTCCATTCGGAGTGCACGTGCAGGTCTCCGCGCATGTCTTTTTCCTCGACCAGCAGGGGCAGTTTGCCGGCGGCGGCCGCCTCCAGCTCGCCGTTGTCCTCCCGCAGCTCCGGGGGTATGTAGTCCAGCCCCAGCAGCCCGTAGACCTCCGCTTCGTCAGCGCACTCATGCACCTTGCCTGTCCGGCTGTTCTCGACGTCGTATTCGCTGACCTTGAGGCCCTTGCTGATGGCCAGCTCGCGCAGGGCGATATTATGTTCCTTCGAGCCCGTGAAATGCTGCAGCAGGTTGCTGTAGGACTTCGGGGGCACGACGCGCAGGTCCGCCTGCAACCCCGTGTAGGTGCGGATGGAGCACCTGGTGGGGCCCGCGGCTACCGTCTCCTCCACCGCCGGCAGTTTGCAGAAAGCCTCGCTGAGCTTCTCCGGCCGGCCGGCCGTTGCGACGATATCGATGTCCTTGACGGTCTCCTTCATGCGGCGGAGGCTGCCGGCCAGGGTGACCTGTTCGGCTTCCGGCAGCCCCGAGAGCGCCGCCACCATCTCCTCTGCTGTTGGTAAGACTTCCCCCAGTGGTATGCGCCCGCCGCGCGCCCGCAGGTGCTCGATGGCCCTGGTGATATTGGCCGCCGTCTTCCCGCCCATGCCGGGCAGGGCGGCGATGCTGCCGTCGGCGGCTGCCTGCTCCATCTCGTCCAGGGTGGAGACGCCCAGCGCTTCCCAGACCTTGCGCACGGTCCTGGGCCCGACGCCCTGCAACTGCTGCAGCTCCACCAGCTGCGGCGGGTACCTGCGCTCGTAGTCATCCAGCTCCGCCAGGGTGCCGGTCTCAACCATCGCCCTGACCTTGGCGGCTATCTTCTCGCCGATGTCCGGCAGCTCCGTGAGCCGGTCCTCGCGCGCCAGCTCTTCGATGGAGAAGTTGGACTCGGCGATGCGGTGGGCCGCCTTGCGGTGGGCGATGATCTTGTAGACGTTGGCCCCGTCCAGCTCCATCATGTCCGCCAGGCGGTCGAGGGCGTCGGCTATCTGCCTGTTAGTGGGCATGGATGGCGATGACCTTCTCGTAGATGCGCCGGGTCTGTTCGGCGGAGTTGTGCCAGCTGAAGGCGGCCGCCTGCCGCAGTCCCCTGGACACAAGCTGTTCACGCATCTCGCTGGAGGAAAGCAGCATCTCCAGGGCAGCGGCGATCTCGCCGTTATCACGGGGGTCGACCATCAGGGCGGCGTCGCCGACCACCTCGGGAATCGAGGTGACATTGGCCGTGACCACCGGCGTGCCACAGGCCATGGACTCCAGCGGCGGCAGCCCGAAGCCTTCGTAGAGTGAGGGGAAGAGCAGCGCCTCGGCCAGGCTGTAGACGGCGGCCATGTCCGCATCGGCGATGTAGCCGGCGAAGTGGACCCCGTCCAGGTCGAGCCCGGTAAAAACCTTGTCCGGCGTGAGCCCCATGTACTCGGTGCCCGTGACCACCAGGCTGATGTCCGCACGGCTCCGGCGCAACAGTCCGAAAGCCCCGATGGCCGCCCTTACGTTCTTGCGCGGCTCGGTCGAGCCTACACAGAGGATGAAGCGCTCGGGCAAACTGTATCTGGCGCTGACCCGGTTCAGCTTTTCGGTGTCCGTGACCGGGTTGAACTTCTGCGAGACGCCGTTGTGGACGACACTGAACTTCTCCGGCTCGACGCCGCTCCAGTCAATGGCGTCCCGCCGGGAGAACTCGGAGGCGGTGATGATATGGTCGACGCTCCTGACGCGTTCCAGCAGCCTCCGTTCATAGAGGCGAGCACGCACGGGGCTGTAGTAATCATGGGACATGCGTACGAGGATGATGTCGTGCAGGGTCATCACCGTCGGACAGGGCATGCGGTCCGGTTTCGGCAGGCCCATGTCCCGCGGCGAATGATAAATATCGATGCGGCGGTTGAAGAGCTCCTCGGGCAGCCGATACTTCTTGTAGAAGTAGTTGGCGATGCGCTCCTGATAGGAAATGTCATGGTAGGAAGAGCCCGCCATCCTCTGGTTGCGGCCGAACAGCACCACCGTATCCCCAAGACCCAGGCGTCGCAGATTCTGCACCAGCTCATGGGTGTAGGTGGAGGTGCCGGTCCGATGGAAGAAGAGAGGCAGCCCCTCGATTCCGATTCTCATGAATCAAATCCTATCGGGTCCGAGTCTGAATGCAAACTCTTCTGTGGCTGGCCGGTGGTAGCCGGGATGCAGGCGCTGGGGGAAATTGGAGGATTAAGGAGAGGGCGGAATAAGTAATTATATTCAAGGATTTTCCGTTGCAGACATTTTACATTTGCCTGCTACTGTGGTTACCGGTCGGCGATATTAAAATTCTGAAGAGGTTTGACGATTAAGATATGGCTATGAAGTCGAGGATGAGATTGCGTGTCCCCCTGCTGCTGGTCGGGGCGCTGCTGGCCTCAGTGGTGGTCCTGCTCGTTATGCCGGGCTTCAGCGGCGATTCACCGCCGCCGGAGACCGTCGGCGGGGATCTGGTAACGTCCGGCGCCGACTTCGGCGAGGGCGGCCGCTTCATCAACACTGTGGTCGCTACGGATGCCCCCGGCTCAGCCACAGTCACCCTGGCCGCCGAGAGTACGGAGGGCAGTTTCATCTCCCCCGTCACGGAAGCGGATATGGAGTTCAGCGCCCTGGGGCTCCACTGGCTTGATGATACTCCCGAGGGCACTGTCCTGAAGGTATCTGTCCGCTTCAGCAGCGATGGTGAAGACTGGAGCGAGTGGATACCTGTCAGTGTCGAGGAGGATGCGGGTCCGGACAATATCGATGAGACGAAGTCGGCGGGCGAGACAATCGGCCAGCTGGCTTTCACGGACCACGGCCGCTACTTCCAGTATCGTTTCGATTTCAGGGGCGCCGCCGGCGCAACACCCAGCATCTCGCGCCTGACCGCAAGCTATATCGACGCCAAGGGATATAACACATCATCCATGTTGCTGGCGGCCGTCAGCAGGTTCGCGGGCTCGCTCTTTTCCGGACCGGAGACGGCGGAAGCGGCGCCGCGCATCATCTCGCGCGCCGAATGGGGCGCCAACGAGGATTACATGCAATGGGACCCGGAATACGTGGTGCCGAAGAAACAGATCATCCACCACACGGTCACCAGCAACCAGGATCCCGACCCGGCGGCGACGGTACGATCGATATATTATTATCACGCGGTCAGCCTCGGCTGGGGCGATATCGGCTACAACTACCTGGTGGACCGCGACGGCAATATCTACGAGGGCCGCTTCGGCGGCAACGCCGTAGTGGGCGGCCACGCCATGGAATGGAACTACGGCTCCATCGGCATCGCCGTGCTGGGCGATTATTCCTCCTCCTACAGTACCGCCGCCACCAACGAAGCACTGATCTCACTGATGCAGTGGAACTCCAACATCAACCGTATCGATCCCAACGGTTTTGCCGAGATGCTGGGGACCAACCTGCCCAACTATCTGGGACACCGTGATGTCGGCAGCACTGCATGTCCCGGCAACGGACTGCACTAGCTGTTGCCGACCCTGCGGTCATCGGTGGCCTACTCGCCCGTGCCCATAGACGAGCCCATCTATACCAAGTGGGACGCGCTGCACGGCGATCCCGGCGGCGCCATCAATCTGCAGTACCCGGTTACCGGCGGCGTCGCCCAGGACTTCGCCTTCGGCAGGATTATCTGGGACAACGGTATCGGCCAGGGATACTGGGTGCTGGGCGGCATCCTTGGCAAGTACGATTCGCTGGGCGCCGGCGGCGGCTTCCTGGGCATGCCCCGCAGCGACGAGTACGGCGTGGCGTCTGGGCGAGCGAATGATTTCGAGGGCGGCAGGATCTACTGGTCTGCGGCCAGCAGCGCTCATGTAGTCTACGGCGCCATCCTCGACAAGTATCTGGTTGAGGGCGGCCCCGGCCGCCTCGGGTTCCCGGTGACCGATGAATACGACGCCCCGGGAGTGAGCGGCGGGCGTGAGAGCGATTTCCAGGGCGGACGTATTTACTGGGACCCGGGGTACGGCGCCCACATGATTTATGGCGCCATCCTCGGCAAATACCTGGAGACCGGTGGCTCCGCAGTCTGGGGCCCGCCCGTCGATGACGAATATGACATCAGCGGCGTCAGCGGCGGCCGGCAGACCGACACCGGCGGCGGCCATTTCCTCTGGAGCCCGGCCACGGGCGTCCATGTAAGCTACGGCGCCATCTATGACAAATACACGGAGTGGGGCGGCCCCTCGGGTTATTTCGGCATGCCTGTCAGCGATGAGTACGCAGGCTACGTCGGCAGGGCCCAGGATTACGAGCACGGGGCGGTCACCTGGTACTCGGCGGCAGGCGCCCATGTGGTATACGGAGCCATCTACCTGAAATACAATGAACTGGGCGGCCCGGCATCGGCCATCGGCCCTGCTCTGACGGATGAGATAGATGTGGACGGCGTGGCAGGCGCGAGAGCCAACGAGTTCCTCAACGGGCGCATTTACTGGTCTCCTGAGACGGGGACCCATGCAGTCTACGGCGGCATCCTGCACACCTATCTGGACAGGGGCGGCCCTGGGGCTCTTGGCCTGCCGGTGACAGACGAGTTCGACATCAGCGGCCTGGACGGCGGCCGCGAGAGCGATTTCCAGTTCGCGAAGATCTACTATCATCCGGCCACCGGCGCCCACGAGGTCTACGGGGCCATCTACGCCAAGTGGATGGACTTCGGCGGACCCACCGGCGGCCTGGGGATGCCGACCACCGGCGAGTACGATGCCGGCAGCGGGCGCGGCAGTGATTTCCAGAACGGGCGCATCTACTGGTCCGCCGCCACAGACGCTCACGCCGTCTACGGCGCCGTGCTCGCCAGATACCTGGAGCTTGCAGGCCCCGCTGGGTCCCTGGGCCTGCCGGTGACGGACGAATACGCGTTCGGCGGCGGCCGCCGCAGCGACTTCCAGAACGGGCATATTTACTGGAGCCCGTCCACGGGCGCACAGGTCTTCTACAATAATTCTACGACGGTGACGGCTGATACCTCTTTCGAGGTCAGGGACGGCAACGGCGCGCTGCTGGGCGTGCTCGGGGCCGGCCAGGAGGTGGCCGTCAGCTACAGCGGCGGCAGCTACACGGTTGTGGGGCCGGGGTTGAGCCACACGGGTAACGCCTATATCCGCATGTCGCCCACCATCGGCGGCGGCATCATGCAGGTGACCTCATACCACGACGTCCCTTCCTGGAACCAGAGTCTCGACGATAACCGCTTCCGGGGCACGATCGAGGTGCGTTATTCACCGGTTTCCGACAAGGTGTGGGTCATCAACGAGCTGCCGCTGGAGCTCTACCTGCGAGGCATCGCCGAGTCCAGCACCGGGTCTCCCACCGAGTTCCTGCGCGCCATGAGCGTGGCCGCCCGCGGTTACGCACTTTACCACGTCAACCGGGGGGGCAAGTACTACGGCGGCAGCCAGGATATCTTCCATCTGAAAAACAGTCGTAACGGTAACGGCGACGACCAGGTCTACAAGGGCTACGGGCTGGAGGCCCGCTTCCCCGACCTGGCGGCGGCGGTGGATTCAACCAGCGGCCAGGTGGTCACCTACCAGGGGCAGATAGCCATCGCCACCTACTTCTCCAACTCTTACGGCAGGACCCGCTCGGCCCAGGAGGTCTGGGGGACGGCTACCTGGCCCTGGCTCGCCAGCGTTCCCGACCCTGACTGCAACGGCATGACTCTCAACGGCCACGGCGTCGGCATGAGCGGTTACGGCGCCATCAAGCGCGCCGAGCGCGGTGACAGCTACCAGGACATCCTCACTTATTACTACTCCGGGACGGCGGTCCAGACCATGGACACCAACAAGAATATCAGGGTGGCCGTCACCAGCCTCGCGCCCTGAACCTCCCCCTGCCTTTGTGATAAAATCTGTTACCGCTGTGACCACCCATGTCCATGGGGGACTCTTTCGATGACTCTGCACCATGAGCGTTCCGACATGAGCAAGCCCCGCTGATGAAGGAGCTTCAGCCCTATAAATACTCGGGGATGGTGAGGGAGCTTACCCTCACCGACTTCAAGCTCAAATACAAGGCCTCGTTCTTCGGATACCTGTGGTCACTGGCCAAGCCGCTGATGTTCTTCGGCGTGCTGCTGGTAGTGTTCACCAAGTTCTTCAAGATCGGCGGCGCCGTGCCCAACTACCCGGTCTACCTGCTGCTGGGCATCGTGCTCTGGACTTTCTTCACCGAGGCCAGCTTCTCTTCGCTGACCTCCATCGTCGGCCGGGGCGACCTGATCAGGAAAGTCTATTTCCCGAGGATAGTGCTGACGGTGTCGGCGTCGATCACGGCGCTGATCACCCTGTTCCTCAACATCATCGTCTTTTTCATCTTCATGGCTTTCGCCAAGGTGTCCGTGCCCTGGACGGCGCCCCTGTTCATCCTGGTGCTGCTGGAGTTCTTCATCCTCACCTCGGGAATCTCCCTGTTCCTGGCCTCGCTGTTCGTGCGCTTCCGCGATATCGGCCATATCTGGGAGGTGACCACCCAGGCGCTGTTTTACGCTACGCCCATCCTCTACCCGCTGAGCCTGGTGCCGGAGGGCTTCCAGAAGCTGCTGATGCTGAGCCCGCTGGCGCAGGTGATTCAGGACGGCCGTTACCTGCTGATATCCAACGATACGGCGACGGCCGCCAGCGTGCTCGGCTACCCGCTGGCGCTGGTGCCATACGCTTTATCGGTGCTGATCTTCGTGGTGGGATACTGGTTCTTCCAGAGGGAAGCCTACAGGTTCGCCGAGGAGATCTGATGGCGGCCGCAGGGGACAACATCGCCATCTCTGTGGAAAAGCTCTCAAAGAACTTCAGGATTCCCCACGAGAAGCACTCGACGCTCAAGGCCACGGTACTGAACGTCTTCCGCAAGAAGAGTTACTCGGAGCTGGAGGCGCTCAGGGATCTTGACTTCCAGGTCAGGAAGGGGGAGTTTTTCGGCATCATCGGCCGTAACGGCTGCGGCAAGTCGACACTGCTGAAGATCATCGCCGGCATCTATATGCCCAGCAGCGGCAAGGTCAGGGTCAACGGGCGCATCTCGCCCTTCCTGGAGCTGGGCGTCGGCTTCAACCCGGAGCTGACGGCCAGGGAGAACATCTATCTCAACGGCGCCATCCTCGGTCTTTCCCGCAAGGAGATCGACAGCAAGTTCGACGAGATAATCCACTTCGCCGAGCTGGAGGAGTTCGTGGACATGAAGGTGCAGAACTTCTCCTCGGGAATGCACGTGAGGCTGGCTTTCTCCGTGGCCATCCGGGCCCATTCGGAGATCCTGCTGATCGACGAGGTGCTGGCCGTGGGCGACGCCAACTTCCAGGAGAAGTGCATCCGCGAGTTCTCACGCTTCAAGGAGGAGAAGCGGACCATCCTCTTCGTGACCCACGGTATGGACATGGTGGAGAAGTTCTGCGACCGGGTGCTGCTGATAGACAAGGGCCGCAAGGTGGAGCTGGGCAATCCCAAGCAGGTCTCGCTGGAATACAGCAGGCTCAACGCCCTGGAGAAGGAACGGCGGGAGGGTGAAGACGTCGGGGCGGCCGACGGTTCGGAAAGAAAGATCGAAATCACCAGCGTGGAGAGCCTGGATGAGCATCGGAAGCCGCAGAAAATATTCCAGTCCGGCGATGACATCATCTTAAGAATCGGCTATCGAGCCCGCACGGCTGTCGAGAAGCCGGTATTCGGGATTGCTTTCTACAATGATGTCGGCGTCTGTGTTGCCGGGCCGAACACCAGGACATCCGGCATGGTGATCGACAGTGTCGAAGGAGAGGGCAGTATCGAGCTGAGGGTGAGGAAAAACCCCTTCAACGAGGGTAGCTACTATACGACAGTAGTAATATTCGACTGGGAGATACTCAACCCCCTGGACCATATTGATAAGGCCAACAGTTTCAAGGTTGTCACCGAAGAGAAGAATTACGGCGGCATGATCAAGCTGGATGCGGCCTGGGAAAACAGGCCGGCGGAGGATGCACCATGATTGCCGGAAATCAAGATTGGGCGTATGACTGAAGCCAGTGATGAACAACTGAAGCGGCAGCTCCCCTTCGACCAGTACGGCCGCTACGCTCTGATCAGGGACATAATCGGCGCCAATCGCGGCGAGGAGGGGAAAAGCTTCCGCGTGCTCGACGTAGGCGGCCGGGGGAACCTGCTGCGCAAGTTCCTGCCTGAGGACGAAGTCTTCTATCTCGACCCCGACCCGGACGCGGTCGACTCGGATGAAGACGCCAACTTCATCAGGGGCGACGGACGCGAGATGCCGCTCGAAGACGGGGAATTCGACTTCGTGGTATCGGCTGACGTCTACGAGCATATCCCCCCGGAGGACCGCAGGCGATACCTGGACGAGAACCTGCGGGTCGCGCTCAAGGCCGTCATCCTGGCGGCCCCGTTTGCTTCCCGGGCCACGGCCGCGGCTGAGCGCTATGCCAACGAGACCTACAGGATCATCTCCGGCGGCGAGGACCACGCCTGGCTCAAGGAGCATATCGAGCACGGCCTGCCGGACGGCGATGAGCTGGAGGCGTTCATCCATGAGGCCGGCTACAGCTTCCAGGTGATTCCCAATAACAGCATCTGGCTCTGGGAGAACATGATCTTCGCCAATTTCATCTTCGGCGAGGCCATCGAGCGCTTCCGCGACTTCAATGCTTTCTACAACAGCCGCGTCTTCCCTTACGACCATGAACAGGAATCATACCGCCACGTCTATTTCATCAAGAAGGAAGCTGCGTTGAGAGACCTTGAGCTCGAGGCGGGCGGCATCGATGCGGAGCTCTACCTCGAGATAGTGAGGAAGAGCCAGGCGGTGATCGCCGAGATCATCGCCGCCGAGCGGCGGCGCATCGAGCAGCTGGCAGTCGAGGGGCACAGGAAGGACGGTATGATCGCGCAGCTGGCGCAGGACGTGGAGAACCTGAAGCGCGAGGTGGAGCGGCGTCAGCGGATGCTGGGCCACAAGGACCGGGAACTCAGGGAACGCACTGCAGAGCTGGAGCGCGTCTACGCCTCAAAGAGCTGGGCCGCCACCAGGCCAATGCGCGGCCTCTGGCGCTCGGCCTCGGTCATCCGCAACGAGGGTCCGCGGGAGTTCGCGCGCAAGGCTGCCGGCTACGTCTCCAGCCGCCTGCCGGCATCGATCTCATCGCGCATCCGGACGCCGGCCCGCGAACAGGGCGAGATCAGACGCTGGTATCGCGACCACAAGCGGCCGGTGACGATCATCATACCCAGTTACAACGACCATCAGGTGCTGGCGCCCTGCCTGAGGAGCATCGAGAAGACCGTGGAGCCGGGCATGGCCAGCGTGATAGTGGTGGATGACGCCAGCAGCGACCAGGCGCACCTGGATTTCCTGCGGTCAGTGGAAGGCGGCGGCGTCAGAGTCATCTACAGCGAGGAGAACGGCGGCTTCGCCAGGACCGTCAACCGGGGCCTCAGGGCCGCCGCGCAGGGAGATGTGGTCATCCTCAACAGCGACACCACGGCGGAGCCCGGCTGGCTGCAGGCGCTTCAGTACGGCGCCTGCTCGGAAGAGGAAATCGGCATCGTCGGCGCCAAACTGCTGTATCCCGACGGGAGGATCCAGTTTGCCGGAACCTGCCGCAACCCCGGGGCGCCGCAGTGGTTCGACCACTATTACCGTTTCCAGCCGTCGGATTTCCCGCCGGCCAATATCCCCAATTATGTCCTCGGTGTCACCGGCGCCTGCATGTACGTCAAGCGCAGCGTGATCGATGAGATCGGTTTCCTGGACGAGGGCTTCCGCATGGCCTTCGAGGACATGGATTACTGCCTGAGGGCCTGGGAGGCCGGGTACAAGTGTTTCTACTATCCGCCGGCCGTGTTATACCATCACGAATCAGCTACCCGCACAAAGCAGCAGGGGGAGCGGGAGATGAGCTCGCTCAATTATTTCTGGGATAAATGGGGCGACTGGTTCGACCGGCGTGACGTCATGGATGAACAGGGGCGGCTGCATGTCATCTACGTGCTCCAGTCCACGGGCGTGGGTGGCGGCCACAGGCTGGTGTTCGAGCACCTGAACCGGCTGCAGGCCATGGGGGTGAACGCCGAACTCTATGCGCTTGAGGGCCCTCCGGACTGGTTTCCTCTGGATGCGCCGGTACGCGAGTTCGCTGATTATTCCGAGCTGGTCGATGCCCTGAAGCGGGAGGACGCCGTCAAGGTGGCCACCTGGTGGGAAACAGCGGTGCCGGTGTGGCTGGCTTCAGTAAGCCGCGGCATCCCCGTTTATTACGTGCAGGATATCGAGACCTCATATTACCGGGATGACCCCTATATGCAGAGCGTGGTCCTCTCCCGGTATCGCAAGGAGTTCAACTACATCACCGAGTCGCACTGGAACGGCCGCCAGCTGGAGGAGATGGGCGTGACGCCGGCAATGGTCGGCTGCGGCATCGACGAGAACATCTTCAGACCCCTGGAAGTGGAGCGCGAAGAGGATGTGCTGCTCACGCTGGGACGCAGCCACTATCTGAAGAATCTGCCCATGACCATCGACGGCTGGAAGGCAATGGGCGAGTCGCGGCCGAGGTTGTGGATGTTCGGTATCGAGCCGGCGCTGGCGGAGGGCCTGGAGGGGGCGGAGTACTTCCTGCGGCCGTCGGACGAGGAAGTCAACGAACTCTATAACCGGGCAACCGTCTTCGTGCAGACCTCCCGCCACGAGGGTTTCTGCCTGCCGGTGCTGGAGGCGATGGCCGCCGGCGCGCCGGTCATCTGCACCGATGCCCACGGCAACGCCGACTTCTGCGAACACGAACGCAACTGCCTGATGGTCGGGCAGGAGGACCCGCAGGGCCTGAAACAGGCGCTCGAGAGGCTTTTTGCCGACAAGGAGCTCCAGGAGAGGCTGAGGGCGGAGGGCTACAGGACCGCCGCCGAGTACACCTGGGACAGGGTGATGCAGCAGATGATGGACTTTTTCGAAAGCATCAGCGGCGCTCGTGCGACCCTGGAGCGAAGTCCGGGTCAGTAGCTGATTCCCGCAACCTCGTTGAAACTGTCTTTGAAGAGCACCCGCTGGGTCGCCAGCAGCGGCTGGCCGTTGGTGGAGACCACCCGCACCGGCCCGCCCATGGTGTCCGCATAGGAGAGGGGCCTGTTCTCGCCCACGCCCAGGGTGACCTGTTCCTGGAGCGAGCCGTCGATGTAGACCCCGACGTCGGCCGGGCTGTCGCCGCGGTTGCAAACCAGTATCCAGTTGCCGTTCATCGAGTTCTCCGGTTTGGAATCGTACCAGGTGAACCAGAGGTCCGTGCCGGCGTCGGCGGCGGTCAACCCCTGGACTTCCTCGAAACTGTTCTTATAGATGATGCGCTGGCTCACCAGCAGCTGCTTGCCGTTGCTGGAGACCACCCGCACCGGCCCGCCGATTACGCCGGAGAACTGGGGAGTGATGATACCGCCCTCGGGGATGCTGTAACTGCCCCGGAGGCTTCCGTCGATATAGATATCCACGGCCGCGTCGCCCGTATCCTGGTTGCTGATCAGTATCCAGTTGCCGTTCATGCCGTTGCCGCTGACGCAGTCATACCAGGTAAAGAGATATTCGCTGCTCAGGCCGGATTCGGGGACGGCCGCCACCTCGTTGAAGGAGTCGTTGAACAGCACCCGCTGGCTGGCCTGCAGTTTGTGGCCTGCCGCGCATGTGGGGCAGGTGATCTTGACCGGTCCGCCCATGACCCCGGGGAAGTCAGGGGTGATGCGGCCGCCCGCAGGTATCGTATAGCTGCCGCGCAGGCTGCCGCCGATGTAGATCTCCACGTCCGCCGGCACCGCTTCCTGGTTGCTCACCAGGATCCAGTTTCCCTTCATGCTCGGCGAGACCAGGTCGTACCAGGTGAAGTAATACTCATGCTCCAGTTCGTTCTCCGGTATGGCGGTAATCTCGTTGAAGCTGTCCTTGTAGAGCACCCGCTGGCTGGTGATCAGCGGCGCGTCCGCGGAGACCGTGACCGGTCCGCCGATCACCCCCGGGAACGACGGCGTCTCCGCCGGGTCTCCGGCGGCCATATCCCTGTCGGCATAGGTGGTGGCGCCGACCTTGACGGACGTACGGGCACCGCCTGCGGCCGTAGCGGGGTTGGCCAGCAGCACCCAGTCGCGCCAGTCACCGCTGGACTGGTCGTACCAGGTGAAATAGTAATTGGAGGTGGAGGTGAAGTTGTCCACGGTGACGGTGCGGGTCGCCTGGGCTGTCAGTCCCGCAAGGTCCGTTGCCACAGCCTTCAGCACATGGTCTCCCTGGGAAGAGCTGGTGGTGTCCCACTGCCAGGAATAGGGGTGTTCGCTGACCGTTGCGACCGGATTGTCGTCGATGAACAGCTCCACCACGGCGATGCCCGTGTTGTCGTCGGCGTCGGCCGCGAAATCCACCGTGCCGCTCACCAGCGAGCCGCCGGTAGGCGCCGGTATGGAGACACTGGGCGGTGCCGTGTCCGCCGTGCCTGTCGCCTGTCTGCACTGGGAGAACTCGGAGGTCTCCGCCGGCATCTCCCCGATCATCCTGGTGGCGGTGGCTGTTACGTACTGGCCGCCGGGAACCGGTATGGAGCTGACATAGCCGAAGCCCACGTTGCCGAAGACATCGGTTGTCACCGTTGTGCTTCCGAGGAATGTCTGTCCTTCCCCATAGTCGTTGGGGGGTCCGGCGTTGCAGCCGGGGCAGGCGAAGAAATCGATGCGGAAGCTGGTGCCGGGTGTGCTGTTGAGCGAAGCCGTGATCGTCGTGGCCGCGCCGGTGGTCGTCGCCGATGTCACGACCGGAAAGTTCTGCTGCCTGTTGGCGCCGCCGTCCCAGTCATTGGCGTCGTTGGCGGTCACGTAGTCATAGCCCAGGTCGATGCCGTGCTGCCCGTTGGCATAGATGCCGTTGCCGAGGATAGCCGTATCGGTACCGGAAGCAACGGTGATTCCGAAGCGCGTATTGCCCATGTTGCCGCCGTTGCTGGTGCGTCCGATATAGTTCCCCTCGATGCGGTTACCGGTGGACGACCAGCCGGCGATGATGACCCCGTTGTCCCCGTTGGCGGAGATAATATTGCGTTCCGCTTCGCTGGAGCCGCCGATCTGGTTGTTGGCAACGTCGAGGATGCCGACGCCGTTGGCGCCGTTGCCGATGGAGCCGTTGCCGGAGGCGTCCGTGCCGATGAAGTTGCCCTTCAGCTGGTTGGCGCCGCCGCCGCCGTTGTCGGTGATGAAGACGCCGTCATCGTGGTTCCCGGATATGAGGTTGCAGGAGCCGGTACAGGCGCCCCCCGGAGTGACGCCGGTGGCGCCGCCGATAAGGTTGTTGTTGGCGCTGTAGATGCCGGGGGACCAGCCGATGCTGATTCCCATCTTCTGATTGCCGACGCCGCCGGTGCCCGCGGCGTTGGTGCCGATGAAGTTGCCGGCGATGACGTTGCCGGTGCAGGCACTGCCGGTGAGCAGCAGGCCGGCGCCGCCGTTGCCGGACATGACGTTCCTGGCCTCAGCCGTGGTGCCGCCAACCGTGTTGTTGGGCGACTCGTTGAGCTCGATGCCGATGTTGAAATTGGCCAGGGCGGCCGTTCCCGCCGCGTTGATGCCCACATAGTTGCCCAGCACCTGGTTGCCGGCGGCGTTGGCGTACCAGAGGCCGATGCCGTTGTAGCCGTTGCCGGAGACCAGGTTGCAGGCGCCGGTGCAGGCGCCGCCCGGGGTCACGCCCGTGGTTCCGCCAATGATATTTTCCGGGGCATCGTTGAGCAGGATGCCGTCGCCGCCGTTGGCTATGGCGCCGGTGCCGGAGGCGTTGGTGCCGATATAGTTGCCCTGGACGATGTTACCGCTGGCATCAGCGCCTGTGATGCCGATGCCGTTACCGGTGTTGCCGGATATCAGATTGCGTTCAGACGCGGAAGTGCCGCCGATGGTATGGCCGGAAGAGTGGTAGATGCCGACGCCGTCGGTTCCGTTGGGAACGGCTGCCGTCCCGTCCGCGTTGGTGCCTATATAGTTGCCGGTGATCACGTTGCCGGGGTTATCGCTGATGAAGATGCCGTTTGAGGCGAAACCGTTGATTACCAGCCCCTTGACCGTACTGTTGCCGGCGGTGATCCAGATACCGGGAGTCTGTCCGGCCCCGGCCCCGTTGATCTGTATCAGCGGCGTACCGGTGAATCCGGGCTGAGTGGTGCCGTCTATCACCATCGACCCTGTGACCGGGGGCAGGGGCGAGGTGGGAATGATCGTCTGGGGACCGCTATCGATGGCGAAACATACCGTCGGCGTGCCGGAAGCCCAGTTGGCCTCGGCGATGGCGTCCCGGAGCGAGCCGGCGCCGCTGTCGTTGGTATTGGTCACCGTGAAATCGCACTGGGCCGCCGTTGCGGTGGAAAGAGGGTTGAACAACGCGAAAAAGAAAACAGAGAGGATGACGGCAAATGATGCGATAATCGCTGCCATGGGGTTTTTCTTCTCGGCGGTCACCATCGTCGGGAATCCCTTCATGCCCTTTGCGCGCCACACTATCAGCGCATACAATTGCAGGGATGATACCTGTTTATCATTCCATCATATGAATCGGCACTCCGGGTGCGCAGCTTAGGTTCCCCCTGATGAAGCATTCCCGGCCAATCTACAGGAAAGCGAGATGACCATAGCCCAGTTCGTGATGGTGTTCGTGCTGGTGAATCTGC
This sequence comes from Actinomycetes bacterium, assembly GCA_024275795.1. Taxonomy (GTDB): domain Bacteria; phylum Actinomycetota; class Thermoleophilia; order BMS3ABIN01; family BMS3ABIN01; genus JAJRYJ01. The sequence goes on along the minus strand of JAJRYJ010000064.1, from coordinate 23,080 downwards.
TGCCGGCGCTGGCCATCGTCTTCTACTTCACCCGCGACAGTGACAGGGTCGGGCTGATCGACAAGCTGATCCTGTCCGTGCTGCTCTCACCCCTGGTGCTGGTGCTCATGTCCTTTATCGAAGAGGTGCTGGGCATCCCCCAGGGACCGGCGACGCTCGTGTTCAACGCAAGCGCCGCCGCAGCCGCCTGCATCTTCCTGATGGGGCGATATTTCAGGGGATTGCGGCACTATGCCCTGAGGATCGGCTGGGCCAGGATCGTGGCCTACGCGCTGTTCGTGATGTTGTTCGTCTTCAGGGTTCTGCCCACACATGACCTGTTGACACCCATCCTGCACGACCCCATCGCTCACAGCGAGTGGCTCAAGTACATCAACGTCAATCATTTCACCACCAGTCAGCAGTGGTATCCCCAGGGGCTGGAGTACTTCCTGAACTATTACGCCACATTCCTGGATGTCTCGTACCCCCAGGTGGTGCTTACGAGCCTGAACGCGCACATGGCCCTGTTCCCCGTAAGCATGTTCTACCTGGGCGTACTCTCCTTCCGGGCGGGGAAGGACCGCCCCGGTGACCGCTGGATGATCTACGGCTTCCTTATGTTCGTGATCGCGGCCATGCTGCCGCGGCCGACGGATTTCTTCTATATCGCCGGCAAGAATTCCATGGTGATGGTCTTTTCCGTCACGCCTCTGATTATCCATCTCTCCACCAGCGCCAGGAACAGGCTTGATTACATCATCACAGCCGCACTGGTGTTCGCAACGGTGATCATCCACTATCCGACCGGTTTTCTACTGGTATTCATCCTCTTTTTCGTGAACCTGGTGGACATGGTCAGAATAAGGGGGGGCAAACTCGCCGTCGGGCGCGAGAAGCTGGGTGCCTATGCGATGTCCCTGGCGGTACTGGGAGTTTTCGGCGCCCTCCTGCTGATACAGGTTGTGCCGAAGTACCTGGGCCGCCCGGTCGATGATGTTCGTGCCGTAAACATGCCCGACCCCTTCATTGCGGAGTATGGGACCGTCAGGTATGCCTCCGAGGAGTTTGTCGGGAACGGTATCGACGTGCTGGGCAAATGGCCCATGGCGGCCCTGGCGGTCTCCCTGGCCGCCCTGCTGGTGCTGCCGGATGCCAACAGGAAGGTGCCGCTGCGCCTGTTTGGTTCTTATGTGGTCCTTTATTTGGTCGGCTTCGGGCTCCTGATGCTCCCCGAGAGCACTTACGGTGTTTTCTACATGGCGGAACTGAAACACTTCCTGCCCATAATCATCGCCGTCACCGTCGCCTGGTTCGCATATTACCTGCTGAGCCGGACACTCCTGAGGCTGCCTTTGCAGGTACTGACCGCCGCCGTGGTCATCGCGGCGCTGACGACGGCGTTCTTCCATGTCGGGCTGGATCAGTACCACAGATATGACAAGGCCGCCAGGGAGCTCTGGACGGTGAACCAGGACGACCTGGATGCTTTCGACTACATCGAGAACGAATTGCCGGACGACGCGCTGATACTGATTCAGCTTGGCAGTCCCAGCGATGTCCTCGCCGTCATCGCCGGGGCCGACGGGGGCGTCTGGATTCCCTCCTTCACGGATAAGCAGGTGGAGGTATCGTTCCTGGAGTTCTCGACCCAGCGTTCAGCGGAGATCTTCGACCTCTACATGGCCGTGGCAAGGAACAGGGAGGACGAGCAGGCGATCCGCTCCCTCTACTGCGACTATGGCATCGGCTATGTCTATTTCGGCTCCCGGCCTGTCTATTTCAACCACATGCAGCGGGAGATGCTGGACACCAGCAGGTACTTCGAGAAGATTTATGACAAGGGTGCGACACTCTACCGCATCAAGTCTTTCGATTGCAGGGGGTGAAGCCGATCAGCGCTGGGGAAGAAGTCGAGGGCGGAGGGCCGCCGTTGAAAATCGCCGTCGTGGTGCAGAGATATGGGGAGGAGGTCATCGGCGGCGCCGAGACCCTGGCGCGGCAGGTGGCCGGGCGGCTGGTCTCGGACCTGGGCTGGGAAGTGGACGTGCTCACCACCACGGCGCGGGATTACCAGACCTGGGCCAACCATTACCATACTGGATGGTCCGAAGAGAGCGGCGCAAGGATACTGCGCTTCGACTCGCGGCGGGGGCGTTCGCGCTTCTTCCCCCGCGTCGACGGCCCCCTGGCTTCCCTGTTGCTCGCATTGCAGCGGCTGCGTCTTCCAGGCTCCCTGTTGCTCAGGCTGGAGCGTCTCTGGTTCACGCTGCAGGGGCCGGTAAACCCGGAGCTATCCCGCTATATCAAGGAGCACCGGCTCATCTATGACCGTTTCATCTGCTTCACCTACCTGTACCTGCCCACCATCAGCGCTGTCGAGATTGTCGGCGACGATTGCGTCCTTGTGCCCGCAGCCCACGACGAGCGGCCGTTCCATTTTCTGACCGTGCAGCGGTTGCTGGAGCGCGCGGGCCATATCCTCGCCAACAGCGACCCGGAGCGGGAACTGTTGCTGTCGAGGGGTGTGCCGGAACACAAGGTGAGCGTCGCCGGCGCCGGCGTAGAGGGTGTCGACAGCGAGAGGCGCGCCGGAGGCTCCCCGGACCGTGCCCGCAGGCGGATGTCCGATGCGGGTGAGTCGATGGAGCGGCCCTATGTGCTCTACCTGGGCCGCGTCAGCGCCGGCAAGCAGGTTGACCGGTTGATAGGTCATTTCGAGGCATTCCGCCGGCAGGCGGACTCCGGAGACATGCGGCTGCTGCTTGCGGGGCGGCTGGACGATGACTTCGTGCTTCCGGAGCGCTCCTGGCTTGAATACCTGGGCTACCTGCCGGATGAGCGCAGGGACGACCTGATCGCCGGCGCCGCCTGTGTGGTCAACCCGTCTTCTCTCGAGAGCCTGTCCCTCGTCGTGGTCGAGGCCCTGGCGCAGGGACGACCGGCGCTGGTAAACAGCGCCAGCCCCATCCTGCGTTACTACGCTGATGAGGTTGAGACCGTGCTCGGGTACGATGACGAGGACAGTTTTATCGAGGGTCTTTCCCGCATCCTCAGCCTGAACCAGCGGGGTGAAGCGCAGGCAAAAGCCCTGGAGGAATCGCGGCGCTGGGTGGAAGAGAACTACTCCTGGCGGCGGGTGATCGGGGAATACCGGCGGACCGTCATGGAGAAGTATCCACAGCAGTGACGCCGATGCCCGCCAGCCGCAGCAGGCCGGAAACACAAGGCGGCTCCCCCGCAAGCAGCTTGAGCTGTTCCCGGCTGAGCGGCGGCGATTGACCCGCCGACTGCTCGAGCTTCAGCCATTTGAGCAGGGACAGCATCTCCAGGCAGCGCTGTCCTCCCTGTTGCCGCTGCAGCCTGTCGTAACTGTCGATGAGCGAGTCCAGGCAGCGGTCGGGCCTGTAACTGATGCTATCGAACCAGGCGTTCTCCCCGGCGGCGAGTGCTAAAACCTCCGCGTCGGAAACGGTCCTGCGGGCCGCCAGTTCCCGGCGCTCAGCGAGCAGCGACGGCAGGGACGACAGGTAAGACGCCAGGATCAGCAGGTTGGCGCGCACGTTACGGCGGCGCATCAGGGTGCGTGCCGCCAGCCGCGCCAGCCGCGCCGACACTACGCGGGCAGCTCCCCTTGTGCTCTCGAAGGTGCGCGTGACTATCTTCAGCGTATTCAGTTCGATCATGCGGTACTTGAACTCGAGCGACTGCTTGCGGGCAACGCCCGAATGTTCGTGGTAGACGACGGCTTCTGGTACCGTGAGGAAGCCGTATCCCTGGCTCGCGGCGCGCATGCACCAGTCCGTGTCTTCGAAGTAGAGGAAATATCCCTCGTAGAGCGGCCCGATCGCATCCGGATCCAGCAGGGGGCGCCTGAGCAGGGCGGCTCCGAAACAGACGCCGGACACCGATTCCACCGCATCATACTGGCCCAGGTCACACTGGCCGATTCCCCGGCTGAAGGCGGCCCCGTCGGCAGGCATCACCGTACCGACAGCATCGATGATGCCCTCCATGGAGCTGGAAAGCAGCATCTTGGGCGCTACGCCGGCACAAGTGGCGGGCGCCTGGGCGAGGGTCTTTGCCATGGTCTCAAGTGCGCCGTCCGTCAGCACGGCGTCCGTGTTCAGCATCAACACGAAGGGTTCGCTGACCTCCCGGAGCCCCCGGTTGACGGCCGCGGCGAAGCCGGTGTTGCTGCGCATCTCGATCAGGTTCACCTGGGGATAGGCTTCCCTGAGCTTCGCGGGCGTCTCGTCGCCCGAGGCGTTATCCAGCAGGGTAATGGAGCAGTCCACCGAGTCGTTCCGGGCGACGATGGAATCGAGACAGCGGCAGAGCATCTCCCAGGGCGTCCTGTAGTTGACGAGGATGCACCCGACCGAAGCCTTCTCCAGGTTTGTCGTGGATGTGGAGTTCATTTGCAGGAGCCGGCAGCCGCCGGCGCGGTCAAATCATACCGCAGTCCATCAACAGATAGGAAGCGCCGGCGGCTGCCGTAAATGTGAGCTTCAGGCAAATGACGCTGCCGATATCTATAATGGATGATGTGAGATGATGGATATTGAGGGATTGATTGCGGATGAGTATAAAAACAGGGAGAAAAACGGGATTTGCGGCGTTGTTGCTGATAATCGCCGCTGTGCTCGCGGGCATCCTTTTCTTCAGTGGCCGGGCGGGCGGTTCACCGGCTGATGCAGTCGACGATCCAGTGTTGGGAGCGATAAAGGTTGCGCCAGCCGATGAGACCCCGGAAACAGCAGCCACAGCTGCCGCCCCGGGAGTAGCAGAGGAGCAGACCACACCTTTCGGTGATGAAGACTTCGGCAAGCTCCAGTCCTTGACCGTCAAGGACAGCGACCTCCAGTCGTCCCTGGCCCAGCTGGCCCTGTTGGCTGAATCCGGATCGCGGGCGCAGATGGAAGATTTCGCCCGCTTGCGGGGGATGGACCTGGAGGACGGCAGGGTCCGCGTCGTCATCGAGGCGGCAGGGGGCGCAGGCGAACCGCTGGTCGATGCCGCAGCGCTGGTGCTGGCTGCGGACGGCGTCGTCGAGTCAAGTTACCGGAGCCTGCTGCAGGCTTCCGTACCCATCGAAAGTCTTGAAGAGCTGGCGGCGGCATCGGCTGTTTCCTACGTGAGGGAGCCCCGCACACCGCTGGTCAGCGCTTATACGAGTGAGGGTGTGGCAGATGTTTCAGCCGATATCTGGCAGGCGGCACTTCACAAGGGGGCGGGGACGAAGGTCGCCGTACTCGACCTGGGCTTCAGCGGTTACGGCCTGCGCATCGAAGGCGGCGAACTGCCCGCAAACGTGATAACTGCCTCTTTCCGCGCGGATGGTGATATCAATAACACCACCGACCACGGCACGGCTTGCGCCGAGGTCGTCTACGACATGGCGCCGGAGGCCCAGCTCTACCTGGTGAACTTCGAGACGGAGGTCGAGCTGGGCAATGCCGTCTCCTATCTCATCAGCCAGGGCGTGGACGTGATATCCGCATCGTGGGCCTGGCCATACGCCTTCCGTGGTGACGGTTCCGGCACGGTCAACGACATTGCCGATACGGCGACCACGGCGGGCATCCTCTGGGTAAATGCCTCGGGTAACGGTGCCCTCAATCACTGGAGTGGAGCCTTCAGTGACGCGGATTCCGACAGCTGGCACGAGTTCTCCGGCGCCGACGAGGGAAACAACTTCCAGGGTACTGTTTCGGTGGGGTCTGAGATATACGCTTACCTGACCTGGGACAAGTGGCCGCAGACAGACCAGGACTATGACCTCTACCTGTTCAAGGCCGGCAACCCGGAACCGGTTGCGTCTTCTCTGGACTGGCAGAACGGCTCACAGGAACCGGCGGAAGCAATCTATTACAAGGTGCCCTTCGGCCAGGGCGGCACCTATTATATTTCCGTGAGGAACGCCGGTGCCGACGGCAATGCTGACCTGGAGCTGTTTGGATATTTCAACAGCCTTGAATACCAGGTGGCCGCGGGTAGCCTGGCGGGGCAGCCTGCGGATAACGCGGCGGTGATGACGGTGGGAGCGGTGCCTGTGGGCAGCACCAGCCTGGCGTCCTACAGCTCCCGGGGGCCCACGGCCGACGGCAGGATCAAGCCGGATATCACCGCGCCCACCGGTGTCTCCACTGGGACATACGGGCCCAGCGGCTTTGCCGGCACGTCGGCATCCACTCCCCACGTGGCCGGAGCGGCGGCGCTGCTTAAGGGCGCATACCCCGGGTATTCATCGGCCACGCTTATGAGCGTGCTGGAGGCAGGCGCCACCGACCTGGGCGACCCCGGCAAGGATAACCTCTTCGGCAGCGGCAAGCTGGCCATGGGGGCGCCGCCGCCCTCTCCCGTCAGCCAGTACTTCACCTGGTACGACCAGCTCTCTCCCGGCATGCGCAACTGGGTGCTGATAGGTAACCCGTCCGCCACCGAGGCGGACATCGGCAGCGTCGAGATCGGCGGTTTCTACCGGGGAGGCTGGCAGATCGCCGCCCAGGGCAGGGTGACCCCGGAGTTTCCCGGGGTGATGGCGGGCCCGGTGGAGGTGTTCTCGCCCGGAAGCGGGCTGTTGCTGGCCAGCCAGCGGGTGCTCTTCAACGGCAATTTCACCGAAGTGACCGCCGTGGCGGCGTCGCAGCTGGATTCCGAATACTACCTGGCCTGGTATGACCAGTATTCGCCGGGCATGCAGAGCTGGATGCTGGTGAGCAACCAGGGGACGCAGGCGACTACGGCCGAGGTCTACATCGGCGACATGGGGACGCCCGCAGGCAGTTACGGCCTTAACCCCGGCGAGATGGTAACTCCCCAGTTCCCGGGGATCATCGACGGACCGGTCTACGTGCGGTCCACCAATGGTCAGCCGCTGGTGGTGAGCCAGCGCGTCACCTTCAACGGTTATTTCAGCGAAGTGATGGGCGTGCCTGCTTCGGGGCTCTCCGATGAATTTGACTTCAACTGGTACGATCAGCTGTCGCCGGGTTTTCAGACATGGATACTGGTTGCCAACCCCACCGCCGCGCCGGTTGACGCGGAGGTCTTCATCGGCGGCTTCAAGCAGGGACCGACCCTGAGCCTGGCGGCGGGCGGTGTCGAGGCGGTCAGCTTCCCGGGCCTGAGGGATGGGCCGGTGAAAGTCAGATCCACCGGCGGCGAGCAGCTTGTGGTCAGCGAGCGCACCCTGATGGGAAGCTCTTTCGAGGAGCTGCAGGGAGCCGCTCACGGCAGCCTCTCAACGGACTCCTGGTTCACCTGGTACGACCAGCTCTCGGGAGGAATGACCACATATATCCTGGTGAGCAACCAGGGGACGCTTGATACGACGGCTGAGATATTCATCGGCGGCGTCAAGCAGGGACCGACTCTGAGCCTGGCGGCCGGCACCGTGCAGGCGCTTACTTTCCCGGGGGTGATGAACGGGCCGGTGCGGGTGGTCTCGGGCGGCCAGCCGATCCTTGCCAGCCAGCGTACGGTCTACAACAGTTCCTTCAACGAGGTAGACGGCATCATCCCGCAATAGTGCGCAATGGCACAACTCCCGTTCTTGCCGTGACCCCTTTCCCGGACGCGGCTGTGGTGGGCGTGAGCCCTGGTCAGCGAATCACCTTCCACCCTGTGGATATCAGTTCCCTGAGGGCCTTCAGTGATGTCAGCCGGCGGATGAAGAACCAGGCGCGGCGTGGACGCAGGTAGAAGCGGCGGTTGGCCTGTTTGACCGCCTGCTCCATCTCCTCCCTGGACAGCCCCGGATAGGAGACCAGCGACTTGTCCGTGGGGGAGAGGTTGCTTTCAAGGTCATAGATCTCTGGTTTCACAGTCCAGCCTTCCTGCTCGGCCATCTCCGCGAACTCGGTGCCGGGGAAGGGGGTGGCGATGCTGAACATGCAGTAGTTGAGCGGCAGGTCCGAGATCTCGCTGACGGTCCTGTCGATGCTTTCCCTGGTTTCCAGCGACGAGGAGCCGATCATGATGTTCGCCTTGGGCTCGACGCCGCAGCGCGAAAGCACCCTGATGGCTTCGTATACCTCAGAGACGTCCGTATCCTTTCGGATATCGTCAAGCACCCGCTGGTCCATGGATTCGATGCCGAGGTCGACATAGACGCAGCCGGCGTCCGCCAGGGCTTTTACCAGCTCCTCGTCGGCGACGAAGTTGCAACGGGCGAGGATGCCGAACTTGAGCCCCAGTCCCCTGATGCGCTCGCTGATGTCCATGATGCGCTTCTTGCCGCCGAAGAGGAACATGTCGTCGATGATGGAGACGGAACGGTATCCCTGCTGTTTCAGTTCGCTGAACTCCTTGGCGATGTTCTCCGGCGAGCGCAGCTTTACGGGCGGCTTCCTGCCGTCGTGGAAGCGCTTCCACTCAAGCTCCCGCGCCCAGCTGATGGAGTTGGGCACGCAATAGTAACAGCGGAAGCTGCAACCGCGGGATGAGAGCAGCAGGGTGACGGGCTTATCCGGCAACTTGGGATTGTAGAAGCTGTCCCGTTCCTCGTCGAGCAGGTGCCTGGAGGGGAAGGGCAGGGAGTCCAGGTCGTCGATGACGCCGTAGCTTTCGGTCTCCATGAGCTCGCCGTTGTCCAGGCAGGAGATGCCCTTGATGGTATTGAGATCGCCATCCGGCAGGGCCCGCACCAGGTCACGGATGATGAACTCGGCCTCGCCGCGGGCGACGACGCAGCGCTCCGAGGGCAGGAAGTCGCGCGGCTTCAGGGTGGGATGGGGGCCGAAGAAGATGACGTGGGCCTCCGTATGTTCAAGGATCTGACGCGCCGCCCGCAGGTCGACGCTTTCGGCCAGCAGCACCGTATGCAGGACATAGATGTCGTAGTCGAATGAGGCTAGGTCTCCGGTGAAGTCCTGCCAGCTGTCTTCGGAGTAGTCCTTAAGTTCGACTGCATGGCCGTCCTGTTCCAGCAACGACGCTACGTAGAGCATGGGGAGCTCCGGTTGGCGGTAATAGGTGAAGGTGCAGCCGTAGACACGCTCCGGGACCTTGTCAGCGGAACGCGCCGGCGGCACCAGCAGGCAGACGCGTTTCGGGCCGGGCGGCCCGACTGGGTGCGCGCCGCCGCGGTTGTCGGCGGACCCGCTCACCGGGCCCCCAGCGCCCAGCGCAAGAGGGCCCAGCACCAGACGACATTCCGTAAAAGGTGTACCAGGGGCATCAGCGCCACCGACGGGTCACGCTGCTTGCGGTAGACCCCGACGGCGAAGGCGGTGCGGTCGAGCAGCAGCGCCCCCAGTGATACGGCGGACACCAGCAGCAGGTAGAGACCCTGTGGATTGAACCCGTAGATCACGAAACTGAAGAACAGCGAGATGAAGAAGAGGGACGTCAGCGGTACCTGCATCATCATCCGCATCCCCGAGACGCTGTCCCCGGTCACATGTTCGCTGTGCCTGACGACCAGCTGCAGGCGGCCGATGCCTGAACGGTACTGCTGTCTGATGTAGCTCATGAGGTCAGCTTTCCAGTAATGGTCACAGACGGCATCCTTCCTGAAGACCAGCCTGTAGCCGGCGGCCAGGAGCCGATAGCTCATGTTGTTGTCGTAGCCGTATTTGAAGCTGGTATCAAACAAGCCTGTTTTCTCCAGCGCGGACCTGCGGTAGGCGGTGTCGCCCGTGCATACCTGTGTCACATACCTGGTGTCGATGGCGTCGTAGCGGGCCTCGACATCGTAACCCATCATCCTCGCCCAGAATGAAACGCCGGAAGGCGTCTTGTAATATCCCTGCGCCGCCGCGACTGATTCGTCCTGCATCTCCTCGATTATCTTTCCCAGCCAGTCGCGATGCAAGACCACGTCGGAGTCGACGCTGCAGACTATCGCGTGGTTCGAGGCCTCGATGCCGGTATTGGTAGCCGCCGCCGCCCCCTGGTTCTGCTGATCGATGACGCGCAGGCTGCGGTTGTCCGGCAGTCGCTTGCTGTCACGGTAGTTCTCTGCCATCTGCAGCGTGTCGTCGCTGCTGCCGTCGTTGACCACGACGACATCGATGAGGCCGTCATAGTCCTGCTCAATGATTCCGTCGAGCACCCGGGACAGGTGTTCCCGGGCGTTGTAGGCGGGGATAACGATGCTTACGGGCGGTTTGGTCATTCCCATGCCGGCGGTCAGTGCTTCCCCACGACGAGGATGGTTTTCTGCAGGTAGAGCCAGCCGCGGTAATATCGTTCACGCCTGGCCGGTTCGCGGGCAAGCGCCTGCGTGACGCTGCGCACCAGCCTGCTGGAACCGGCCCGCGCCAGCAGGCGCCTGCCACCGCGGTAGTGGCCGTTGAACGTCTGGACTGTAACGACCCTGAGCCCCGCGTCGGTCATGGCCTGGGCGATGCGGCGCCCGGTAGTGGCATAGGTATGGGTATAGTCACAGTTCCAGAAGTCGGACCCCATGGATTCGGCGTCCGGGAAGAGCATGGCGACGGCGCCGCCGCCGGCGAGCCTGTCACGGCACTGGCTCAGTAGCTCATGCACGGCGCGGCTGCCGGGCAGGTGTTCAAGCAGGTGGGCGGCATAGATCAGACCGTATTCGTCCTCGAGCTCCGGCGGCAGGGGCGGCACCTGGGCGCAGATGACGTCGAGCCCCTGTTTCTTGAGCCGGGCGCACTGCTCGCCATTGGCCTCGACTCCGAGGTAATCATGGCCGTGGTCGCGGCAGATCCAGGCGAAGAACCCCTTGCCGACCCCCAGCTCCAGCACCGGCGACCCGGGCATGACGTGGGGGGAGATCCGCCCGTAGACAAGCTCGTTCAGGGCGCGGATACGCGCAGCGCTGCCCTCGATCTCCTCGCTGGAAAAATAATAGTCGTAGTAACCCCGGCGGCTCATGGGCATCAGGACTCCGGCGCCCGCCGTTGCGAATAACCCACCAGCAGCGCCAGGAAGACCTTGACGGCGTAGTAGATGGAGCGGAAGAAATTGATGGAGGAGCGGCCGCCCTCCCGTTACCGCATGGTCACAGGAACTTCCATCACCCGCAGCCGCGCCAGATGGGCCAGCAGCAGCGCCTCCACCTCCGGGTAGTCGCGGGGATAGTCGTTGGCGAAGAGTTCGATCATGCGGGCATTGATGGCGCGGAACCCCGAGGTGGCGTCCGTCAGCTTCTGCCGCAGCATCAGCGAGACGATGCGGGAGAAGGCGGCCGTGCCCAGGCGTCGTGTGGCGGAGCCCTCGTAGCCGTTATCCTTGAGATAACGCGAACCCACGACCATGTCGCACTCGCCTGCCAGCAGCGGCTTGAGCAGGCTGGAGATGTGGGTGGCGTCGTGCTGTCCGTCGCCGTCCACCTGCAGGGCTATGTCGTAGCCTTCGCGCCAGGCGAACTTGAAGCCGGTCTGCATGGCGCTGCCGATGCCCAGGTTGAAGGGCAGGTTCAGCAGTTCTGCGCCCTCCCGCAGGGTGATACCGGGCGTATCGTCGTTCGAGCCGTCGTTGACGACGACGATATCGGCGTCGCTGTGGGCGCGGATGTCGGCGATGACGCCCGCCAGGTTGGCGGCCTCGTTGTGGGCCGGCACGATGACGATGATTCTAGGAGCTGCCATGTCCCGCCTCCCGGGGGGCTGCCCGCGCAGCCTCGGCAGTCTGTTCCGATGCCGGAGTCGTGCGGTCAAACATGTAGAAGACGCCGCCCGCCAGGCTGACCACCGTCATCACCAGGAACGCCAGGATGGACATGGAGATGGCCTCGGCCTGTGATACGCTCACCTGGCCGAAGAGTACCACCCAGGTCAGCTCGCGGATGCCCAGGCCGTTGAGCGAGATGGGTACCATGCTTACGGCGAGGACGATGGGGATGAAGATGAAATAATAGACCAGCGGCACGTCGATTCCCAGCGAGAGTGCCAAAACGTAGACCGTGAATACCTGCAGCCCCTGGTAAGCCAGGGAGATGAGCATCACCGAGAGCAGGGTGCGCCGCTGGCCGCGGAAATCATGGATGGAATAATAGAAGCTCTTGAGGTGCTTGCGGATGCCGATGGGGTCGGCGCGGAAGAGGCCGCCCAGCCGCCGCGCCGCCCGCTCGCTGGCGAAGAGGCCGATGAGCAGCGCCAGCAGCGCCAGCATACCCAATACCAGCAGCAGCAGGCCGGTGCCCAGCAGCCGCAGTTCCACCAGCGCCGGCACCACCGCTATCAGCAGCAGCGCCAGCACCGAACTGACCCGGTCCAGCACCACGGACCCGGCGGCGTCGGCTCCGTGGCCGGTGGCACGCGAGAGTCTGAATGCTTTGATGACATCGCCGCCGAAGTTCGTCGGCAGGAAGTTGTTGAAGAAGAGGCCGATGTAGAACAGCGTCGTCAGGTAGAAGAACGAGACGCGCTCGCCCTGGGCGCTGATGATGAGGCTCCACTTGGAGACGCTGACCATGTTGGCCACCAGGAAGACGAAGATGCCCAGCGCCAGCAGGCCGGGGGAGACGCTGCCCAAGGTGGACCCCAGTTCGCGCAGGTCCACGGTGACGAGCAACGCCGCCAGCAGCCCGATGCTGACCGCGGCCCGGAACAGGCGCGAACCGAAAAGCGCCGAGAGCCGGCTGCGCATGGAGCCGGGCTCAGTCACGGTCATCGTCCCTGACAGCGGGGGCCTCGGCTGAATCCGCTGCGGCAGCAGTGGAACCAGTACTTCTCCCGCCCGCGTCCCCGGCTTCCGCCGCCACCCGCTGGTCGCGCTCCAGCAGCGCCAGCTTCTGGGCCAGCATCTTGCTCTGGTCCGTCAGCCGTGACACCAGCAGCGAAAAGTGCAGCGCCATGCCGAAGAGGAACATCAGCGCCAGCAGGAAGAGGGCGTTGGAGGGGACCTGGATGCCGACGGCCTCGGCGATGCGTTCCAGCAGCGGCTCCCAGAGCGCCAGGGCGACGATGACGATGATGGTGAGGAACCATAGCAGCGAGTACTGCTCCTTCAGCTTCTTCTTGCGGATAAGCTGGAAGAGGGTGATGGTCATCAGGCCGGCGACGACCATGGCCACTATCTGGATTCGGTTCATCTTTTATCCCTTGGGACGGCGGTCGCTAATGATTTCCCCCGCCGCGTCCGAACCCCTCTTTTACGGCAGGCCGGCCAGCGGGCTGATAGTATGCAACCGCGAAATGTGAGAATATATTTTATAGAAAAAAGGGGGGCCGCGAAACGGCCAGGCGCTGATCGGGTTAAATAGTGGGCAAGCAGTGGGCAAGCCCAGACAGGAGGAACCATTGGCTAAGGAGCGGCAGAAAGTATCAGTGGTGACGGGGGCGGCGGGCTTCATCGGCTCGCATCTCTGCGATTACCTGCTGGGAAAGGGCCACCGGGTCATCGGCCTGGACAACCTCAACACCGGCACCCTGCGCAACCTGGAGCACATCGATTCCGCTGATTTCGTCTACATGAACGTGGACATCACCGATTTCATCGAGATTCCCGGGGAAGTCGATTACGTATATCACCTGGCCAGCCCCGCCAGCCCCATCGACTACCTGCAGATGGCGCTGCATACCCTCAAGGTGGGCGCTGTCGGCACCCGCAACGCCATCGGCCTGGCCAAGTGGAAGCGGGCACGCTTCCTGCTGACATCCACTTCCGAAGTCTACGGCGACCCGGAGATACATCCCCAGACGGAGGATTACTGGGGCAACGTCAACCCCATCGGCCCCCGCAGCGTCTACTACGAGGCCAAGCGCTACGCCGAGACCACCACCATGGCCTACCGGCGCGAGCAGGGCGTGGATACGCGCATCGTCAGGCTGTTCAACACCTACGGGCCGCGGATGCGCCCCTACGACGGCCGCGCCGTGCCCACCTTCATCAGGCAGGCGCTGGAGGACAGGCACCTGACGGTCTTCGGCGAGGGCAGTCAGACGCGCAGCTTCTGCTACGTCTCCGATCTGGTGGACGGCATCTACCGGGTGATGATGAGCGACTACTACCTGCCGATGAACCTGGGCAACCCGGGGGAATACACCATCGAGGAGCTGGCGGAGATGATCATCGAGATGACGGGCTCGGCCAGCAAGATCGTCTACCAGGCGCTGCCTACGGACGACCCCAGGCGGCGGCGTCCCGATATCACCCTGGCCAGGGAGACCATCGGCTGGGAGCCCACGGTGCCGGTGCAGGACGGCCTGAAGAGCACCATCGAGTGGTTCAGGAAGTTCCTGGCGGAGGAGAAGGCCTCGCCGTCGAAATAGCCACGGTTTTTTTGTAGAATATCCATCCCGCGGGCGGATGTGGCGTAGTTGGTAACGCGTCGGCTTCCCAAGCCGAAGATCGCGGGTTCGATCCCCGTCATCCGCTCCAACCAGGGCAACCAGGGGGACACAATACGGTACTCCCGGGTGCGTGGAAGTATGCCTGCTTGACTGCGTCGGTCCAGGACGTTATAAACTCTGACCATGTCGAGAATCGCGCGGGTAGTTGCGCCCGGAGTTCCTCATCACATCACGCAACGCGGAAACAGGCGGCAGCGGACATTCTTCAACGAGGGAGATTATCGGGCCTATATCAGTTTGATGGCAAGGTACTGCTCCAATTATGGAGTGGATATCTGGGCCTGGTGCCTCATGCCCAATCACGTTCACCTGATCATGGTTCCCGCTGAGGATTTCTCGCTCTGCAGGGCCGTGGGTGAAGCTCATAGGCGCTATACTTTACGCATCAACCAGAGAGAAAACTGGACCGGTTATCTCTGGCAGGGCCGGTTTTCTTCCTTCCCCCTGGATAACACGCATCTGTTGAACGCAGCCCGTTATATTGAGATGAATCCCGTGCGGGCGGGCCTGGTTGACAAGCCTGAAAAATATGTCTGGAGCAGCGCTCGCGCCCATCTTCGGGGGGAGGATGATTGCCTGGCAAAATCGACCCCCTTGCTGGATATCGCCGGCGACTGGCGAATGCTTCTTTCCGGTGGGACCAGCAGGGAAGAGGCTGATAAGTTACGCCTGCATTCGAGGACGGGACGGCCCTTGGGGGATGATTGTTTCATCGAACAGCTGGAGGAATTGACCGGCAGGGAATTAAAACCGAAAAAGCCGGGGGGGCCGTGCAGGTAGGAGGAGGAATGCCGGGCCGCTAGCTTCCACGTACCCGGGAGTACCGTATTGTGTCCCCCTGGTTAGCTGGGCTTTACCTGCGAGACATGAGGACACGCCAGCTGAAGCGGGGCAGCGCTGCCATGCGCCGGGCGCGCTGGGGTTCCAGCCAGAGGCGGTACAGCCATTCCATGCCCACCTTGCGCATCGCTTTCGGGGCCCGGGGGGTCCGGCCGGAGATGAAGTCGAAGGCGCCGCCGACGCCGATGGCCACCCTGACGCTTGTGAGCTTGTGGCGGTTGCGGTCTATCCAGAGGTTCTCTTTGGGACTGCCGTAGGCTACTGCCAAAACGCGAGCGCCGGATTCATTGATCTCCTTGACCGTCTCCCTGTCTGCATCCGAACCCGGGTCACGGCTGCTGGTCCCAGCAATGATCAGGTTCGGGATTTGCCGCCGCAGATTGTCAGCCGTCTGCTTGGCGATGCCGGGATTTCCCCCCAACAGGAAGATGCCCGCCGCTTTCTCGGCACAGATGTGGCAGATGTGTGGCAGCAGGTCGGTGCCCGTGATCCTCTCGGGCAGCGGCTTACCCAGCAGCCATGAGGCCCAGATGATGCCAATACCATCCGGCACATTTATCTCGCTGTTGTTCAGTATCTCTTTGAAATGGGCGCTTTTCTCCGTCAGCATTACATGTTCGGGGTTTACGGTAACAACAAGCTTACAGTCTGGCGTCTCAATAAAAGACGCGATTTGCTCCAGGGTCTCCCGCTTCCGCAGGCGGTCGATACGTACACCAAGGATCTGTATATGGTCAGAGTGTTCCATCAGCTTCCGCTCAGGACCTGTCGGTAAATATCCAGGATTGAGTCCACGACGTTGCGCCAGTCATAGTGGGAGGCTGTCTCGCGGGCGCGCCTCCCCAGCTGCAGTGCTTCATCATCCTCCATGTCAAGTGCCGCGGCGATGGCGGACGCAGCAGCGCCTGCGTCGCTGAAGTCCGCCAACAGGCCGTCGACCCGGTCGTCGATGATATCCTCGAAGGCCTGGATGCGGTTGACCACCACCGGCATGCCGGCGGCCATGGCCTCCACGGTGGAGAGGCCGAAGGCCTCGTACTCCGAAGCGGAGATGAACAGCCGCGTTCCCGCCATCAGTTCCAGAAGTCTTTCCTCGTCGACAGTGCCGGTGAAGCTCACGGCATCGGAGACACCCAGCGCCCGGGCCTGCTGCTCGAGCCCCTGTCCGAGTCCCTCCCAGTCGGGCCCCGCCACCACCAGCCGTGCCCGGGGATGGCTCTCGCGCAGGCGCGCCAGCGCCGCCAGCAGCCGGTCCACGCGCTTGTTGCGGGAGATCCGGCCCACGAACAGCAGCGTCTCCCCTTCGGGCCGGCGCTCGATTTCGGAGAAGAGTTCGTAGTCGATGCCGTTCTCCACCAGCACCACCCTGTCGCTGACGGCAGCGAACAGCTCACTGTCCTTGGGGCTGCTGGCGATGACGCGGCTGACGCCCCTGAGGGAATTGCGCGTCACCGTCCTGAAATAGGCCCGCTTCAGGGTGGGGAACCAGCGGGTATGGAAGAAGCCGCCGTGGGTGGAGAGCACCAGGGGCTTACCGTGGCAGCGCCGTGTCGAACCCAGCATGTCGAGGAAGAAATCGACGCCGTGGATGTGGATGATGTCGTAGCGCGGCAGCGCTTCCAGCAGGCGCGGCGCGAAGAAATAGCGGGCGTTGCCGCTCCAGGGGAAACGGATGACGTCGACGCCGTCGATGACCTCGTGGGGGGGCAGCCGCCGGTCATCCCTGAAGAGCTGGTCCAGGGTGGCCACGTCGGAGCGGTGCCCGCGCAGGGCCAACTGCCGGCAGAGGTTGGACACGTAAGTTTCCATCCCCCCGGTGCCGGGTAGGTATTGCCTCACAACCTGTAGAATATTCATGAGTGGGTTTCCGGTGGGACCAGCTATCCATTCCTTCCGTGAACGGCACTTCCTGCAATCACGGAAAACCCGGATTGCGTGAAGGCGCCCGTGAATTATAGGATGTTTCCGGATTAACGGCTAGAGAGAGGTGAAAAGGACATGAAGAAGGTTTTATGGGTGATCCTGGGGGCGGTTGCGATTATGTCCCTGCTGGCGGCGGGTTGCGGCTCGTCCTCCAGTGAAGATCCGGCGGAGAGGATCGACAACGCCTACAAGAAGGCGATGGACTACAAGACGGTGCATGAGAATTACGAGATGACCCTGACCATGGACGGGGATGCTTCGGCGATGGGTGACGAGTTCGCCATGCTGCTGCCGCTGGAACTGACCATCTCCGGCGAGGGGGATTTCGACAACAGCGACAAGAGCAACCCCGCCATGCAGATGACCATGGCAATCGAGGGCATGAGCGATATCATCGATAACGCGATGGCGGCCAGCGGCGGCTCTGCAGCGGACATGATGGACGCCGGCATGTTCGACGACCTGTTCGGCGACATGGAGATCAAGCTCGTGGACAATGTGCTGTACATGAAGCTGATGGGTGAATGGTACGAATCCGATACGGCGGAGCTGACCTCCCAGGCGGGCGGCAACGTGGAAGAGGTGGATACGGCCTGCACCCAGGACGCCATGCAGGAAAAGCTCGTCCCGTCCGCGATGCTTTCTGACATAGAGGAGGTCGGCGACGAGGACGTGGACGGCGAGAGCACCACGCATTACAAGGCAAAGGTAGACGTCGGAAAGATCACGGATGTCTCCACGGAGATCGCCAAGGAATGTAACCAGGAAGATGCCGCCGCGGAGCTGGAGACCGGCGGTTCCCAGCTCTCGGACATGTTCGAGACTCTGGATGTTGAACTGTGGATCGATGGCGACGACAACGTGCGCAAGGTGAAGATGGACGTGGATCTGGATACGGGGACCCTCACCGGCTTCGAGGACGTTGAGATGGACGCCTACCAGAGCGATGCCATGGCATCGCTGATCATCACAGTGTCCGTGACCATGACCCAGTCCGGATTCGACGAGGATGTCAACATCGAGGCTCCCACGGACGCCAAGCCCATGGAGGACCTGCTGGACGCCTTCGGCAGCCTGGGCGGTTTCGGCACCGGGTTTGAGGATGTGGAAGACATGACCGGCGATGGTTTCGATGACGTGGGCACAACCACCGATGACGAAACTGAAACATCGACTACTTCGTCAACCACGACCAACCCGTTCTCGACCTAGGACAGCTGACGGATCATAGAGTACGGTTGAGGTGCGGTTGAACTGAGCGAATCCCATGGCGGCCCGGCGCGCAGCGCCGGGCCGCCCTTCTTCCTTCCACATCCACCGCCGCCGGCGCCAAGCCCACCCTCGCTTCTCCACCTTATTTCCCGGTACAGGCGAGCAGAATAATTTACAGACTGCTTACACTTCCCTGATGGCAGCTTCACAGAGATGGCCAATAATAGCGGTGGAGCGAACGTAAGAGCTGAACCAACATCAGGGAAGGAGGTGCAAGAGATGAAGAAGAGCCACAAGACAATCGTAGCGCTGGCCCTGTCGCTGGCGGTAGTGCTGGCGCTGGGCGTGGGCCTGGCTTCGGCACAGGCTCCCGACGAGGCGGCGCCGCCCGCCGAGGGTGAATGCACAGCCGGCGGTGGCGGCCATGGCGGACCGGGAGGTCCCGGCGGCCGCGGTATCGGCGGTGGCGGCCTCATGGTGGGAGGAGAGGTCGTGAGCGTCGACGGCGACACCATCACCCTGACCACCCCGAGGGGCGAGGAGCAGAGAGTGAAGGTGACCGAAGAGACCGTCTACAGGAAAAAGGACGGCGACGCGAGCCTGGTTGACGTGGTCCCCGGCGAACGCATCGGCGTCAAGCTGACGGCCGTGCCGGAAGAGGGCAAGGACGCGGTGGCGGAGACGGTGATGATCGGCGAGCCGGGAGGCATGCGCCACAGGCCCACCGTCGGTGAAGTGACCGCGGTTGACGGCAATAACGTCACCATCGCCACGGAGGACGGCGAGCAGACGTTCACGCTGCCGTCCGTGGAGACGGGACAGCGCCTGGGCATCGCCGCCGATGAGGACGGCAATGTCAGGGCATTGATGTACGATCCGCCTGAGCGCCCGGCCCCGCCGGCCGGCGACGCAGCGCCTGCAGCATAGGTATCCACGCAGGCGGTATAGAACAGGCGGTTTAAGCGGCGGGCGGCCTGCGGCCGCCCGCCGCCACGATTCCGATATAATGATTGCCGACGGCCAGCCGGCGGCTACAGACATGGCAGATACCACAATACTCCTCGTTGAGGATGAGAAGAACATCGCCTCCTTCATCTCCATGTACCTTGAGAAGGAGGGCTTCAGCGTGCGGATGGCATCCAGCGGCAGCCAGGGCATCAAGGCCGCAGGTGAGAGCGCGCCGGAGCTGGTGATACTCGACATCATGCTTCCCGACATGGACGGTTTCGAGGTCTGCCGCCGCCTCAGGCGCCAGTCCGATGTCCCCATCATCATGCTGACGGCGCGGGATGCGCCTACGGACAAGGTCGTGGGCCTGGAGCTGGGGGCGGACGACTATGTCACCAAGCCCTTCGAACCGCGGGAGCTGGTGGCCCGGGTCAAATCGGTGCTGCGGCGCTGCGAGCGCGCCGGACGGGGGTACGAGGGGCCGCTATCGTCCGGCAGCATCACGCTCGATCCGGAAAAGCACGAGGTGAACGCCGCCGACGAGCCGGTGAAGCTGACGGGCAAGGAGTTCGACCTGCTGCACTACCTGATGCTCAACAGCGGGCTGGCGCTCAGCCGCCAGAAGCTGCTGGAGCAGGTCTGGGGCTACGACTTCGCCGGCGACACACGCACCGTCGACGTCCATATCAACCAGCTGCGCAAGAAGCTCGGTGATGCGGTGGCCATCGAGACCGTCTGGGGCGTCGGCTACAAATTCACCGGATGAGCCCTGCCGGATGAGCATGGATTAGCGTCATGACCCGATTCACACAAAGCCTCAGGGGCAAGCTGGCGGTCTATTTCGCCGTCGCCATCGTCGTATCGCTGCTGGTCTCGGGCCTGCTGGCCGTGGGGCTGGTGCAGAACTACCTCAAGCAGCGCACCGCCGCCGACCTGGAGGAACAGGCGCGGTCCATCGCCGCCCAGATAGAGGAGGAGGGGCTGCCCTCGGAACGCTTCATCCGCGAGCTGGAACGGGTGCAGGGGACCATAGTGCTGCTGATACCTTATCGCGAGCAGGTGCTCGAGGGGCTTCCCCGCCACGGCCCCCGCGGCCCCGACGCCAGGTTCAGCAACCGCACCCTGGAGTTCATCAACTGGAACTACCTGGCGGCCGGCAGGGTCCAGCGGTCCGAGGCGGAGCTGCCCGGGCTGGACACGGAAGCACTGGTGGTCGCCAAGGGTTTCGAGGTGGACGGGGAGCTGGCGGGCGCCGTCGTGGTGTCGAAGGCTCTCAGCAACCTGCAGCCCTGGCAGCCCATCGCCGGCGAGTTCCTGATAGCCGCCCTGATCGCCCTCGCCATCTCCCTGGTGTTCGCCCTGGTGCTGGCGCGCAGCCTCTCCCAGCCCCTGCATGAGATCACCGAGGCGGCGGTAGCCGTGGCGGAGGGGGATTTCAGCCACGAGGTCAACGTCCGCTCCGAGGACGAGATCGGCCGGCTGGCCGGTGCCTTCCGTCACATGTCGACAGAGGTCCAGCGGTCCCAGCAGCAGCAGCGTGACTTCATCATCAACGTCAGCCACGAGCTGAAGACGCCGCTGACGGCCATCAGCGGGCACGTGGAGGCGCTCAGGGACGGCGTCGCCGCGGACCCGGAGGCGGTGGATGCCTCCCTTGAAGTCATCAGCTCCGAGGCCCGCCGCCTGCAGCGCCTGATAGAGGACCTGCTCAGCCTGGCCAAGTTCGACGCCAGCCAGTTCGAGCTCAGGAGCGCCTCCATCGATATGGAGCGGCTGATCAAGGTGCTGGTCGACAGCTTCAGCAGGGAGGCGGGGGAGCGCGGCGTGCATCTGGAAACGCGGGTGGAGGCGGGGACGGACCTGGCCGGCGACCCGGACCGGCTGAAACAGATACTCTCCAACCTGGTCCAGAACGCCATCGTCCACTCGCAAGCGGGCGGCAGCGTCGGCATCCACGCCGCCGCCGCCGGCGGCGAGGTGCGTATCGAGGTGTCGGACCAGGGCGCAGGCATCGCCGACGAGGACCTTCCCCATATCTTCGACCGCTTCTACCGTTCCGGCGGCGGCGCCCGCGAGGCGGGCCTGGGGCTGGGTCTGGCCATCTCCCGCGAGCTGGCCCGCGCCATGGGGGGCGAGATCGAGGCCGCCTCCACCCCCGGCGAGGGCTCCACTTTCACCCTGACGCTGCCTAAAAACTGACACATCCGCTGCCGATACAGGAGCAAGCCGCTGTTACCTTGCAACTCGTCAGGTCACAAACTATAATTTACCGTCATTTTCAATATAAACAGGCAGGGAAAGAGGAGCTTTGACAGACAGAGAAATAGTACTGACAGCCGAGGGGCACAAGAAGCTCTCGGAGGAGATCGAATACCTGGAGACGGTGAAGCGCGAGGAGATAGCCGAGCGCATCAAGGAAGCGCGCGAGTTCGGAGACATCAGCGAGAACAGCGAATACAACGAGGCCAAGAATGAGCAGGCCAAGCTGGAGATGCGCATTCACAACCTCAAGCAGAAACTGCGCGACGCGCGCGTGCTCAGCGGCTCCGAGATCAAGACCGATACGGTCGGCATCGGCGCCAAGGTCAACCTCAAGGACATCAAGCGGGAGGAGAACCACCGTTACGTGATCGTCGGTTCGGCCGAGGCCGACCCGGCCAACAACAGGCTCTCCAACGAATCCCCCGTCGGCAAGGCGATAATGGGGCGCAAGGTGGGCGAGACCGTCAAGGTCTCCACCCCCCGCGGCAGCGTCAAGTACAAGATAGTATCCATCAGGAAAGGCTAGAGCGTGTCCGAGAGGCCGATGTCCGAGGCCGAGGAGCGACGCCGCAAGCTCGATAGCCTGCTGGACGCGGGCCGCTCGCCCTACCGCAACCGCTTCCCCGACCCCGAACCCATCGCGCCGCTGCTGGAGTGCTACGCCTCCTTCGGGGAGGGCGACAGGGGCGAGGAGAGCCACCGGGTGGCCGGGCGCATCGTCATCAAGCGCGGCCACGGCAAGGCGGTCTTCCTGGTGCTCAAGGACGCCTCCGGCAGAATCCAGCTTTACGGCAACCTGGACAACCTGGGCGAGCAGGCTTTCGGGGAATTCAAGGCGCTGGAGCTGGGCGATATCGTCGGCGTCACGGGTCCGGTGTTCCGCACGCGGCGCGGCGAGCTGTCCATCTGGGTCGAGTCGGCGACGCTGCTGGCCAAGGCGCTGCATCCCCTGCCGGAGAAGTGGCACGGGCTCACGGACGTGGAGATCCGTTACCGGCAGCGCTACCTGGACCTGATCGCCAACGACGACGTGCGTGAGGTCTTCTTCACCCGCAGCCGCGTACTGGCGGCCATCCGCCGCTTCATGGACGAGCGCGGTTTCCTGGAGGTGGAGACGCCCATCCTGCAGGCGACGCCCGGCGGCGCCACGGCGCGTTCCTTCGAAACCCACCACAACGCTCTGGACCTGGACCTCTACATGCGCATCGCCCTGGAGATACACCTGAAGCAGCTGCTGGTGGGCGGCTTCGAGCGCGTCTACGAGATCGGCAGGATATTCCGCAACGAGGGCATTTCCACGAAGCACAACCCGGAATTCACGATGATGGAGTCCCAGCAGGCCTACGCCGACTACAACGACGTCATGGAGATGGTGGAGCAGCTGGTGTCCACCGTGGCGGAAGAGGTGCTGGGCACGGCCACGGTCATTTTCCGCGGCGGGCAGATAGACCTTTCGCCCCCATGGCGGCGGGTGACGCTGCATGACGCCATCCGCGAGCATGGCGGCGTCGACATCGATGCCTATCCCGACCGCGACTCCCTGGCGGGCAAGCTGGACGAGCTGGGCATCGAATATGAGACTGCCGCCCACCGGGGCAAGCTGGTGGACGAGCTTTTCTCGAGCCTGGTGGAGCCGAAGCTCA
>JAJRYJ010000063.1 GCA_024275795.1 Actinomycetes bacterium | reverse complement strand
GCGGCTGGGTAACGTGGAGGAGAGGGAGATGTACCGCACCTTCAACATGGGCATCGGCATGGTCATCGTGCTGCCGCAGGACGATGCGGAGGCCGCCTGCCGCGAGGCCGTCGGCGCCGTGAAGA
This sequence comes from Actinomycetes bacterium, assembly GCA_024275795.1. Taxonomy (GTDB): domain Bacteria; phylum Actinomycetota; class Thermoleophilia; order BMS3ABIN01; family BMS3ABIN01; genus JAJRYJ01. The sequence continues at coordinate 4,376 of JAJRYJ010000063.1, read as the reverse complement.
TAGGTGAAGTGGTCGAATCCGCCGCCGCGGACCGAGTCGACATGGGGTTCTGAGGTGGGGGCTCCCGACGAAGCCGGCAGCAGGCCTTTCCGCCTGGGCGTGCTCATCTCCGGCTCCGGCTCCAACCTGCAGAGCATTATCGACCGGCTGCACAAGGGCGCGGCTGCGGCGGACGCCGGCGCGGGCGACGATGCACGCGCCATCGAGGTCAGCCTGGTGATCAGTGATAACGTCAGCGCCTACGGCCTCAAGCGGGCGCAGAACAACGGCATCCCCACCGCCGTCTTCCCCATGGACGATTACGCCGACCGCGTGCAGCACGACCTTGCCATGGCCGACGAGCTGGAGAAGCACGGCGTCGACCTGGTGGTGCTGGCGGGCTATATGCTCATCGTTACGCCCGCCTTCCTGGAGCGTTTTCCCCAGGCGGTAATCAACCTGCACCCGTCGCTGCTGCCGGCCTTTCCCGGCGGCACCCCCATCGAGGACACCATGGATTACGGAGCCAGAGTCACCGGCGTCACCGTCCACTTCGTCGACGCCGGCACGGACACGGGGCCGATCATTCTTCAAGAAGCGGTGGAAATAAAATATAATGACACGGTCGAAAGCCTGAGGGAGCGGATACACGCAGTCGAGCACCGGCTGCTCCCCAGGGCGATCGAGCTGATTTCAGAGGGGCGGGTCAGCTTCGACGAGGCCAACCCGCGCTTTGTAATAATCTCTTAGGGCGGAGGATATCTTGAAAGTCACACGCGCATTAATCTCAGTCTCCAACAAGATCGGGCTCGACAAGTTCGCCCAGTCCCTTTCTGACATGGGCGTGGAGATCATCTCCACCGGCGGCACCGCGAGCTTCCTCAGGGATAAGGGTATCGAGGTCACGGGCATCGAGGAGGTCACCGGCTTTCCCGAGATCATGGACGGGCGTGTAAAGACCTTGCATCCCCACATCCACGCGGGACTGCTGGCGGACCGTGACAACCATGACCACATGCTCACGCTCAAGGATAAGGGCATCAAGCCAATCGACATGGTGGTGGTCAACCTCTACCCCTTCGAGGACGTGGCCGGCAGGCGCGGCGTCACCGAACAGGAGATAATCGAGAACATCGATATCGGCGGCCCCACCATCGTGCGTGCAGCTTCCAAGAACTTCAAACACGTGGCCGTGGTCAGCGACCCCAGGCGCTACACCGAGGTCATCGAGGAGATGGAGAAGAACGACAGGCAGCTGAGCATCGACACGCTGCGGAACCTGGCGACCCAGACCTTCCACTCCATCGCCCATTATGACTTCGTCATCGCCAACTGGTTCAGCGAGGGCATGGAGGACTTCGCCCCCTTCGTGCTGCTGGACTACGAGAAGGTCCAGGACCTGAGGTACGGCGAGAACCCGCACCAGCGCGCCGCTTACTATGCCGAGGTCAACGCCAGGCGGCACCTGCTCAGCCGCGTCACCCAGCTGCACGGCGCCGAGCTCTCCTTCAACAACATGCTCGACCTAAACGCCGCCCGCGAGCTGCTCAGAGAGTTCTCGCTGCCGGCGGCGGTGGTCATCAAGCACGGCAACCCCTGCGGCGCCGCCGTGGCCGAGGACATCAGCAGCGCCTACGGCAAGGCCCTGGCCGCCGACCCGGTGAGCGCCTTCGGCTCGGTAGTGGCCCTCAACCGCATCGTCGACGAGGACCTGGCGGAGACCATCGCCAAGAAGTTCGTGGAAGTGCTGTTCGCTCCCGGTTTCGTCGCCGAAGCGGTGGAGATTCTCTCGAAGAAGGAGCGCATCCGCCTGCTGGTCAACGAGGAGCGGCGCAAGGCCGTCAGCGGCGAGCGCGACTACAAGCGGGTAATCGGCGGCATGCTCGTGCAGGACAAGGATTCGGGCGTGGACGAGCGCGACACCATGGAAGTGGTGACGAAGCGCCATCCAAGCGAGACCGAGTGGGGCGACGCCCTCTTCGGCTGGCGCATCGCCAAGCACGTGCGCTCCAACGCCATCGTCATCGCCAGGGACCTGGCTACCCAGGGCATCGGCGCCGGCCAGATGAGCCGCGTCGATTCCATGCAGATAGCCATCAGCAAATCACTGGGAGAGCTGGAGGGCTCGGTGGTGGCCTCGGACGCTTTCTTCCCCTTCACTGACGCCCTGGACCTGGCGATTCCCAGGGGCATCAGCTGCGTCATCCAGCCCGGCGGCTCCAACCGCGACGACGAAGTGGTCAAGCTCTGCGACGAGCACGACATCGCCATGATCATGACCCACACGCGGCACTTCCGGCACTGAAGATATAACAGGCCGGCCCCCCGCTTGCAGATGAATACAGGTTGCCTGATTGAAATAATCAGTTGACATGCGGAAATAATGCTGTATCATTGCGATTAACTCTTCGGGAGTTGCGGGGGCACATTACGTTCACGGTAGGAGAAATGTCAGCTATTTACCAGATGCTGCCGTTCTATAAGAACGGCCGCAAGGGGGAAACGGTAAATGAACAGGCGACAGGTTCTCCAGCCGATTGCAGTTTGGCTTCTTCTGCTTTTCTCAATCCTCTTTTACGTACCCGACGCCGGCGCGCAGGCCGAAAATGGAGCACTGAAATTCCTTGCTGAACTGAGGTATGACCTTTACGGCCATAGCGGCAGCCAGCTGAATACCCAAGGAAGCGCATATATCGAGCCGGGTGATGGTCTCAGGGTGATGGAAGGTGGCACAAACCTGATCGTCAACCCGAGTTTCGAACTGGGTTCCGATGCCTGGCATATACAAAACAATGCTTCCATCTCCGTCTATGAGGGTGACTCGTTTGCCGGTGACAAGTCCTTGTTGCTGTATGCGCCCGGGCCGAATGATGGCGTTTACATAACCGACGCCGACGGGGGGATAGACCTAGGGTTCACAAGCAGCAAGTCGCCCCATGCCTTCAGCGTTTACGCCAAGTCAGCAACAGCGCAGCCGCAATTGATAACCCTCTCCATGAGCAGTGACAATGAAGCAGTCCTGGTGACCGACTCCTTCACCGTTTCAGCGGAATGGGAGCGATACGAGGTTACCCTGCCGCGAACAATGCTGACATCCACGGTCAGGGCCTCGATTTATGCTGATCCCGGCTGTGATGAGGCGACAGTGCTCTTGGATGCCGTTATGCTGGACGGCAGACAGTATGCCAGCCCGTATGTTGATGGTGATTGCGTTGCTTGTTCATGGATGGCTACACCACATGCGTCTGCTTCCGAGCGCATCGCGGGTTCAGCTACTATCAGCGGCGCCGAGATCGGCCTGGATTTCTCCAAGCCGTTCTGGTTCGCCCTGGACGTTACCATGGGTTTTGATCGTTTTGATATTTTCAGTAACGGTCCCGGTACGGGCACGAAGGACTTCGTAAATATCGGGAAGGGAAACGGCGACGGCACCGGTTTCGAAAACAATGAAGGCATCATTCTGCATTACCTGTCCTATGGAAGGCAGAAGCGCCTGCGTTTTGAGAAGACGAACGGCAAAGGTGTTGCGGGAGATTTTGATGTGCCATATTTCGAGTCCGGAGATCCTTTGAGGGTAGTCTGCTCTTATGACCCGGCCAGAGGCATGGAGATCTGGTATTCAATCGCTGGAAGTCCCATTCAGCATGAACTCGATTCTTCGGACGCCGCCAAGTCTCAGTCATTGATCAGCCCTGACTGGATAATGTCTGTCTCCGACAGCAAGATTTTCGAAAAATACGGCGACTATCAAAGCAATTCGCTGCACAGGAATCTGATCGTTACCCAGGGTTCGATTACCGAGGAGACGGCAACGGCATATATCTCCGACCCTGACGCCTATGTCAGGGGGATAAATGGTGCTGTATGTGATAAGCCCAAACTTGAGCTGGGCTATCACGACGCCTCCTGGAGCAGTTTCTCGGATTACCAGAGTGGGCTGTTAACGGTGGAGTATCTGCTTGAGAACAACAGCTCAATCATGGCGAGCAATCTGAAAATCATCGGCGCGACCGGCAGCAACGGTGTTTTCATGGCCAGCCCGCTGCCGGCGGCCGTCGATGAGATGGCACCCTATGGAAGCCAGGTGATTCTGCTCAAGTACCAGGTGCCGCCGGGAGTTCGGGATTTCAAGGCGGTGCTGTTCATAACGGGTGAAGATGCGTGTGGTTTCAGTTATGACTACCCTGGACCCTATTACGGAAACTGAATTCAGCCGGCAAGCAATGCCAGAGCTTTCTCCACGACATTCCCCGCCGTGATGCCCAGCTTCTCCATCACGACCGGCCCGGGCGCCGATGCGCCGAAGCGGTCGATGCCGATGGAGACGCCCTCGCTGCCGACGTAACGGCACCAGCCCTGCGTGATGCCCGCCTCGAGGGAGACGCGGGCCCTGACCG
>JAJRYJ010000062.1 GCA_024275795.1 Actinomycetes bacterium | reverse complement strand
CTCACCTGGTCCATCCAGCGGATCAAACAGGCCGGCTGGATCGACTACTAAACCCACCCCACCAGTTTCTCAAGTTTGAGTGCGTCTCGGAACACACGTCCCGGAACACTGGATACCGGCGGCCGCCGCATGTAGTATTTGGTTTGTACCGGACCCAGGGGGAGAAATTGCCGCTTTCCAATGACATCAAGGATCAGATTGACCGCATCGCCCGGAAATACGGGCTCAGGCTGGTTCTCCTGTTCGGCTCGGAGGTCAGTGGCAAGACCCATCCCGGAAGCGATTTGGACATTGCTGTCATGTTTGAAAACCACACCGACGTCTACGAGAGTCTCTCCGATCTTCAGCCCGAACTGCAGGAACTCTTCCGGGAACGTGATGTAGATCTGGGCCTCATCAACGGCGCCGACCCGCTGTTCCTAAAAAAGATACTGGAGAGCTGCAAGCTGGTATACGGCGAACCCCGCGCATTGGCGGAGCTGAGGATGTATTCATTCAGAAGGTATATCGACCACAAGCGGTACCTTGAAATGGAGAAACAGTACATTGGGCGCCTGCTGGAGCGGTTCCGGAAGGGGGCCGCATGATAGACAGGGAGCTTGTCAACCGCAAGCTGGTGCTGATCGGCCAGGATCTGGAAGAGCTGGCGCAGCTTTCCCGAAAGCCGAAAAGTGAATACATGAGCAATCATTTATTCGAAGCCGCCGCCGAGCGCTATCTGGAACGCATGATCGGCAGGATGATCGACATCAATTATCACATATTGGTCGAGTCGGGAAAGGCGCCACCTTCTGACTACTATCAGTCGTTCATCAAGTTGGTTGAGATGGGCCTGTACGACCAGGAATTCGCCGAGACTATCGCTAAATCTGCTGGTTTACGCAACCGTATCGCTCACGAATACGATGTGATAGACGCGGAACAGGTGTATGCGGCGATTAAGTCGGCACAGAGTGATGTGCCGGGATATATCGGCTCTGTCAGGGATTTTCTCGATACTGTCTGATTCCTCCCGGCCCCATCCGCCGCCCGACAAGTTTCACAAGTTTGAGTGCGTCCCCGATTATTTGACGTACTTACCGATGATGTCCTTGAGTTTTTCCCTGGTCTCCGGCGGGATGGCCTCCGGGGCCGTGAGGATGCCGTACTCCATGGCGCTGGCGCAGACGCAGGCCCGCTCGTCGCCGATGCGCGGCACGGCGGTCTCCACTATCTTCTTGGCCATGGCCACATTATTGTTCATCGTTTCGATCACCTGGGCGATGGTGACGTCCTCCTCGCCCTCGTGCCAGCAGTCGTAGTCCGTGGCCAGAGCCATGGTGGCGTAGCAGATCTCCGCCTCGCGGGCCAGCTTGGCCTCCTGCAGGTTGGTCATGCCGATGACGTCCACGCCCCAGCTGCGGTAGACCAGCGACTCGGCCCGCGTCGAGAACTGGGGTCCCTCCATGCAGACATAGGTGCCACCCTCGTGGATGACGGCGCCGGCGTCGCGCCCCGCCTGGGCCAGCAGCTTCGAAAGGTCGGGGCAGACCGGGTCGGCGAAAGGTATGTGGGCCACGCAGCCGTCGCCGAAGAAGGTGCTGCGGCGGTGCATGGTGCGGTCGTAGAACTGGTCGGGGATGACGATATGCCCCGGCTCTATCTCCTCCTTCATGCTGCCCACGGCGCTGGCGGAGATGATCCACTCGACACCCAGCTGCTTCAGGGCCAGGATATTGGCCTGGAAGGGCAGGTCCGAGGGCATGGTGCGGTGCCCCTTGCCGTGACGGGGCAGGAAGCAGACCTCGCGGCCGCCCAGCTCGCCGATGGTGACGACGTCGCTGGGGTCGCCGAAAGGGGTCGATACCCGTTCTTCGCGGGGATTTTCCAGCAGCTCGTAGAAGCCGGAGCCGCCGATCACGCCTACTTTTCCTGACGACATTTGCACTCCCGTGACGATGGTTTGCTGACAGGTGCTGACAACGTATGAGTATATAACATCAGGTAAACTAGATTTATAATATGGACGGTAGAAAAAAGGGCATGAACCCGATGCAGCAGAGGGAGGTATCATGACGGACGAACAGGTAAAAGACGAAAAGCCCCAGGAGCAAATGACCGAGGAAGAGTTGCGCGCCGAGCTGGAGAAACAGTTCCGCAGCCAGAAGGTCTCCGACCTGCTGATGCAGTACATGGTCAGCCTCAGCACCCTGGCCTATGCCAAGATGGGCCTTACGGACGATACCCGGGACGTCAAGGACCTGGAGCAGGCGCGCCTGGCCATCGACAGCTTCAAGGCGCTGCTGGATTCGGTGGGCGACCGCCTGGGCGAGCAGGACGCGCAGGCGCTTTCGGGAGCGCTCGCCAGCATGCAGATGACCTTCGTGCAGGCGACCGAGGGCGACTCCGCAGGGGAAACCGGTAAAGGCGACTCCGCAGGGGAAACCGGAAAGGGCAGCGTCTCCGGCGAGAGTGATCAGGGCGCCCGGGGGGATGCGGCCGACGGTTCCAGCGGCAGCCGGGGCGATGACCCCGCCAGCCGTCTCTGGGTGCCGGGGAAGGACTGATGAAGGAACCCCTGGACAGGGAGCTCCCCGAGAAGCCCCCGATGGCCTGCAGGTACCTCTATAAGGACAGCGCCCAGTACCGCACGGCGCGCCAGATATGGCTCTGCGTCAAGGATGACCGTTTCTCCGAAGTTTCACGAAAAAAGGCGGAGAAGTGCCTCAAGGGTAAATGGTGCGAACGCTGAAAAACACAGAAAATCGGTAAAATTCCTGCTAATCACCGCTAAATCCACGCAACATTGACCTTCCAAAAGCGTTGCATTTTGCATAATGCACGTTTCATTTTTTTATGGTAATATCTCGACGTTTGCCGGGTGGTGCTGCATGCAGCCGTTGCCCGGCACCCGCAGAGCCATAAAAAAAGGAAGGAAACGGACATGTCCAAACGACGTACGAGGCTGGTCCTGCTGTTTGTGCTGTTCCTCGGCGTGCTCTTCGCAGTCGGCGCATACCAGGCTTCAGCGAACGAGGCGGCAGCGGGGACGGAGGGCTCCGGCTCGGGCATGCCCTGGTGGGGCTGGCCGCTGATCCTGTTCGTCCTGACCTTCGTCCTGGGCATCCTCGCCGTTCTCGGGGGCGTCGGCGGCGGTGTGCTTTTCGTCCCCATCGTCGGCGGATTCTTCCCCTTTCACCTTGATTTTGTCAGCGGCGCCGGTCTGCTCGTGGCGCTTGCGGGCGCCCTGGCGGCGGGACCGGGACTGCTGAAGAAGGGCCTGGCGGACCTGAGGCTGGCCATTCCCGTGGCCCTGGTGGCTTCCACTTTCGCCATCATCGGCGCCATGGCGGCCACGGACATCGACCAGGCGGTGCGCAAGACCGCCCTGGGCATCGTCATCCTCGGCATCGTCGCTATCCTTATCTTCGCCAGGAAGTCCGAGTATCCGAACGTTCAGAAGTCGGACCGCCTCTCCCAGGCGCTGAAGATCACGGGCATCTACCACGAACCGTCGACCGGCGAGGAGATCGACTGGAAGGTCCATCGCACTCCCCTGGGGCTGCTGCTGTTTACGGGCATCGGCTTCATGGCGGGCATGTTCGGGCTGGGAGCCGGCTGGGCCAACGTGCCGGTGCTGAACCTGCTGATGGGGGCGCCGCTCAAGGTATCGGTGGCCACCAGCAAGTTCCTGCTCTCGATCACGGACACGTCGGCGGCCTGGGTGTTCTTCAACAAGGGGGCCGTGATCCCGATGATGGTGGTCCCCTCGATTATCGGCATCATGCTGGGCTCGCTGGTGGGTGTGAGGATACTCGCCGTCACCAGGCCCTCGGTGGTGCGCTACATCGTGATATTGATGCTCCTCTTCGCCGGCGGCCGTTCCGTCCTCGGCGGACTGGGGATAATCTGACCATAAGCATCAGCAAAGGAGCGGCCATGAACGATAACAGGATACTGGCTACGGAGGAACAGGTCGCCTACGCCAGGTTGCTTGACGTGGGTATGAAGGTCGGCCTGCTGATGCTGGTGATCGCCTTCGCGATCTATGTTCTCAGCATCATGACGCCGAACGTGCCCCTTGACGAGGTCTCCGAATACTGGGAGCTGCCGGCTGAGGAATATGTCCAGGCTACAGGCGGCCACGGCGGCTGGGGCTGGGTCAATGAACTGGACAGGGCCGATTACCTCAACTTCGTCGGCATCGCCTTCCTGGCGGGCGTCACCATCATCTGCTACGCGCGCATTGTCCCCATCCTGATCGGCAAGCGGGACCTGGTCTACACGATTATCATCCTGCTCGAGATCGCGGTGCTGGTGCTCGCCGCCTCGGGCGTGCTCAAGTCCGGAGGCCACTGAGATGACCGATAGCACATGCCCCCTGACCGAGTTCAGTACGCTGCTGCTGGCTGGTGGAGGCCAATGAGGAATACACGCCGGCACGGACGCCTTCCAGTCCATGGTGCCGCCGACCCATGCGGGGGTTTGAAACTCGCCCTTTTTGTAAAGAAATGACTAAACGAAAAGAGGCGGGTGACCCAATGGCAGCAAAGATTCTCCTGGCGACGGACGGTTCTGAACCGGCAAAGGACGCATCAAGGCACGCGATACAACTGGCGAAGGGCATGGGCATGGGGCTCGTGGCCCTGCGGGTGGTGGACATCGAGCGCTACACCTATGACTGGGAGGCGGTGCGCGAAGACGTGACCAGGGAACTGGAGGCTCACGCCAAGCGGGTCCTGGATGACGTCAAGGCGGAAGCGGCCGCGTCCGGCGTCGAGGTGGATACCCAGGTACGCCACGGAGACTCCTCGCGCGAGATCATCCGTTTCGCCCAGGACGACCCGGAAGTGAAGATCATCGTCATGGGCTCCGCAGGACGCCGCCGCCTCGGCAGG
>JAJRYJ010000061.1 GCA_024275795.1 Actinomycetes bacterium | reverse complement strand
TTCCTCGGCCGCTTCTTAAGCAACAAAGATAAGCAGAATGGCTATGACCAGCGCGTAGAGAGCCACAGCCTCGGTAACACCGATGCCGATGAACATGGTGGTACGGATGTCACCGGAAGCCTCCGGTTGCCGGGCGATACCCTCGACGCTCTTGCCGACCAGGTAACCGATGCCGATTCCGGGGCCGAGGGCTCCGATGCCCATGGCGATACCGGCGGCCAACAGGGCGAATGCTTTATTATCCATGAACTAACCTCCCTTCGATTGCTCTGACTAGTGTTCCTGGTGGATAGCTCCACCGATATAGACGGCTGACAAGATGGCGAAGATAAACGCCTGGATGCCGGCCACGAATATCTCGAACAGGCTGATGGCGACGACGCCGCCCTCCAGCAGTATCGCCAGGTAGGCGATCTCGATGCTCAACATGAAGATCAGCGAATAAAAGACCAGTATCATGATGTGCCCGGCCAGCATATTGGCCCAGAGCCGGACGGACAGGGAGACGACGCGGAACAGTTCGCTGATCGCGTGCAGGATGAACAGGAAGGGCTTCATGAAGCCCGGGGCGGTCCCGGGCACCCAGCCCTTGTAATACTTGATGGGTCCGTTGACCTTCATGCCGGCGGCATGGGTGAGCACGAAGGTCATGATGGCCAGGGCCAGGGTCACGTTGAGGTTGGACGTGGCCGCGTAGGTCTTGAACTCGGGGGCGTACTGCGCCCAGCTCTCATCCAGCAGTGACAGCGGTATGGGAATCAGTCCGATGACGTTGTTGAAGAGGATGAATGTGAACAGGGTGGCGATGTAAGGGAACCAGGTCTTGACCGCACTCGCCGGCATCACCGAACCGACCAGGCCGTCCCTGAGGAACTCGTACAGCGATTCGAACGCTACCTGTTTGCGGTCGGGCATCACCTTTGCCGCCTGCGCCAGCACGATGAACAGCAGCGCCACGACAAAGGCGGCGATGAACAGGTAGATGACGACGGTGTTGATGGACATGTCGATGGGCCCGATTTGGAAATCAAGCTCGTGCCCGCCGATACTGATCGGTTTCAGCGCGTGTTCGAATTCGTCGGCCGGGTTCAGCTGTTCCGCGCCTCCGGCTGCTTCAGCAGCGTTGCTCATGCCTCACCTCCCGCGGCGGGTGGGCTGACGGCCCTGCGGCCCCTGATTCCCATCGATATCTCGATGGCGAAGAAAAATGTATAGACGACCAGGAAGCAGATGGCGGTCGCCAGCAGATACTGGGGAAGGGCCATGGCCACTGCCAGCAGCGCCAGGCCCATGAGGCCGAAGCGCAACATGAAGCTGATGACGGCTACGCCGGCGGCGGCGCTGGATGACAGCCGCGTCATCGCCTTGAAGAACACCAGCGAGAGCGCGTAGTTAGCGAGGAAGATTCCTGACGCCAGCAGCCACGGGACCAGCAGCGGACGATAGAACATTCCCGCAAGGAAGCCGATGCCGATAAATGCAGCGATCAGTGTTGTCAACTTTACTCCGGCCAATCTCAACCTTTCGCCTCTTAACCAATTCCTACACTCTCTTGTAGACTCCGTAGAGGCCCAACGCAAACCCTAGAAAGACGCCTACTATCAGGAAGAGCGGATTCGTGGAGAGAAGGAAATCAAGTCCCAACCCGCAAACAATGCCAAATACAACCCCTCCCACCAGGTAGAAGGTTATCCACTCCCACCCGGAGGAGCTCCCCCCGATCCAGCCCTTGGGTTTTTCTTGCTTATCCGCCAAATAAAAAACCGCGTCAGTATATCATGGCGGATAAAACCCTACAAGTGCCCCCCGGGGTATCGGTATCTTACCGCAAACGGGCGCTCCTGCGTGTTCGAATCTTTAATATCTCCAGTAAGTAAATCAGATAGAGGCTCACCAGCATCACCACGAGGGCGAGAATGGCGGTGACGAAACCGGGGGCGAAGCGCATGGAGAGGGCCAGGGAGCTCATCAGCAGGACCCAGCCATAGAGCACCAGCACCGCCTTGCGCTGGGAGAAACCGATGTTGAACAGCCGATGGTGCAGGTGCCCCCGGTCCGGCCTGAAGATGGAACGGCGGTTCTTCGCCCGCCTGAGGATGGCAAAGGAGAGGTCGAAGATGGGGATGCCCAGTATCAGCAGCGGCAGCACCAGGGTGACGGTGGCCACGCTCTTGAGCACGCCGCCGACGGTCACCGCCGCCAGCACGAAGCCCAGCAGCATCGACCCGGAATCGCCCATGAAGATGGACGCCGGATGGAAATTGTAGCGCAGGAAACCAAGGGTGGTCCCGGCGAGTATCGCCGCCAGGATCGCCGCCTCGGACCTGCCCAGGGAAATGGCTATTATCGAAAAGGTGACGGCAGCGATGGTGCAGACGCCAGCGGCGAGGCCGTCCATACCGTCAATGAAGTTAAGAATGTTCACCAGCACCACAACCCAGAGCATGGTGGCGGCGATGGCAATCACCGGTGTCAGCTCCATAGTACCAATAAACGGCAATGTCACAAAATCGATGCGGATGCTGTAGTAGACGAGGCATCCGGCGGCGATGAACTGTCCCGCGAACTTGACCAGAGGGCTGGTGCCGCGGAAGTCATCGACGGCGCCGAAGAGGGTGATGATCACCGCCCCCAGCATCACCCCCTTCATCTCGCTGGTCAGGGGCAGGAAAAGCAGCGCCGGGATGATGAAGCCGAAGAAGATGGCCATGCCGCCGAGGCGCGGGATCGGGTCCTCGTGTATCTTGCGGTCGTCGGGCTGGTCGATGGCGCCCATGCGCTTTGCCAGGTTGGTTACCGTGGGCGTGATCAGCAACACGATGACGGCCGCCAGCACGAAGGCGAAGACCGCCGCCGCCTCGTCACGCAGGAAGAACTCGATGGCGGTCGATATCTCCAGCGCTCAGCCCCCCATGCGATGCAGTTTGACTCCCGCCTCGGCGAAGAAGCCGGTGGCGAGTTCGTCCGGGTAGCCCTCGTCGAAATAGACCTCGACGATGCCGGAGTTGATTATCATTTTGGCGCAGAGGGAACATGGCTGATGGGTGCAGTAGAGGGTGGCGCCGTCGATCTTGACCCCGTGCAGGGCCGCCTGCACAATGGCGTTCTGCTCCGCGTGCAGCGCCCGGCAGAGTTCGTGCCGTTCGCCCGAGGGAACCCCCAGCTCATCCCTGAGGCAGCCGACGTCGATGCAGTGGCTGATGCCCCGCGGGGCACCGT
>JAJRYJ010000060.1 GCA_024275795.1 Actinomycetes bacterium | reverse complement strand
CCCTGGCAGGTGTGCTCGCTGAGTATCTCCATCACGCGTCCGTCCCCGGCCAGGTGGTCGTCCTCCGGCAGGGTCTCGGCCTGCCAGGCGCGGTCGGTGACCTCGAAGAGGTCGGCCAGGCGGTTGGACGCGGTCTCGTCGGGGCCGAACACACGGAAGTTGCGCGCTTCCATGTTCAGCTTCATCACGTCTCGCAGCATCCTGCCCATGGTGCGGGTCGCTTCTCCCAGGGTGCGCCCCGGCTCGGGAACGTCAAGGGCGTAATCACGGAAATCGGGCAGCTTCAACTCCTGCAGCAGCAGGCCGCCGTTGGCGTGGGGGTTGGCGCTCATGCGCCGCTCACCGGCGGGCGGCAGCTCCGCCAGTTCCGGACGCAGGGCGCCGTTCTCGTCGAACAGCTCCCCGGCGCGGTAACTCTTCATCCATTCCTCCAGCAGCTTCAGGTGGTCGGGCCTGGTGGAGAGCTGGGCGATGGGCACCTGGTGCGAACGCCAGTAGCCCTCGACCTTCTTGCCGTCCACTTCCTTGGGCCCGGTCCAGCCCTTGGGGCTGCGCAGGATGATCATCGGCCAGCGTGGCCTCTTGCCCGTGTGCCCGGCCCGGGCCTGCTCCTGTATCTTCCTGATATCGGCGATCGCCCGGTCCAGGGTGGCGGCCATCTCCTGGTGCATGGATTCCGGTTCGGAGCCGGCGACGATGTACGGCCGGTAACCGTAGCCTGCGAACAGGTCCAGCAGTTCTTCGTCGCTGATGCGTGCCAGGATGGTGGGGTTGGCTATCTTGTAGCCGTTCAGGTGCAGGATGGGCAGCACAGCCCCGTCACCGGCGGGATCGAGGAACTTGTTGGAATGCCATGCCGTGGCCAGAGGGCCGGTCTCGGCCTCGCCGTCACCCACTACGCAGGCGACTATCAGGTCGGGGTTATCGAAGGCGGCGCCGTTGGCGTGAGCCAGGGAATAGCCGAGCTCACCGCCCTCGTGGATGGAGCCGGGCGTCTCCGGGGCGACGTGGCTGGGTATGCCGCCGGGAAAGGAGAACTGCCGGAACAGCTTGCGCATGCCCTCCGTGTCCCGGCTGATCTCCGGATAAAACTCACTGTAAGTCCCTTCCAGCCAGGCGTTGGCGACGATGCCGGGACCCCCGTGTCCGGGACCGATGATATACATCATGTTGAGGTCCTGCGACTTGATGACACGGTTGAGATGCACATAGATGAAATTGAGACCGGGAGTGGTGCCCCAGTGCCCCAGCAGCCGCGGCTTTACGTGCTCCAGCGTCAGCGGCTCTTTCAGCATCGGGTTGTCAAGCAGGTAGATCTGTCCCACGGAGAGGTAGTTGGCGGCGCGCCAGTAGGCGTCGATCCTGTCAAGCTCCCGCATTGACAGGGGTTTCTCCGAAGTCATGGTTTCAGTTCCCTTGTTCATCACCGACTCACTCCCGTCAGGTGTTGCTGTTGTTTGTAAAGCCCAAAATCTCCGAGGCCGCGCGCGCCATCTCCAAATTCTCATCAACCGAGACCACACGCGCCTCCACCTCGCTGCCGGAAGCGCTGATGATCCCGTCACCACCGGCCAGAGCGAGGTTGCGCTCCCTGTCCAGCGTCAGACCGAGCCAGGAGAGCCCGCAGAGAATCCTCTCCCGCACAGCGGGGCTGTTCTCGCCGACGCCGCCGCCGAAGACGATGCCGTCGAGGCCGCCCAGCACCGCCAGGTAGGCGCCTATATACTTGCGTACCCGGTAACAGTAGATATCTACCGCCAGCTGCGCTCCCGGGCTTTCCGACGCCAGGAGCTCGCGCATGTCATCGCTCTCTCCCGATATGCCCAGGAGGCCGCTTTCACTGTTGAGCAGGCGGTCGATCTCGTCCACGTTCATGCCGCCGTGTCGCTGCAGGTAGATGACCAGGCCCGGGTCGAGGTCGCCGGGACGGCTGGCCATCACCAGGCCCTCCAGGGGTGTAAAGCCCATGGAGGTGTCGATGGCGCGCCCGGAGCTGATGGCGGTGATGGAACAGCCCGAGCCCAGCTGCAGCGTTATCAGCTTGCCGCCTCCCGCAAGCTCGGGATGCTGCGAGCGCCATTCGCGCAGCATCGCCTCATGGGCGATGCCGTGAAAACCGTGGCGGCGCAGGCCCAGCTTCCGGCAGAGCGGGAGCGGCAGCGCATAGGTGGAAGCCACCGCCGGCAGAGCGGAAAAAAAGGCGGTGTCGAAAACAGCCACCTGGGGCAGGGAATCGCCGAAAGACCGCCTGCAGGCTTGTATCCAGCGCAGGGCCAGAGGGTTGTGCAGGGGCGCTATCGGCGCCAGCCGTTCTATCTCACGTTCGACCCGGGAATCAATGATGCCGGCTGTGCCGAGGCTGCCGCCATAGACGACGCGATGAACGGCGGCGTCGACAGCGGCTGAGGCCGACGAAAAATCGCGCAACGACTCTTCCGGCTCGGCGGAGCCGTCGTCGTGTACCTTCTCCAGCAGTTCCGGTTCGCCGCCACCGGCTTCGTACAGGGCGATGCGCACGGAGGAGCTGCCCGTGTTTATCGTCAGCAAGGTTCGTGAATCGTGTTTCAAGTCTCTTCCCCGGTGATATCTATTAACCAGGCCGGCTGGCCGTAATGTTTTCGTAACAGCATGCAATCCTGTTATTGAGACATTCGCGATAAATGAAACATGGCGCGGGCCCGTTAACCTGATTAAGGAGCCTGAATGACTGAAGAGCATCGCAGCGACGTTGACGAGGGTATGGAGGCCCACGAACACAGCGGCGGCCACACTTCCCACCACGCCATGATGGTGGCTGATTTCCGCAAGCGCTTCTGGATATCGCTGGTGCTCACCGGACCCATCCTGCTGCTCTCGCCGGCGATCCAGGAGTTCCTCGGCATCAGGGACGCGCTCGCCTTCCCGGGCGACAGCTACGTGCTGTTCCTGCTGTCCTCGATAGTCTTCTTCTATGGCGGCTGGCCTTTCCTCAAGGGCATCTACGATGAGCTGAAGAAACGGCAGCCGGGCATGATGACCCTGATCGCGCTGGCCATCAGCGTCGCCTATTTCTACAGCAGCGCCGTGGTCTTCGGTCTGGAGGGCAAGATCTTCTTCTGGGAGCTGGTGACGCTGATCGACATCATGCTCCTGGGCCACTGGATCGAGATGCGCTCGGTGATGGGCGCCTCCATGGCCCTGGAGAAGCTGGCGGAACTGATGCCCTCGGACGCCCACCGGCTGCTGCCCGACGGCAGCACCGAGGAGGTGCCCGTGGAGCAGCTGTCTCTGGGGGACAGGGTGCTGGTGAAGCCGGGGGAGAAGGTCCCCGTGGACGGCGCCGTGGTCGAGGGACAGACGTCGGTCAATGAGGCCATGCTCACGGGCGAGTCCAAGCCCGTGCCCAAGGGTCCCGGCGAGGAGGTCATCGGCGGTTCCGTGAACGGAGAGGGCTCGCTGACCATGGAGGTGCAGAAGCTGGGCAGCGACTCTTTCCTGGCGCAGGTCATCGACCTGGTGCGCGAGGCCCAGGAGAGCAAGTCCAAGACCCAGGACCTGGCCAACCGCGCCGCGCGCGTGCTCACCTTCATCGCCATCGGCGCCGGCGGCGCCACCCTGGCTTTCTGGCTGGCTATAAGCGACAAGAGCTTCGAGTTCGCCCTGGAGCGGACGGTGACGGTGATGGTGATCACCTGTCCCCACGCCCTGGGACTGGCGGTGCCGCTGGTGGTGGCGGTCTCCACCTCGCTGGCGGCGCGAAACGGCCTGCTGATACGCGACCGCGCCGCCTTCGAGCGGGCCCGCAACACCCAGGCGATCATCTTCGACAAGACAGGCACCCTCACCGAGGGGCGTTTCGGCGTCACCGACGTGTTGATCTTCAGGGATGGTTTCGAGCAGGATGAGGTGCTCCAGCTGGCCTCGGCGGTGGAATCCAACTCGGAGCACCCCATCGCCCAGGGCATCGTCGACGCGGCACCCGACGCGAAACGCGCCTCCGATTTCCAGGCCATCCCCGGCAAGGGCGCCGGGGCCATGGTGGGCGGCAGGGATGTCAAGGTCGTCAGCCCCGGATACCTGCGTGAGCAGGGTGGGGAGCTTCCAGGCCTGGAGGAATTCGAGCGCCTCTCTGCCCAGGGCAAGACCGTCGTCTTCCTGCTGGTGGACGGTGAAGCCGTAGCGGCCGTCGCCCTGGCGGATATCATCCGCGAGGAATCGGCCGGGGCCATCAGGGACCTCAGGCAGTCGGGCATCCGCTGCATCATGCTCACCGGCGACAACGAGAAGGTGGCCGCCTGGGTCTCGGACCAGATTGGCCTCGATGAATACATCGCCGGCGTGCTGCCCAGCGAGAAGGCGGACAAGATCAAGGAAGTGCAGTCGCGCGGCCTGATCGTTGCCATGACCGGCGACGGCGTCAACGACGCGCCGGCGCTGGCCCAGGCGGACGTGGGCATCGCCGTGGGCGCCGGCACCGACGTGGCCATCGAGACGGCCGATATCATCCTGGTGAAGAGCAACCCCCGGGATATCACCGCCCTCATGGGCCTCACCCGGGCCACCTACCGCAAGATGATCCAGAACCTGGCCTGGGCCACCGGCTACAACGCCGTGGCCATTCCCCTGGCGGCGGGCGTGCTCTATCCCTGGGGCATCCTGCTGAATCCGGCCATGGGCGCGGCGCTGATGTCCCTGAGCACGGTGATCGTCGCCATCAACGCCAGGACGCTGAAATACGAATGAGCGCGGCCCCCTACAGGCTCTTCATCGCCATCGAGCTGCCCGGCGATGCGGTCAGGGGCCTGGTTCGATGGCAGCGTCTCCACCTCGCTGACGACCCGGCGCTGCGGCTGACACCGGCGGAGCAGCTCCATGTCACGCTGGCGTTCCTTGGGGAGATGGACGAGCGTCAGCAGGAGCAGGCCGCGGATCAGCTTGAACGCATCGAGGACCGGAGCGCCTTCGAGATGACCGCCACGCGCCTGGCTGGACTGCCGAAGGGCAGGAACCCGCGGGTGATCGCCGCCGCTTTCGCCGAACCGGTGAACCGGCCGCGGCAGCTTCATGACGAACTGGTGGCCGGCCTGGTGTCCAAACGCCTCTACCGTAAGGAAAGAAGGCCCTGGTTTCCCCATGTGACCATAGCCCGCAGCCGCGGCAAGACCCGAATCAGGCCAGCGGAGATCGTCTCTGAGCCGGTAAAATTTACAGCTGTCCGAGTGACCCTGTATAATAGCATCCTCAAACCAAGTGGGGCCGAGCACCGGCCCCTGGAATCGGTCCAACTGACTTGAGAATGGAGGCAGAAGTGGAAAAGGACAAGGCGTTGGAAGTTGCAGTTGGCCAGATCGAACGTCAGTTCGGCAAGGGATCGATTATGCGCTTGGGTGATGATTCGGCCGTCGAGGTGAGCTCCATACCCACGGGCTCGCTGGCGCTGGACATCGCCCTGGGAATCGGCGGCATGCCGCGGGGCCGTGTCATCGAGATCTTCGGTCCGGAGGCGTCAGGCAAGACAACCATGGTCTATCACCTGATCGCCGAGGCGCAGAAGCTGGGAGGCATCTGCGCATTCATCGATGCCGAGCACGCGATGGATCCGGCTTATGCCCGCAGGATCGGCGTCAACGTGGACGAACTGCTGGTATCGCAGCCGGATTACGGCGAGCAGGCGCTGGAGATCGCCGAGATGCTGATTCGCAGCGGCGCCCTGGACATCGTCGCCGTGGACTCGGTGGCGGCCCTCACACCTAAGGCTGAGATTGAGGGTGAGATGGGTGATTCCCACGTAGGGCTGCAGGCGCGGCTGATGTCACAGGCCCTGCGGAAACTGGCCGGCACGCTCAACAAGACCGGCACCGTGGCCGTGTTCACCAACCAGCTGCGCGAGAAGATCGGCGTAATGTTCGGCAACCCGGAGGTGACCACCGGCGGCAAGGCGCTCAAGTTCTACGCATCGGTACGGCTGGACCTGCGCCGTATCGAGACCCTGAAAGAGGGAACGCAGCCCGTGGGCAACCGCGTGCGCGCCAAGGTGGTAAAGAATAAGATGGCGCCTCCTTTCCGGCAGGCGGAGTTCGACGTCATGTACGGAGAGGGCATCTCCCGCGAGGGCAATATCCTCGATATGGGCGTGGCCCATGGCATCATCAGCAAGAGCGGCGCCTATTTCTCATATGGGGACGAGCGCCTGGGGCAGGGCCGCAACAACGCCAAGGCGTTTCTCAAGGAGAACGAGGAGATCGCGGATCGTATACTTTCAGAGGTGCTTGTGGCTGCAGGCGTGGAACCAGGCGAAGAGACGGCGGAGGAAGAGGCTGAAAAGGCGGAAACGCCTGCAAAAGTGTGAATTTCCTCTGAATAATATCGATTCACAAGGCACTTTTACCGGAGCCCGCTTACAGCGGGCTCCGTTGACAATGACCCACCGGCGGGGCTAGAATGTGAGCGTTCGTATTTCTGCTCATACACAAACAGGGATCAAGTTACAACTGTTTCCTTTTGGTTTCTTTGTTTTTTACAAGGTATTGCTGCAATCACGAAAAAGTCGACAGGACTTAGTGCATCAGGAATAGGGTCCTTTCACTAAAACCAATACCCTGGCGCCTCGACGCTGGGATTTACAGTGACGAGGTGCGCGTTACAAGGAAACCTTTGTGCCGGGCAGATGCCCGGTTTTTGCATTTTCAGGCGGTAACCGGGCAGTCGATGCTATCGGTGTGCCGGCAGCGCGGCCGCATGCGGCGTGCAGATCGGGCCGGCTTAAGGAATGGAGAAAAAAATGATTGAAGTGCTGATTGCGATAGTCGTCGCGGTCATCTCCCTTGCCATCGGTTATTTCCTCCGCAAGATGATCTCCGAATCGAAGGACTCCGCCGCCATGCAGGAGCTGGAGCGCGCGAAACTGGACGCGGAGAGGGAGATAGAGACCGCAAGGAAGGCAGCCCAGGTGGAGGCGCGGGACGAGGTCCACCGTATGCGTGACGAGTTCGAGGCGGAACTGAAACAGCGGCGTCTCGATGTCCAGAAGGCCGAGCAGCGGCTGGAAGACAAGGAGAAGTCGCTGTCTGAGCGTGAGAAGGAGAACCAGCGCCGCGAGCAGTCCCTGAAGGACCGGGAAGCGAACATCGGACAGATGCAGGAAGAGCTTGAGCAGACGCTGGAGGAGCAGCGGCGCCAGCTGGAGAGTATCTCTGGCATCAGCCAGGCCCAGGCCAAGGAGATGCTGCTGAAGCAGGTGGAGGAGGAGGCCCGCCACGACATGGCCAGGCTGATCCGCAACGTGGAGGAGGAGGCCCGCCGCGAATCGGACCGGCGCGCCCGCAACATCCTCTCGCTGAGCATCCAGAGGACCGCCGCCGACCACGCAGCCGAGACGACTGTCTCGGTGGTGCCGTTGCCGTCGGATGAGATGAAGGGCCGCATCATCGGTCGCGAGGGGCGCAACATCCGCGTACTGGAGAACGTCAGCGGCATCGACGTGATCATCGATGATACACCGGAGGCCGTGGTGCTCAGCGGCTTTGACGGCGTCAAGCGTGAGACTGCGAGGCTGACTCTCACCAAGCTGCTGTCCGACGGGCGCATACATCCCGCGAGGATCGAGGAGACCTACAAGCAGGCCAAGGCGGAGGTCGACAAGGCCATCATGGAGGCGGGCGAGCAGGCGACGCTGGACTCCAACGTGCATGGCCTCAACGAGAATCTGATCAAGCTGCTGGGACGCCTGAAGTACCGCACAAGTTATGGACAGAACGTGCTGGCCCATTCGCTCGAGGTCAGCCACCTTGCGGGCATCATGGCCGCCGAGCTCGGCGCCAACACCAAGATCGTCAAGCGCGCCGGCCTGCTGCATGACATCGGCAAGGCCGTCGACCATCAGGTGGAGGGCACCCATACACAGATAGGCGCCAACCTGGCGAAAAAGAACCGGGAGTCGAAGGCCGTCTGCCACGCCATCGAGGCGCATCACTCGGACATCGAGCCGCAGACTGTGGAGGCGGTGCTGGTGCAGGCCGCTGACGCCGTGAGCGCGGCGAGGCCGGGGGCGCGCCGGGACAGCCTGGAGAGCTACATCAAGCGCCTGGAATCGCTGGAGAACATCGCAGTCAGCAAGGACGGCGTTGAGAAATGCTACGTGATGCAGGCGGGCAGGGAAATCCGGGTGATGGTCAAGCCAGGGGAAGTGGGGGATGACGAGGCGGCCCTGCTTTCGCATGACATCGCCAAGGAGATCGAGAAACAGCTCGATTATCCCGGTCAGATAAAGGTAACGGTAATCAGGGAGAGCCGGGCTACAGAATACGCCAAGTAGTGTTCTACCATCTCACCACCTTTGGTTGCCAGATGAACGACCACGACTCGGAGCGCATCCGCGGCGTTCTCGAGGAGCACGGCTGGCGCCCAGCCGTTGACGCCGAGGCGGCCGATCTGCTGGTATTCAATACCTGCGCCGTCCGGGAGGGGGCGGAAAGCCGCCTCGAGGGACGCCTGGGCGAGGCCCGGCGAATCAAGCGCGGGAAACCGGGGTTGCTTGTGGCGCTGGGCGGTTGTGTGGCTCAGCGGCGGCAAGAAGATATCTTCCACGAACTTCCCTTCATCGATGTGGCCTTCGGCCCCCAGAACATCGGACAGCTGCCGGTGCTGCTGGAGCGGGCGGCGGAAGGACCGTCGCCTGCATACGCTTTCGAGGACAACCCGGTGCCCAGCGCCGACCTGCCCGCCGTCAGGGTCGAGCGACGTCGGGCCTGGGTCCAGGCCATGTCCGGTTGCACCAACTACTGCAGCTATTGCGTGGTGCCTCATGTACGCGGCCCCGAGCGCAGCCGCCCCCCTGATGAAATAGAGGCTGAGGTGGCACGTCTGGCAGCCGACGGTGTGATTGAGATCACGGTGCTGGGACAGAACGTCAACGCTTACGGTCTCGACCGCCGGGGGGCGTCCGGTTCCGGAAGCTTCACCGATTTCGCCGGCCTGCTGGCCAGGCTGGACGCCATCGAGGGCATCGAACGCATCCGCTTTACCACTTCTCACCCGAAGGATCTCAGTAAGCGCCTGATCGAGGCCATGCGCGACCTGCCGGCCGTCTGTGAGCATCTGCACCTGCCGGTGCAATCGGGGTCGACGCGCATCCTCAAGCGCATGAAGCGGGGTTACACCCGCGGGCATTACCTGGGGCTGGTGGAAAAGTTGCGGACGGAAGTGCCGGATCTGGCCCTGACCACCGACATCATCGTCGGTTTCCCCGGCGAGCGCGAGGACGATTTCCATCGTACCATGACGCTGGCGGAGGCCTGCGCCTTCGATGGGGCTTTCACTTTCATCTTCTCTGCGCGTCCGGGAACCGAGGCCGCCGAAATGCCCGGCAGGGTCCCGGAGGTGACGCTCAAACGCCGCATGGAAGAGCTCATCGAGCTGGTGCAACGGACAGCAGACCGCATAAACCAGGGGCTCGTTGGACGGGAGCTGGAGGTGCTGGTGGAGGGCCCCAGCCGCGCCGGCGAGGGGCAGTTGCGCGGGAGAACCCGCAACAACAAGATCGTCAACTTCAGACCCCTGCCGGTGGATGCTGACGGGAAGACGCAAACGCAACTCGATGCCTCCGCCGAGGAACCGGCTGGACCACCGCTGGTGACGGTGCATATCGAATCGGCGACTTCGACGACCCTGAAGGGCAGACAGGTTTAGGCGGTCTCGCGCCCGGCGAATAGCCCAGTTGCAAACGATTGAATTTCCGCCGCCCGGGAATAAGGGAATTGTCGGCATTACCTTGGAGGTGTTCGCGTGGATCCCCGAATCTCATCCGTCAGGGACGCGGCGGTAGCGGGCCGGTTCTACCCCGCTGACCGTGCCGAACTGGAGCAGTCGATCAGCGAGATGGCCGTCGAGGCGGCCGGGTGGATCGGCAGCGCCGTCGGCGTGATGGTCCCCCATGCTGGCTACATGTATTCAGGAGCTGTAGCAGGCGCCGTCTATGCCTCGGTGGAGCTGCCGCGCAGGTTCATCATCCTCGGGCCCAACCACACCGGCGTCGGCAGCCCGGGTTCAGTGATGGCCAGGGGAAGGTGGCGTCTGCCCCTGGGGGATATACCCATCGACGAGTCCCTCGCCGCCGCCATTATCTCGGACAGCGATGTGCTTAAGGAGGATGCCACCGCCCATGTATTTGAACACTCCATAGAGGTGCAGCTGCCGTTTCTGCAGCAGCTCGCCCCCGGCTTCAGCTTTGTTCCCATCAGCCTGATGGTTCGCGACAGCGCCTCCTGCATGGATATCGGCTCCGCCGTGGCGAGGGCCGTGTCGAGCCAAAGGGAGTCGGTGCTGATCATCGCCAGTTCTGACATGTCCCACTATGAGAGCCAGCAGACGGCGGAGCGCAAGGACCGCCTGGCGCTGGAGCGCGTGCTGGCGCTGGATGCGAAGGGTCTGCTTGAGACAATCGCCGCTGATGCCATATCCATGTGCGGCGCCGCGCCCACTGCCGCCATGCTTTCAGCCGCGGTGGAGCTCGGCGCTTCCGGGGCGACGCTGGTTAAATATCGCACGTCGGGCGATGTCACCGGCGATCTGGACCAGGTTGTGGGATATGCGGGCGTGGTCGTCTCCTGAAGCTTGGCGCCGGGCTGCCGATACATCTGCAGAGAAGAGGCTTCAACCAGGCGGAGGGTCAACAGAACAATGGATGAGCAGAGCGTCGAAAAAAATGAAGACAGGCCGTTGACCAACCCGGCGGATTTCGCCCGTGCCGTGATCGAGGCGGCAGCGAGGCATGAACATCTGCCCGAGCCCCCCGATGAGGCTTTCTACGGCCGCCGCGCCGCCTGTTTCGTCAGCATCAAGAAGGGGGGGCAGTTGCGCGGCTGTATCGGCACCCTGGAACCGACGGAGCCGGACCTGGGGAGGGAGATAGTGCGTAACGCCCAGTCCGCCGCCTTCGCCGATCCCCGCTTCCCCGCGGTAATGGAGGCGGAGCTGCTGGAGCTCAGTGTCAGCGTCGATGTGCTGGGCGAGCCCGAGACGGTACTCACCTGCGAGGGGCAGGACTGCAGGGAACACGGCGTTATCGTCAGCTGCGACTACCGCCGCGGCGTGTTGTTGCCGGATCTGGAAGGGGTGGACAGCGTCGAGCAGCAGCTGGACATCGCCTGCCAGAAGGCGGGCATCTCCCCCGATGAGGATTTCCAGATCCAGCGCTTCACGGTCTCGCGATTCCACGAGGACGAATAGGCGGCAGTTGCTTCGCAGCAATCCTGCCGGATTCGACTGCGCTCCGTGTGTCCGGTGACGTCACCGTCGTCCTCGTCAGCCGTCTGTCGGCTGCCTGGCTCCTTTGGCGATGAACATGCTCCAGAAGGTCACCAGCGCCCCGATCAGCAGTGTTACTCCGAAGAAGATGGCAATCTGGAACCAGAACTGCATCTGTTCCTGTGCCGTCATGAAGCCGAGGCTCATCACCCGCTCGATATAGGTCTGCAGTACACCGGCGACGCCGAACACCGTCCCCAGGCCCAGTACCGAGAGGCCCATGATCCAGAAGCCCCAGTAGGCGCCGCTGGTTTTGAACCGGGCAAGGCCGCGCAGCTTGGGGATGGCATACCAGAACATGGTCAGGTTCAGCAGCACGTAGGCGCCGTAGAAGGCCACGTGTCCGTGGCTGGCGGTCACCTGGCTGCCGTGGGTGTAGTAGTTGATCTGGGGCAGGGTATGGACGAAGCCCCAGACGCCGGCTCCGATCATGTGGCCGACGGCAGTGCCGACTGCGAAGTACCAGACGACCTTGTTCTTTATTTTTGCTCCCTCGCGCCGCGTGGTCAGGAAGGTGTCCACGACCATGGCGATGATGGGCAGTACCTCCAGGGCGCTGAAGATGCCGCCGATCCACAGCCAGGCGTCCGGCGTTCCCAGCCAGTAGTAGTGGTGGCCGGTGCCGGCGATGCCGGTGAACAGGAACAGGCCCACCTCCAGATAGAGGTATTTCTCCACAACCTCGCGTCTGACGCCGGTCACCTTGATCAGCACGAAGGCGAGGATGGCGGCGGTGACCAGTTCCCAGGCCCCCTCGACCCACAGGTGCACGACCCACCACCAGTAGAACCAGTCGATGGTGAGGTTGCGGTAGAAGGGCATACCGAACAGGTAGAGCAGCGCCAGGAAAACCAGGCCTCCCAGCAGCATTCCCGTGACGGCGGTCTTGCGGCCCTTGAGGATGGTCATGCCGATGTTGAACAGGAACATCAGGGCGCCGATGACGATGAAGAAATCAAGTAGCGTCGGAATCTCCAGAATGGGCCGCCCCTGGGTCCAGCCGAAGGCGAAGCCTATCAACGCGGCTACACCGGTGACCACCAGGATGACCAGCTGCAGATAAGCCAGCTTGACGCTGTAGATCTCGCGCTGACTCTCCTCGGGCACCAGGTAATAGGCGCCGCCCATGAACCCCAGCAGCAGCCACAGCACCAGCAGGTTGGTATGCATGGCCCTGGTCATGCCGAAGGGCAGTACATCGACGATATCCTGGGGGATGGTGAAGCCGTAGCTGATGGCCAGCCAGATGCCCAGCACTATCTGCAGCACGAACAGCGACAGCGCCACCAGGAAATACCAGTAAGCCACGAACTGGGAGCTGTAGGGAAACTTTTCTGCGGCAGGCGCGCTGCTCGTTTCTGTTGTCGAGGCCGCATCATTCATCATTGACCACCTCCCTGTTTCGCCAGGTATTCGCCGATGGCCTCACGATCCTCCTGTGAGACGCCGTTTTGCGCCGGCATCTTCGATCCGGGTTCTACGGATGCGGGGTCACCGATGT
The DNA here is from genome assembly GCA_024275795.1 of Actinomycetes bacterium. Lineage (GTDB taxonomy): Bacteria > Actinomycetota > Thermoleophilia > BMS3ABIN01 > BMS3ABIN01 > JAJRYJ01. The sequence goes on along the minus strand of JAJRYJ010000060.1, from coordinate 12,414 downwards.
ATTTCACTATCTGTGAGGCGTCGTACCTGTCGCCGATGTCGTCCAGCGCCGGGCCGGTGCTGCCACCGGCGCCGCCGATGGAATGACAGCCCATGCAATTCTGCTTGAAGGCGATGGCGCCCCGGGAGAGGCCGGTTCCCGCCAGGCGGCGCTCTTCCGAGGAAAGGCGGTTATCGCTGTCCTGGGGCGGCCAGTCGTTGTTGTCGATGTAGCTGGTCCACTCCAGGAAGGCCACCAGGTCCTCGGCCTCCTGGTCAGTGACGTTGAGGTTCTGCATCTTGCGGAAGGAGTCGCCGAACACCTCTTCCGGCCGCTGCACGGCGGCGATGATACCCTCGGCGCCGATGCGCTGATAGACGTTGGTCAGGTCCGGCGCATAATAGACGCCGAAGCCGAGGATGGTGTGGCAGTTGTTGCAGTTCTTGTCCTCCCAGACATGCTTGCCCGCGACCACCTGGTCGTTAAGGTTTTCGGTATGGGTGAGCGCGTCCACCTGGCGATGCGTGTCGTAGGTGAGCCAGAGGAAGATGGCCAGGGAGATGGAGGTGCCGATGATGAAGATCCAGAAGGCTGAGCGTTTGGACATTTGCAGCTCCTTCCTTCGAAACTTGACGAGAGCCTCTGCAAATGATTCCCGGGGAAGACCGCTGCCGCATTTCCCTGCCCGGTGACCATGCTGAAATAAAATAGGATTAGGTATTCGATGTCAATAGACTTTCGTGTTGATATGATGAAAATCACATCTGGATATTTTTTACCTTGAGAAACAGAAAGCATGAGTCATTGATCCTAGCCATCTTCGGACCGACCGCAGTGGGAAAGAGCCGCGTGGCCGCCGCCGTCGCCGCCGCCGCCGGCGGCGAGGTGGTCTCCGCGGACTCGATGCAGGTCTACCGTGGCCTCCCCATACTTACCGACCAGCCGGGAACCGCGCTGCTCGAGCTGGCGCCGCACCATCTCATCGCCCACGTGGGGCTCGATGAGGAATACAGCGCCGCCCGTTACGCTGGCGAAGCGGAGACCGTGATCGCCGGCCTCCTGGAGCGAGGCGCACTGCCGGTGCTGGCGGGGGGGACGGGGCTATATGTGAGGTCGGTGCTGGGGGGGTTTGATTTTCCCGGTGAAGGTGACAGGGAACGCTGGCGGCGGTTTGTGGAGGAAGAGGGCGTCGAGGCGGCCTTCGCCGAACTGGAGAGGCTCGACCCGGAAGCGGCAACGGCTATTGACCGGCATAATCCGAGGCGGTTGATGAGGGCGCTGGAGATCGCCGAGGCATCGCCGCAAGGATGGAGGCCCCGGCGCGACAGGCTGTGGTCCGGGGAGTCGCACCATGGCGAAACGCTCTGTTTCGCCCTGGAGCTGGAACGAGGTGAGCTATACAGGCGCATCGACCGCAGGGTTGGCCGCATGGTTGAACTGGGGGTTCTCGAAGAGGTGCGAAAGGCCCGCCGGGGCAAGGTTTCGAGAACTGCGTCCCAGGCCATCGGCTTTGCGGCGCTGTGTGATCATCTTGACGGCAGGCTCACGCTGGATGAGGCCCTGGAGGTCATCCGCCGAGACAGCAGGCGCTACGCCAAGCGTCAGCTCACCTGGATGCGAAAGATGCCTGATGTTGTTAGAATCGAGCTGACCGGGAGCGCGCCGGAGGCGGTTGTCGAGCGGATAGTCGGGAGCCTGGAGAAACGGCGTCGCGCTTAGGCGGTCAATCATCAGTCTGTTCAAGCAGTCCAGTGGCAGGTAATGCGAGATATGGCGCCTCAGGCAGAGTTTTCCAAGTGGCAGGGACTGGGCAACGATTACATCATCGTCGCGACCGTGGAGCTGCCTTTCAAGTTGACACCAGAGCGTTCCGTGGCAATCTGCGATCGTCATTTCGGCATCGGCGGCGACGGCATTCTCGCCTGGGGTCCCTCCCGCAAGGCTGACTTCAAACTGGAGATACACAACCCGGACGGCAGCTGCGCCGAGATGTGCGGCAACGGCATCCGCATGCTGGCGCGCTTCCTGGTGGACTGGGGCTATGCGGAGGGCAGGCGCAAGCTGCTGATCGAGACGGACGCGGGCCCGATGCCCGTAAACGTCAGGCGCAACGGCCTGATCACGGTCAACATGGGCGTAGCGCGTCTCGGCGGGCCCGGCATCAAGGGCTATGCGGGCGTACCCGGTGAGAGTGAAGCCGTGGGGGCCTGGCTCGAGGCCGGCATGAACGAATACCAGTTCACCTTCGTGGACATGGGCAATCCGCACTGCGTCATCGAGTCGGATGACCTGGACAACCTGGACATCAGGCTGCTGGGCCCGGAGATCGAAAACCATGCCCTGTTCCCCAACCGCACCAACGTGGAGTTCATGAACATCCTCGGCCCCTCGGAAGTGGAGATGCGCGTATGGGAGCGGGGCGTGGGGGAGACCAGCGCCTGCGGCACCGGCGCCTGCGCCGTCGCCGTGGCCGCACACAGGGCAAGGGAGATGGACAGCCCCATAACCGTGCATCTGCCCGGCGGCGACCTGGTGGTTGACGTGGACCAGGAGATGAACGTAGTGATGAGCGGACCGGCCGAGGAGATATATTCAGGAACCATGTCTGACGACCTGGTCAAGAGAATCAAGGAGCTGTAGCGATGAGATACTCACGGCGCATGGACGGACTTCCCCCATACCTTTTCGCGGAGATCGAGCGCAAGATCGCCGAGAAGCGCAAGCAGGGGGTGGACGTCATCAGCCTCGGCATCGGCGACCCCGATACGCCCACGCCGGCGCACATTGTTGAGGAGATGCAGCGCCAGGTGGCCGACCCCGCCAACCATCAGTATCCTACCAACCGCGGCACTGACGAGTTCCGCAAGGCCGTGGCTGATTTCTACAGGCAGCGCTTCGGTGTCGAGCTGGATCCGGAGACTGAGGTCTTCCCGCTTCTGGGAGCCAAGGAGGCCATCGCCCATATCTGTTTCAACTTCCTCGATGAGGGAGACCTCTGCCTGAGTGCCGATCCCGGGTATCCTGTCTACACGAGTGGTCCTATCCTGGCGGGGGGCGAACCTTATCCGCTGCCGCTGCTGCCGGAACAGGGCTTCAAACCGGACCTGGATGGCATCCCGGAAGATGTGCTGGAGCGTTCGCGGATGCTGTTCTGCAACTATCCGAATAATCCCACCGGCGCCGTACTGGAGCAGGGGGATGACTTCTTCGAGCGGTTGGCGGCTTTCGGCCGGGAACATGACATCGCCATCATCCACGACAACGCCTATTCGGAGATAACCTTCGACGGCTACGTGGCGCCCAGCTACCTGGAGACGCCCGGGGCCCGGGAGGCGGGTATCGAGTTATTCTCCCTTTCCAAGACCTACAACATGACCGGCTGGCGCATCGGCGCTGTCGTGGGCAACGCCGACATCATAGCCAAGTACTGGACGCTCAAGAGCAACATGGATTCGGGTATGTTCAGCGCCCTGCAACGCACGGCGGCCTTCGCCCTCAGCGGATCGCAGGAGTGCGTGCGTGAGATGTGTGAGATCTACAGCCGGCGCCGCGACCTGGTGGTGGACACGCTCAGGGATATCGGCATCGAGGTGACACCGCCTAAGGCGACCATCTACATCTGGATACGCGTGCCCGAGGGCTATACATCCAACTCGTTCGCGGACATGGTGCTGGACAAGTGCGGTGTCGTCGTGCCTCCGGGCTCCGGCTACGGTCCCAGCGGCGAGGGGTTCGTGCGCATATCGCTCACGGCTCCGGACGAGCGCATCAGCGAGGCGCTGGAGCGCATCAGGGACAACCTCTAAAAAGAGGGGGACGACCGCCCGATGGAAAAGGCTTACCTGATGGCGGTTCTGCCGGGACCGGCTCCGCCTGAAGGAGTCGACGAGCTGTTGGAGCTCAAGGAGCTGCTGGCGACCGCCGGCGCCGAGGTCGTTGGAGAGATGGTGCAGCGGCGCGACCGACCGGACCCGCGCACCTATTTCGGCAAGGGCAAGCTGGCTGATTTGCAGAGCGAGCTGGGCCGCCTGGAACCCGACCTGGTGGTGGTGGAAGATGAACTGACGCCCAACCAGCAACGCAATCTGGAGGACAGGCTCGGCCTCCGGGTCATCGACCGCGCCGCCCTCATCCTCGACATCTTCGCCCAGCACGCCCATACGGCAGAGGGTAAGCTGCAGGTGGAGCTGGCGCAGCTCCAGTTCAACCTGAGCCGTATGACCGGCAAGGGCATCGCACTCTCGAGGCTGGGTGGAGGCATCGGCACCAGGGGCCCCGGCGAGACTCAGCTGGAGGTCGACCGCCGCGTGGCCCGTAAGCGCATCAGCACCGTCAAGAAGCGCCTGCGGGACGTATCCTCATCCCGTGAGGTCATGCGCCGTTCACGGCTGGCTTCGCGGCTGCCGCTGATAGCCCTGGCCGGTTATACCAACACGGGCAAATCCACGTTGCTGAACGCGCTTACCAGCAGCCAGGTGGCCGTCAGGGACAGGCTTTTCGAGACCGTGGATCCGACGACTCGGGCTTACGAGTTTGCCGGACAGACCTATCTGCTTACTGATACAGTGGGGTTCATCCGCAAACTGCCTCATCAGCTGGTCGAGGCTTTCCACTCGACGCTGGAGGAGACCCTGGTGGCGCACTTGATACTTCACGTGGCCGACGCCTCCAACCATGAAGATGAACTTGAGCAGATGAACGCCGCCGTCGATTCGGTGCTGGATGCGATCGAAGCCGAAGGCATCCCCAGGCTGCTGGTACTGAACAAGATCGATCTGCTGGAGCCGGAACAGGAGGCGTTCCTCAGGCGCATATACCCGGACGCCGTCTTCGTGTCGGCCTGCAACGGAGAAGGGCTTGAGCGGCTCAAGGAAAGGGTGCGCGACTTCTTCAATGCCAGGCTCGTCAGCGTCGAAATGATGTTTCCCTACGGCGACGGCAGGTCAATCGGCGAGGTCTACAGGCTTGGGTCAGACGTTGAGATCGAAAGCATCCAGGAGGGAGTGATCGTCAGCGCCCGGCTTCCCAGGGAGGAAGTGGAGCGCTTCGCGAAGTACATGCTTAAAGGACGGGAAGGGAAGCGGCAGCCGGATACGGATTGAGCGAGGGGTATGCTGAAATGAATGCTGATACGAGGCCCGCACGGTGGCCGGCGCGCATCTTTTTAAGAATGCTTGTACTGGCGCTGGCCATGACGGCGATGTCGGCGGTGTCTGCATCGCTTTCGGGCTGCGGTGGAGGCGATGGCGCGGAAGGCACCGCTGATGACGCCTGCCGCTACTGGGCCGTCTATAACATTCCTGCCTCAACGACTAGTTTCAGCGCCGGGCAGGAGATCTCGAAGGTGGAAGGCACCACGGAGGGCGGCAACTATGAGGGTGGAATCGGTTATGCCGGCCCTTGTCCGCCAAGGCCCCGTGCCTATCGCCTCACGATTTACACACCTAGTGATGACATGCCCGATATCCCCGGGGGCACGGCGCTGACACGCAGCCGGTTTGAGTCTTCCTACGGCGAATATATCCTGGAAAGCGCCATGCTCACCGGCCTGTTCCCCCCTGAGCGATAAGGACCAGCATGGATCTGCACCAGCTGGCGGCTGAAAACAACGAGGCGGGCCTGCGGCGGGCTCTGTCTGACGAACCCGGAGCCGTCGACATCTATGCGCCTCGGAGCGAGCTGGAGGGAGTGATAAATCGCCACGGTCTCAAGGGAACCCCCCTGCATACAGCCGTGGTCAGCGGCAGCGTCGAGTGCGTGCGCCTGCTGCTTGAACAGGGCGCCGACCCCGGCAAATGCGTCATCCAGAGTGAACGCGGTGATGAACTGATCGCCTACGCCGATGCCGCCTGGCTCGCCCTGCAGACCGGTGACGAGCGCATCATCTCCCTGCTGGAAAAAGTTTAAGCGGCGCGGGCATGCGGGTATCCCGCATTACAGGCATACGCCCGGGCGCGAGCGTCATCGGTATTATGTATGTTCAATTATGCCTGTTGAAGAAAATGTCTCCGGACAGGGAGTTGTCTTGATGTCCCCCAGGAAAAAGAAACGCCACAGGGAACCGTTCATCAATCCCACACGGAACGGACCATACCATGTCCGCTTCCTCTCCAGGCTCACGGACGCCCGGGGGGAACCGCTCGAGGCGGGCGACGACCTCATGCTCTGCCGCTGCGGCGGCTCCCGCAACAAGCCCTTCTGCGACGGCACTCATGCGAAGAACGGATTCAATTCAGCACGCCTGACGGACGGCGCCGCCGACAGGCGCGTGAACTACAGATCCCGCAACGGCAAAATCACCATCCATGATAATCGCAGCATCTGTTCGCATGCGGGCTACTGCACGGACAGGGGCTATCCGGTCTGGAAGCTGGATGCGGAACCATGGATAGATCCGGATGCGGCGACCCCGAAACGCATACGCGACGTCATCGGCCTCTGCCCCTCCGGGGCCTTGAGCTACACATGGGGTGGCAAGGTTTACCGCAACCGTGACGCGCAGCCGGAAATAGTCGTTTTCAGGAACGGTCCCTACCGCGTGCGTGGCGGCGTCAGGCTCAAGAGCGGCATCCACTGGGGCAGGGGGTCTTCGAGGGAACACTACACACTCTGCCGCTGCGGCGGCTCCCGCAACAAGCCCTTCTGCGACGGCAGTCACTGGCGCGTGGGTTTCCAGGACGATCGCGAGCAGGCTGCGGTGGAGGAGACTGCTCTGAGATGGCACAAGGCTGCGGAGAGGGCGGAGATGAAGGACGGCCGGGTGAAGAAGGTGGACTGCTGCGGAAGGGAGCTGGCGCTGATACGACTGGATGGCAGATACGCCGCCCTGGACGGGCGCTGCGCCCACCAGGGTGGACCGTTGTTCGAAGGCACACTTGAGGCGGGAAAGTTGATATGCCCCTGGCACGGCTGGGGATACGACCCCTTCACGGGCGAGGACCCGCGGGGGGTGCACGCGCCGGTGGCCACCTACCCGGTGGAGGAGCGCAAGGACGGCGTCTACGTCCAGGTGGAGGAGGTGGTCCGCAGCGGCCGCAGTATCAGCGACGTGATGGTGCAGACCATGGTCAACTGGGGCGTTACCCACGTTTTCGGCATGGTCGGCTTCTCCATCCTCGGCATGGCCGACGCCGTGCGCCGCCAGGTGGAGAAGGGCAACCTCACCTATATCGGCATCCGGCACGAGGGCGCCGCCGCCTTCGCCTGTTCCGGTTTCGCCAAGCTTACCGGTTACCCGGCCGCCTGCATGACAATAGCCGGGCCGGGCGCCACCAACCTGCTGACCGGGCTCTGGGACGCGCGGACGGACCGGGTGCCGCTGCTGGCGCTCACGGGCCAGGTGAAGGTGCAGGTCTCCGGGCCCGGCACCTTCCAGGAGATCGACCTGAACGCCGCCTTCAACGAGGTAACAGCCTTCAGTCAGCCGGTGCTGCGCGACAGCAACCACGCCGAGCTGATAACGCTGGCCCTGAAGCACGCCCGCGTCGAGCGCGACGTGGCGCACCTGATATTCCCGGATTCGGTGCAGCCCCTGGACGCGCCGGCGGACGCCCTGCCCTCGCAGCCGCGGGGGCGCATCGGCGACAGCGACATCGCGCCGCCGGCGCTTGAGCTGCGGGAAGCGATAGTCCGGATCAACGAGGCCGGGCGGCCCGTCATCATCGCCGGCTGCGGGGCGCGCCATGCCATGGGACCGGTGACGGCGCTGGCGGAGCGCCTGGGAGCGCCGCTGCTGACCACCTTCAAGGCAAAGGGGCAGATTGCGGACAGCCATCCGCTGGCGACGGGGGTGCTGGGGCGCAGCGGCACGCCGGTCTCGAGCTGGATGATGAACAAGGCGGACCTGCTGATCGTCTTCGGCGCTTCCTTTTCCGAACATACCGGCATCGATCCCCACAAACCCACCATCCAGGTGGACTACGACCAGATGACGCTGGGCCGTTTCCACCAGGTGACGGTGCCCGTCTGGGGCGATGCCGGTATCACTGCGGGGTTGATGCTGGAGGGGCTGGACAGCCCCGCGGCAGTCGACCAGAGAGGCCAGGTGGCCGAACGCTGGCGACTGTGGCGGCAAGAGAAAAAACGGCGCCAGCGGCAGGACAACGGCCGCGGCGTCAGCTCGGCGGCTGTCTTCGCGGCGCTGGGCGACCTGGCGCCAGACGACGCCATCTTCGCCGTGGACGTGGGCGACAACACCTATTCCTTCGGGCGCTACCTGGAGAGCAAGCATAACCAGGTGACGCTGATGTCCGGCTACCTTGGTTCCATCGGCTTCGGATTTCCGGCGGCGATGGGCGCCTGGGCGGCGCGTCCGCAGCATCCCATCATCGCCGTGGTCGGCGACGGCGGCTTCGGCCAGTACCTGGCCGAGTTCACCACGGCGGTCAAGTACGATATGAACATCACCTGCCTTGTGATGAATAACGGCGAGCTGGGGATGATATCGAAGGAGCAGCGGCAGGCGGGCTGGCTGGAGGCGTGGGAGACGGACCTGCGCAACCCGGACTTCGCCCGCTACGCCAGGAACTGCGGCGGCTTCGGTGTGCGCGTGAAGAAACGGGGCGAGCTGCGCAAGGCGTTGAGGGAGGCCCTGAGGCACGACGGCCCCGCCATCGTCGAGGTACTCTAGGGACGTTGGTTCACAAAGTTCAATAACTTTTTCTGAGAGACGCTGAGCGCGTGAATTCGGAAGTTCCGGGTTACCTGAGCGCCAGGGCAGGCTATGGTAAACTGACGCCGTGCATATTGCAATCAAGAAACTGAACCCGCGGGCGACGATTCCGTCGTTCGCCTATGATGAAGGTGACGCCGGCGTTGACCTGGCCAGCGTTGAAGACCTGGTGCTGGGGGAGGGGGAGAGGGCGCTGGTGGCCACGGGCATCGCCATTGCGATTCCGCCCGGATATGGCGGCTTCGTGCAGCCGCGCTCGGGGCTAGCCGCCAAACACGGTATTACGCTCACCAACTCACCAGGTCTCATCGACAGCAGTTATCGCGGCGAGATAAAGGTAATCCTGCAGAACACCAGCCATGCCGATTTTCAGATCAAGGCCGGCGACCGCATCGCCCAGCTGGTGGTCATGCCTGTGGAGCAGCCGCAGTTCGAGCTGGTCGACGAGCTTCCAGACAGCAGGCGCGGCGACGGAGGCTTCGGCAGCAGCGGCTAGCGCCCCGGGAAAGGCTCCTGTGGTATAATGCTCAACTGCACTCGGGACGTGGCGCAGTCTGGTAGCGCACTTGACTGGGGGTCAAGGGGTCGCCGGTTCAAGTCCGGCCGTCCCGACCAAACAGTTCTTATTCGAACCTTTGTTCGAGAGGATAGCCTGATAAAGCTCAGTCTGCTGGACTTTTTCTATTTCCCCGTCTGTTACGTAGATTTTCTCAAAGAAAGCCTGATTGAAAAGTCTTCTGTTGGCTGGTCTGGAATTCATATAAGCCTCACTGCACTTACCAGCCAACTCAATAGCTATCTCCAGTATTCTTTCCGTGCTTTCCAGTTTCGTATCCAGTGTTTTCAGTCTTTCTTCGCAGGATGCTATCTCGGAAACCAATTGCTCCTGTTCCAGCTTCAAAAGGTCAATCGTGATCGCTTCAGCGTAATAAGCCTCAAGCAATTTGAAGCGTTTATTTGTCAAGTCATCAATCTTCTTTGCCAGTGATTTTCTTTCAAGAAGTGAGGAGGATGTTCTAGATAAAAGCTCCTGCTGGCATTCCGCCTTAAGCTTCATCACCCAGCCGGGGGAGAGCTGAACCTTTTCATAGAGTTTTTCAACCGCCTTTTCTACCTCGTCAACACTCACATATTGCTGAGAGCAGCCGTTCTTCCTGTGCCGCCCCAGACAGTAGAAATATGGATACTTCCCTTTGGCTATCAGGAATGAGAGTCTTGAGCCGCAATCACCGCAATAGAGGGTTCCTTTAAGGTAATGGGGATGCTTCCTTTTTCTCTCACCGGCCTGGTCTCTCGATCTCATCACTTCCTGAACGGTTTGAAACAGCGACATTTCCACCAATGGCTCATGCAGTCCCGGGTACTCAATGCCTTTGTATGTCACTATCCCAGCATATATCTTGTTCTGGAGCATGGCGGCGATTGAGGACTTGCTGAATACGGGATATGGTCTTCGCTTTGATGATTTGTTCCTGAGGCCCTTTTTCTTCATGATCTTCTGGAGCTCGGAGAGAGAATAATTACCCTAGGCGTAGAGCTTGAAAGCTTCCTTCACCAGCGGAGCCATTTCGGTATCAACAACCACCTTGGCGATATTTCGTCCTTCGATTATCTCTTTGACGTTTTTGTAGCCGACAGGGGCGCGGGTGAGGATGCCGCCACTTCTTGCTTTCTGCGTCATACCTTTCTTAACTTCTGATGACAGATTGGATGAGTAGAACTCAGCCATCAGCGCATGGATGCCCTCTACGAGCCTTCCTGAGGCGCTGTCTTCTATGTTTTCAACTACTGAGACCAGCTGTGTCTCGGAACGCTTCAGAATCGCTTTGATAGCTACGTGATCTTCCAGATTTCTTGCCAGCCGATCTATCTTGTGGATGATGATGGCATCAATATCCTTATCTTTCTTGATGCGGGAGAGCATTTCCTGAAGCTGGGCTCTTTTCACGCTTACTGCTGATTCGCCCCGGTCTGAGTACTCATCAACAAACGTCCAGCCCTTTTCCTGGATCAGTTTAGTACAGGCTTCTCTCTGGGCGGGAATGGAATAACCGCCCTCAGCCTGCTCTCTGGTTGAAACCCGAAGGTAAATTACACATCTCATGGTTTCTTATTTGTATTACGTTTCAGGAATAATTGCCAGACCTTTTTAACAGACGCATTGTGGAAAAGCAGTGGAGAGGGTGTTGCATCGCCTGTTGTAATCCGCTGCAATACCCGATTACAACACCCGGATACGTGAGCCAGGGTATTACACTGCCCCTTACTCCTAGTTGAAAGACCCGATAGTAAGAGGCAGATACATCAAGAACCAGGCATTGAAACGCCTTCTGATTTCAGATCAAGACCCCAAATCAAGACCTAAAACACCTGCTTAAACTTAAAAACAAAGGGGGGAATTAACTGTCTCTACGGGGCATCGAGCCCACTCCAATCCAGCGTCGTCTGGTCTCATTTTGTAGGTCAAAATGAGCCCAGACTTCCCGTCATTTCGACCTACGGTTTCCCTCGATACAAGTCTCTCTGCGAAACGACGGGAAGTCTGGGCTACGCCCTGACGACGGCTCCCCGCGGTCGCATAAATTCCCCCTTTTGGAAAAGAAAAAGCGGCCTTGCTTCAACAAAGCCGCTCATTACACTGGTTTGGAGTCCATGAGCTGTCAGCTAGTTCGTCTCTAAAAGCGCCTCCATCAGTTCATTGCTCAGCTCAATCTTCTTTGCTGCGCTGGCTCTCAGTAGATCATTCAGCAAACCGATTGCTCTTTTTCCTACGAAGTACCAATCCCCATCTTCCTCAACAAGGTTGCCACGAAATTCAACAACCTTGACTAAAGTATTTCTGTCATCGATGAATTCAATGACATGTCTGGGTGTTGCATGATCAAAGAAGAACATCTCCGCAGGCGATTTCTCTTCAAGGACAGCATTAATTGGTACTAAAGCTTCTCCATTCTCGTACTCCCGGATTTTTTCCATTTGGTCTTCGCCATCGAACCAGGTCTTGGTAATAACAGTTTTTTTATCCAATGGTAGCATCAAGATACCTCCTGCTCATTTGCATTCAATATGTTTGCTGGCATGTCTTGCCAGAAATATTTACCATCTCGTGCGACCCCGATTCCCTTTGTTGCCCAGAGTTTTTCTTCAGGAAACATTTTTGACAGTCGTTCCGCTAAACCTTTTCTGAAAAAAGATGGGACCGGTCGGGAAAGCTCAATTCTATCACTCAGAATATTAAATCCAATTAATAGATCATTGGCGAAGCTCACGCAATTATATTGTGATATGCAGTAATCGGGAACAAACTTGATATGGTGACCCATTCTAGAAATCTCTGAAAGTGTATAAAGGAATATTTCAAGAGACTCGGCGTCTTTATCAGTTGCGGGTATTGAAGCGACATGCGCCACGGGCAGTTCGAATTCGTCGCTCAATATTAGCCTTGTGTCTTTTTCAAGCCGAACTTGTTTTTCTAGAGCCAGAACCAGCAGGTGGTTTCGCTGACCAAGACGGAAGAATAAGTCTTGGTAGTATGAAGCAAGCTGCCCTTCGGTTTCCTGCTTTACAACGCCAGGATAGAATTCATCAATACCTTCTTGGGTAAACTTCTCTTCGACTTCGCCTGAAGTGGACCCCATTGTCAAGACAACTTTTTCCCGGTTTAAGGTGTAAAGGTTTTTCTCTTCCTTCTTCATTCTGCATGCCAGCATAACAGTCATCAGGCGGCCATCTGTAGTGAGCCGGCGCCGAAGTAGACATCCGCT
>JAJRYJ010000059.1 GCA_024275795.1 Actinomycetes bacterium | reverse complement strand
TGGAGGCGCGCATCTTGCGCACCAGCTCATACGGCGTTGTATGGGAAAGTTCACCGGAGGGATCGATCTCCACGCGATCCGGGCTGATGAGAACATTGGCGCCGATGGCCCTGAGCACATCGGCCATGGTATAGACATCCTTGATCAGGGGGACGTTGTGCAGGACCGTCTTCTCCGACGTCAGCAGCGAAGCCGCCATCAACTTCAGGGCCGAGTTCTTGGCCCCGGAGACCCTGACCGTGCCGGCCAGGGGGATACCTCCGTTGATGAGGAATTTCTGCATGCTAACCCCGGAAGCTGGAAATTGACTTCACTCTGCGAATGATGCTTATTCTGCATCATTCGTCCAGCCAAAGCCAATCTCCTCTTACTCTCCCCCCGCCACCTTGAGCCGGTTGCGCGCCCTGCGCATGGAGCTCTGGGCGCGGTTGATGTCCGCCTGGGAGTCTCCCTGGCGGGCCTTCTCCAGCCACTCTTCAGCGCGGGCCAGCGCTTTCCGGGACCGCTCCACGTCTATCTCGGAAGCCTTCTCTGCCGTATCCACGGTCAGCAGCAGCCGATCATACTGCACCTTGACGTAACCGCCGCCGACGGCGAAGCGCTCACGTTGTCCGCCCTCGCCCTTGACCATCACCTTGCCGATGATGGTCCTGGAGACGATCGGGGCATGCCGCGGCAGGATTCCCAGCTCGCCGGCCTGACCGGGAACTACGACCATCATCGCGCAATCATCGTACAACAAGCCCTCAGGCGTGACGATCTCGCATTTCAGTTTACATTTCTGGTTATCGTCCGGTTCCATATGCCTCGTCAATGAGCCCTGCCTGACTGTCAGGCGGCTTCCTCGTCACCTGCAGCTTCCTCTCCGCCCATTTCCTGGGCCTTCTTGACAGCTTCCTCTATGGGTCCGACCATGTAGAACGCCTGCTCGGGCAGGTCGTCGTGCTTGCCTTCCATGATCTCCTTGAAGCCACGCACCGTTTCAGTCAGCGGTACGTATTTGCCGGCCTGTCCCGTGAAGGTCTCGGCAACATGGAAGGGCTGCGACAGGAAGCGCTCCAGCTTGCGAGCGCGCTGCACCGTCTGCTTGTCCTCATCCGAGAGCTCGTCCATACCGAGGATGGCGATGATATCCTGCAGGTCCTTGTAACGCTGCAGGATCTCCTGAACCTGGGTGGCCACATCGTAGTGTTCCTGACCGACAGCGTCGGGGGACAGGATGCGCGAGGTGGAATCCAGCGGGTCGACCGCCGGGTAGATGCCCTTCTCGACGATCGCCCGGGAAAGGACGGTAGTCGCGTCCAGGTGCGCGAAGGTGTTGGCCGGCGCCGGGTCCGTGAGGTCGTCAGCCGGGACATAGACCGCCTGCACCGAGGTGATGGAGCCGTTCTTAGTGGAGGTGATGCGCTCCTGCAGCTCGCCCATCTCGGTGGTCAGCGTCGGCTGGTAACCCACGGCGGAAGGCATGCGGCCCAGCAGCGCGCTCACCTCGGAGCCCGCCTGGGTGAAGCGGAAGATGTTATCCAGGAAATAGAGCACGTCCTGTCCCTGCTGATCGCGGAAGTACTCGGCCATGGTCAGGGCCGTGAGGCCCACGCGCAGGCGTGCTCCCGGCGGCTCGTTCATCTGGCCGTAGACCAGGCAGGTCTTGTCGAGGACGCCGGACTCGGTCATCTCCAGGTAGAGGTCGTTCCCCTCACGCGTGCGCTCACCCACGCCGGAGACCACGGAGACGCCGCCGTGCTCCTTGGCGATGTTGTTGATCAGCTCCATGATCAGCACGGTCTTGCCCACGCCGGCGCCGCCGAAGAGGCCGGTCTTGCCGCCCTTGACGTACGGGGCCAGCAGGTCGATGACCTTGATGCCGGTCTCGAAGATCTCATCCGTCGGTTCCAGGTCCTCGAAGTCGGGGGCCTCGCGGTGGATCGGCCACCGGTCGTCCACCGTCACGTCTCCCTTGCCGTCGATGACGTCGCCGGTGACGTTGAACAGGCGCCCCAGGGTGCCGGCCCCGACGGGGACCTTGATGTTATCGCCGGTGTCGACCGCGTCAAGACCGCGGGCGATGCCGTCCGTGGAGTCCAGGGCGACGGAGCGCACCTTGTTGTCACCCAGGTGCTGCTGCACCTCGGCTATCAGCCTGGTGGTCTTGCCGTCCTCCTGGGGGATCTGGATCTCGAGGGCGTTGTAGATGGCCGGCAACTCATCGTCGAACTTGACGTCGATTACCGGTCCGATGACTTCGACTATCTTTCCTGTGTTCATGTCCTCTCCTGTTTCAGTTACCGTGAAAGCCGTTGAAAAAAACCGTTCAAGACTATGCGAGCGCCTCAGCGCCGCCGACCACCTCGAGAATCTCCTGGGTGATGGCTGCCTGGCGCGCCCTGTTCATCATCAGCGTCAGATGCTCGATCATCTCCTCGGCGTTCTCCGAGGCGCTGCGCATGGCGGTCATGCGGGCGCCGTGCTCGCTGGCCGTCGATTCCAGCAGCGCCCTGTAGAGCGCCGTCTCCACGTATGTGGGAAGCAGTTCGTTCAGGATCACCGTGGCGTTGGGCTCATAGATGAAATCTCCCTCGATGGCGCCCTCGGCCTCGGCGGCGGCGATGACCTCCGCCACCTCTCCGCCCAGCGGCAGGATGACTTCCTCGGTAACGATCTGTTCCATGGGCGACTTGAAATGGTTGTAGACCAGGTGCACCCTGTCCAGCTCGTAGTTCTCGTACATGCTGACAATGCGGTGCGAGATATCGGCCGCGTCCGTGTACTTGGGGCGGTCCGTGATCCCCTGGATGGACTCTTGAAGCTCGTAACCCCGGAAACGCATGGTGGATACGCCCTTCTTGCCGATGACGATCCATACCACTTCCTTGCCCTGAGCCTGGATCTCATCGTGAAGCATCAGGCCTCGGCGCAGGATGTTGGAATTGAAACCGCCGGCGAGCCCCCGGTCTCCCGTAAGCATGACGATGCCGATGCGCTTCTCCTCCTCGTGGGTCTCCAGCAGCGCGAACTGCTCTCCCGGGTCTGCGTGCCTGCCCACCTCCTGCATCAGCTCGATCATACGCTCGGCATAGGGCCTGAGCGCCTCGATGCGGGTCTGGGCGCGCCGCAGGCGGGCGCCGGCCACCATCTCCATCGCCTTGGTGGTCTTGCGCGTATTCGTGACGGAAGTGATCCGCCGTGATATGTCCTGTAGCTGTGCCATGTCCTATCCAGTCATTATCCAGCCGCGGCCCTCAGCGTGCCGGCGCTTATCCGGCTGCCGCCTCTCCTTCGTAAGTGTCTGCGGCGGCCGGTATGCCTGCGTCTTCAGTGTCGGGCGCGAAGTCCTTGACATAGGCTTCCATGGCGGCACGCAGCTTTTTATCCGTCTCTTCAGAGATGTCCTTCTCCTCGCGGATGGTATCGAGGATATCCTGATGCTGGCTGCGCATGGTGTCGCGCAGGCCGTTGTTGAAGTCGGCCACACGATCGACTTCGATGCTGTCCAGATACCCCTGTGTGGCCGCGAAGATGACGGCGACCTGTTCCTCAACGGGCATGGGCTCGTACTGGCCCTGATTGAGGGCCTCCACCATACGCTCGCCGCGGGCCAGCTGCGCCTGGGTCTGGGCATCCAGCTCCGACCCGAACTGGGCGAAGGCCTTGAGCTCGTTGTACTGGGCGAGATCGAGCCTGAGCATGCCGGCCACCTTCTTCATCGCCTTGATCTGGGCGTTGCCGCCGACGCGGCTGACGGAGATGCCGACGTTGATGGCGGGCCTGACGCCGGAGTAAAAGAGGTCCGGCTCAAGGTAGATCTGCCCGTCGGTGATGGAGATGACGTTGGTCGGGATATAGGCCGAAACGTCACCGGCCTGGGTCTCGATCACCGGCAGCGCCGTCAGCGAGCCGCCGCCGATATCGTTCCGCATCCTCACGGCCCGCTCCAGCAGGCGCGAATGCAGGTAGAAGACGTCGCCCGGATAGGCCTCGCGTCCCGGCGGGCGCCTGAGCAGCAGCGACATCTGGCGGTAGGCGTCGGCGTGCTTGGAAAGGTCGTCATAGACACAGAGCGCGTCCTTGCCGTTATAGCAGAAATATTCACCCATGGCGCATCCGGAGAAGGGTGCCAGGAACTTCAGCGGCGCGCGCTCCGAGGCGGACGCCATCACCACGATGGTGTAGTCCATGGCGCCGTGCTCCTCCAGCTTCTGCACCACGCCGGCCACATTGGAGGCCTTCTGGCCGATGGCGACGTAGATGCAGATGACATCCTGCCCCTTCTGGTTAATGATGGCGTCGATGCCGACGGCTGTCTTGCCGGTACGGCGGTCACCGATGATCAGCTCACGCTGGCCGCGGCCGATGGGAATCATGGCGTCCACGGCCTTGAGGCCGGTCTGCAGCGGCGTGTCCACCGGCTGCCTCTCGACCACGCCGGGGGCCTTGAACTCCACCGGGCGGTATTCAGATGTCTCGATGGGTCCCTTGTCGTCGATGGGCCGGCCCAGGGCGTTGACGACGCGCCCGACCATGGCCTCGCCCACGGGCACGCTCATGACCCTGCCGGTGCGCTTGACTAAGTCACCCTCCGAGATATGGGTGTCTTCACCCATGAGTACGGCGCCGACGTTATCCTCTTCCAGGTTCAGCGCCAGTCCGACAACGTCATGCGGGAACTCGAGCATTTCCGAGGCCATGGCGTTCTCGAGCCCGTGGACACGGGCGATACCGTCTCCCACTTCAAGCACGCGGCCTACTTCCTCGACCTCTACTTCGGCCTCGTAGTTCTCAATCTGGTTCTTGAGAACCGCGGTGATTTCTTCAGGACGCAGTTTCAAAGCTATCCTCACTCCCTAAATTAGCTTGGGCAAGCCTGGAGCGCAGCTGTTCTAGCCTCGCCTTCAGGCTTCCATCCACAATTACATCTCCGAATCTGAGCACCAGCCCGCCGATGATGTCATCCTCTACGGATTCCTTCAACTCGACCTTCTTGCGGGTGGCGTGCTCGATCCGTTCACGAATCTTTGCCTTGGTCTCTTCCTCCAGCTCCACGGCCGACGTGATCTCCACCTCGACGATGCCCTGTTCCTGCTTGACCAGCTCCTGGAACCTGTCGTTGAGCTCAAGCACCAGGTCGGCGTGGAGTTTGTCGATAAGCAGGTTCAGCCCGTTGACGAAGATACGGTCGGCTCCCTCGGTGAGCTCGTCCACTATCTTCTTCTTGGTGGTCGAGTCGATCTTCGGGTTATGCATGACCGCCGTCAACTCGCTGGACGCGCGCATCGCCTCGGCGAACCGCGCCAGGTCGGCTCCGGTCGCCTCCAGCGTACCGGCGTCCCTGGCCGCCTCGAAGAGAGCCCGGGCATAGACGTTCGTTATCTGCTCTTCACCCAAGCTCAGTCTCCCTCAGCAGCGAGTTCGTCGAAATCGACTTCCGAGAGCGCCTCGTCGACCAGCCGCAGGTGGTCCTCCCTGGTGATAGCCTTGGAGGTCACCTTGCCGGCAGCGAGGATAGCGAGGTCGGCTACCTGGTCCTTGAGTTCCTGGATGGCCTTCCTGGTCTCCCGCTGAATCTGGTCGCGAGCGTCGTCAACCTCTTTCTGGGCCTGTTCCCTGGCCTCGTTGACGATATCGGCCTTGGTGGTCTCGCCCACCTTGTGCGCCCGTTCGATTATCTCCTCCGCCTCGTGCTTGGCGTTGGCGATGCTCTCACGGTACTCGGCGAGCAGCCGCTCGGCCTCGCGGCGGGTCTCGTCCGCCGCCTTTATGCTCTCGGCGATGGCGTCGCGCCTCTTATCGATCATGTTCTGGATGGGACCAAAGGCAAACTTCTTCAGAACCAGAAGCAGGATCACGAAAGTGATCAAGGTCCATATCATCAATCCAGGTACGATTTCTAACATGTCGTTGTAATCAGCTCCTCGTATGAACGGCCGTGACGGCGGCCCGGGCGCGCTGCGGCGCCCCGGCTCGCCGGCTTCGGTTCCTCGGCCGCTTCTTAAGCAACAAAGATAAGCAGAATGGCTATGACCAGCGCGTAGAGAGCCACAGCCTCGGTAACACCGATGCCGATGAACATGGTGGTACGGATGTCACCGGAAGCCTCCGGTTGCCGGGCGA
>JAJRYJ010000058.1 GCA_024275795.1 Actinomycetes bacterium | reverse complement strand
TTTAGCCTGGGTGAAATCCTCCTGCCGCTTTTTGCCATTGAATGCGACCTCCTTTGCTTGCGGGAATCGTATCATTCCCGCCTGTTGTCCGGAGGTCATTTTTCACAATTGTGCAGTGTCCAAGATTTGGGGGTCATATCCCGTTTACACCTTTGTTTAAAAGGAAAGTGGTACCGACAAAGGGGGCCACTTCACTGCATAGAAAAAATTTTCGGTGATGAGTGGTTGTTTGCAAAAGAGCAAAGTATGACAATATCCCGACAGCGCACACTGAGATACCCGACAGACGAAGCGCTTGAAACTCAAAGCCGTGGGGCTCAACTCTCGCGTATATCAAGTCCCCTTCCGCTCACTGCCAAAAGGAAACAAAGGAAACCACGTCCCCGACCGCCGTCCCCGACCGCTGTCCCCTTTTTAAACTACCCCCACGTCACAGAAGGGAACTCCGTCGGCACCAGCTGTATCCAGGTGGGCCCCTGGTTCAGCTGTATCGGGCTGCCGGAATCGTCCAGGTAGGTGGTGATGGCGCCGAGCGACGGCCGCGACCAGGTGCCGCTGATAACCTCGCCGTCGCGGAACACCAGTAACCGTCCTGTGCCCGTCAGATCGAAGATGAGGCCGTAGTTGTTCTCATCCTCCTTGATGTTGCTCTCGTAAGAGTTCACATATTGCACGATGACGTTCTTGGCAGTCAGCTGGGTGCTGGTGCCCGCGTCCATGTGCGGCTCTCCCTGTATGAAGCGCAGCCAGTTGTTGTCCGCCGGGTTGTAGTTATAACTGACATCAGCCCAGGGTGAATAGGGGATGGAGATATAGCTCAGTGTCCCCGGCACCGCTGCATCCGCCTTGAAGAAGGGTCCGTCGAGTTCCACCTGTACGGGCATCCCCGCTTCCGCGGCCATCTGCCTGATCACTGATGTGCTTGTCATCAGGTTGTGCGGCGCGTAGCGGTCACTGACCCGCCAATATGCTGAAGGATAGGTGCCATGGTTCATGTTGGGCACGTTGGGGTCGGCGGCGATGGCGTTGTTGACGCCGGTGCTGGCGCCGGAATTGGCCAGCAGCGCCTGGTACTCGGGCACCAGCTCCAGGTTGATCAGGCGAGCGCTGCGCACGGGCCCGACCACCTCGGCATCCCGGCAGAGATAGACAGCGCTGAAGCGCGTCACCTGGCCTTCGGCCATGCCCTCGTAGACGATATCCGCAAGGCCCAGTCCGATCTGCGGCCGTGCCGCCGGGGCGTTGTCCACCTGGACGACGACGGCGCGTTTCAGGGTGATGTCCCGGTCGGCGTATTCAGTACCGTCAAGCGGACAGAAATAGGTGGGCGGCGGCGGTGGTGGGGGCGGTGGCTTGACGGTCTCAAGCTCTTCTTCGACAACCGTCTCTACCGGAGCCGCCTCGGCGCTCTGGCGGGAATCATGGATTGCCCAGCCTACGAACGCCACGGAGCCTGCCAGAAGGACAATCAAGCCGATGGTGATCCAAGTGTGCGGAGATTTAAATCTGGTGAAAAAGTCTGTCATCAGGGGTATTACCTTAACCTCTCCGAGGGTAGCGGATTGACCCGGCTATGTCAAAGCAGCCTGTGTTAAACTTTTCAGGGAAAGGTTCCATGAGACTTCTTCTCCACATCTGCTGTGCTCCCTGCTCGACAGCCACCGTCGAGGCGTGGCGGCTGCAGGGCGCCGACATAACCGGTACTTTCTTCAACCCCAACATCCACCCCTTCAGCGAGCACCGGCGGCGTTACGACACGCTGCTGGCATACGCGAGCAAGATCGGCCTGCCCCTGGCGGGAGAGCCCCTCTATGATGTGGCGGAATGGCTGAGAAGCGTGGCCGGCAAAGAGCGGAAGGGCGAGCGCTGCCGCATCTGCATCGGCCAGCGCCTGCGGCACACTGCCGGGCTGGCGGCCGCCGGAGGCTTCGAAGCCTTCAGCACATCCCTGCTGGTCAGCCCCTGGCAGGAGCACGAGATAATCATCGAGGAGGGTGAGGCTGCCGCCGCCGCGGAAGCGGTAGAATTCGCCTACCGTGACCTCAGGCCCAGTTACCGCCGCAGCGTCGAGATGTCCCGGGAGGCGGAACTCTATCGCCAGAAATACTGCGGCTGCATCTACAGCGAACACGAAGCGGCCCTCCAGCGGGCCCGCAGCCGCTGAACCGTGATAATCTTCCAATCTCCATGCCCCTGATCCCGACCTGCCTCCAGACCATGCGTATCTCAGAACTTGAATACGAACTGCCGCAGGAGCTGATCGCCCAGCGTCCGGTCGTGCCGCGGGACCACAGCCGCCTGCTGGTCTACGACCGCAGGCGGAACAGCATCGGGCACCGCCGCCTGCCTGATCTACTCTCATACCTCAACCCGGCGGACATCATCGTCTACAACGACTCGCGCGTGCTGCGTGCGCGTGTCAGAGCCGTTAAGCCCACCGGCGGCGCCGTGGAGCTGCTGTTCCTCAGGCGCCGGGGGGAGAGGCTCTGGGAGGTGCTGGCAAAGCCGTCGGCCCGTCTGCGAGAGGGCATGGAGCTGCGCCTCGCCCGGGGTACC
>JAJRYJ010000057.1 GCA_024275795.1 Actinomycetes bacterium | reverse complement strand
TCCAGACGTCGCGGGCGCGGCCGGGCGCGGCCTGTCTGCGGAATCCGCCCCGGATTCCGGCTGCTGGAACCCGGTGCTAGAACCCGAATGACGGCAGGAACAGCCGGTAGAGCGTCAGCAGGAAATTGCCGAACACGGAATTGAACGGGCCGATCAGCAGGAACAGGAACAGCATCACGAACAACATGCCGTAACGGTCCAGCCGCGCCCAGGCCATATAGGCCCTCGGCGGCAGCAGCCCCCCCACCACGCGCGAGCCGTCCAGCGGCGGTATCGGCATCAGGTTGAAAACCATCAGTATCACGTTCAGCTGGAATACCCGGAACAGCGCCAGGGTGATGAACTCGCCGAGCCCGGTGAGGTTTTCCAGCAGCAGGGCGCTGGCCGCCACTATCAGCAGGTTGGCGAACGGCCCCGCCGCTCCCACCCACATCATGCCCCGCTGGGGCGACATCCGGGAGAAACGCCCGGGATTGATGGGCACGGGCTTGGCCCAACCGAAGAGCATGTTGCCGCCGGAACCGAAGAAGGTGAGAAACAGCACCAGGGTGCCGAACGCATCCAGGTGCCGGATAGGATTCAGGGAGAGGCGCCCCAGCTGTTTGGCCGTGTTATCCCCCAGCCGCGCCGCCACATAACCGTGGGACACCTCGTGGAAGACCAGCGACACCAGCAGCACCGGCAAGGTTATCAGGAACTGCAGCAGCATCTGCGAGCTATACACTGCTCGCCCTCCTTCCGCCGCTTCCCTGCAGCTTCTGCGCCAACTGACGCGCCCGCGCCAGCTCCTGCTCGCGGCCGTCCAGCTTCCCCTCCAGTTTCAGCAGCTTAAGCTTCAGCAGCAGCTCTCCCAGCTCCGGCGACTCCGCAAGCCCCATCTCCAGCAGGTCGCGGCCGCTGACGCTGATGTCCACGAAACGCAGCTCGGTGAGATAGAGCCTGATGGCATCGCGGGCGCTGTCGCTACCGGCGATGACATAGGCCAGCAGGTGCGCCTCCGCCGGCAGCCGCGCCAGCAGTTCGTAAATACGGGTCCGCGTCAACTCCGGCCCCTGCAGGCGACTCAGCAGCTTGCGCGCCACCACGACGCTCTCGGAGATGATATCAGCATCGCTGCGCCTGAGCTTCAGCCTCTCGGTCCAGAGCCCCAGCTGCCCCGCGTCCAGGTTCCTGGCCAGACATGCCAGGCGCAGACGCCAAGGCATGATATCCTCCTGCAGCCCGAACTCGCGCGCCGCTTCATCTGCCTCATGTACCAGCTCCGCGGTCTCCTCGTCCGCAGCCAGCGCCGGGTGGATGGAAGGCGCCATGCCCAGTTCGCCGATGCGCCGGATGCTGTGCTCCACCTCGGGCTCGGAGAAGAGCCAGATGAGCTCGTCGCGCAGGCGCGCCGACGAGAGGTCGCCCACCAGCTTCATGTCGACGCAGCCCCGCGCCAGTCCCAGGGTGTAGGAGTTCATGCGGAAGCCCAGGCGGTTCTCGTAGCGGATGGCGCGGAAGATGCGCGTCGGGTCCTCGATGAAGCTGAGGTTGTGCAGCACGCGGATGATGCCCTTGTCGATATCCTCCAGCCCGCCGAAGAAATCCAGCAGCCTGCCGAAATCATGGGCCGCCAGCGATACGGCCATGGCATTGATGGTGAAGTCGCGCCGGTAGAGGTCGCGCCGGATGGAGGCGTGTTCCACCGTCGGCAGCGCCGCCGGATAATCATAGAACTCGGTCCTGGTGGTGGCCACGTCTACCCGCAGTCCCGGCTTCAGCCTGTCCAGCACCACCACCGCCGTGTTGAACTTGCGATGGGCGCGCACGCGGCCACCCAGCTCCTCCGCCAGGCGCTCGGCGAACTCGATGCCGTCTCCTTCTACGGCGATGTCCACGTCATAGTTGGCCTCGCCGATTATCATGTCGCGCACGAAGCCGCCCACCAGGTAGACGCCGCGGTAACTGGTGCTGAGCTTCTGCACCGCCGTAAACAGCGAGGACATGTTGCGGATGGAATCGAGCCGCTGGCGCATGTCCATCTCCTGGACGGTATTGTGGCCGAAGCTCTCGTCAATGGCCGCCGGATGCAGGGTCCTGAGCACATCGGTGCGGGTGACGATGCCGACGACCTCGTCCACCGGCATCCTGCCGGTGCCCGCGTTGCCGGCCGAGACCACCGGCAGCCGGCCGACGGCACTGGTGGCCATCAGCTGCCTGAGATCATGCACCGTCGTATCCTCCTCCACAGTCATCACGCCCCGGGACATGATGCCCTTGACCGGCGCGTGCTTGAGCTTGTGGGCCACCGCCTTGTCCAGGTCCTTGCGCGAGACGATTCCCACCAGCTGGTCGTCCCGGCGCACGCAGATGCCGCTGTGCCCGTAACGCTGGCAGAAGACCAGGGCGTCGCCGATGCCGGTGGCGGCGTCGATGAAGTGCACCGGTTGGGACATGATGTCGCGCGCCCTCACCGGTTCCTCCATGATGGCGGGCAGGTTGTCGACGATCACCTTCCTCGTCTCGTCCAGACTCTTGCCCTTGACGATGGCCGAGGAAGCCTGGCTGTGGCCGCCTCCACCCACGGGCTCAAGCGCCCGGGCAACGTCCAGCAGCCGGCTCTTGCTGCGGCCGACGATGAAGATGCGGTCTTCCATCTGGACCATCACTATCAGCGTCTGGCACTCGGTGACGTTCATTATCTTGTGGGCGACGACGCTGAGGCCGTCAACGTAATGGGGGTACTCGGCGGCGGCGATGAAGATATCGGCGTCGCCGACGGTGGCGGGCTCCAGCTCGTCCACCAGCGTCAGCAGCAACTCCCGCTGGTCCGAGTCCAGGGGGTTGTGCAGGTATTTGCCGATGAGGCTCTGGCTGGCTCCCAGCTGCATGCAGAGGGCGAGAGCTTCGGCATCGCGCGGCGTGGTGGTCGGATAGGTGAGCGAACCCGTATCCTCATGGATGCCCAGGGCGAAGACCGTGGCCTCCAGGGGCGAGACCTCGATGCCGCGGTCGTGGATTATCTTGAGCATGGTGGTGACCAGCGAGCCGTCCTCGCTGAGCACGTAGTTCTCCGGCGCCACGAAATCCGGCCGCTGGGAGCGCACCCCCAGCCGGTGATGGTCGAAGACCACTTTCTCCACGTCGTCGCGGGCGCAGACCCCCTCGAACTCCACCAGCCGGTTGCAGTGGATGGTGTCGACGATGATCAGCCGCCTGAGCGCGCCGATGTCCACCATCGAGGTGTCCACCGTGTCGATCTCGTCCGCGTGCAGGTTGTAGAACTCGCGCACGTTGCGGTTGAGGGAACCGGGGAAACAGATGCGCGCCTCCGGGTAAAGCTTTCCAGCCGCCAGTGAGGCGGCGAAGCCGTCGAAATCCGTGTTGCGGTGCGTGACTATGATCTCGGGGTAATTCACGGTATATACCGCATTATACCCATGAAACGCCCGTAACCCTCCGGAAACGGCCCGCAGCCGCCCGCAGCGCCCTCAGGCAAAGAAGGTCTTCGCTATCTCCCAGAACTCGGGCCTGACCATCTTCAGCTCGTCCGTGGCCGCCTCCAGCGAGACATCGACGATGTCGTCTCCGTGGAGCGCCACCATGCGGCCGAACTTCTCG
>JAJRYJ010000056.1 GCA_024275795.1 Actinomycetes bacterium | reverse complement strand
CCGGTTCCATCTGTGCCGCCGGTTCCGCCCGTGCCGCCGCCAGTGGACCCCCCACCCTGGTCAGGCGTCACGTTCTCATTGGCTTCAACCGCCGGCAGGATTGTATCCAGCTCCGTCGATTCCCTGTCGCTGTAATCGTTCCTGATGGAGCCACATACCCTGCTTGCCGCCTCATCGTCCGCGTAACGGAATGTCATGTCGGCTATACATTCATCCCAAGTATATCCTACCATCACATCTTCCTGGGGACCACCGTCATCAGACGCCCCGCCCGCGGCGCCCACGTCGCTGACATTCGCGCCGCCGTCACCGGCGGTATCACTTCCGTCAAGCTGTGCGCTTGTTTCCGTCCCTGTTTCGTCTCCACATCCGACTGCAAAGAGAGCCAGACCGAACACTAAGACCAACATTCCCGCGACGACCCAAAACCTTCCCCACGGCCCGCTTCCGTGAGTGCTTACAGCCTTCATATTGCTTTTATCTCCTTGCCTGTCTTTTGCAGAGTATCATTATACATTTTACGCTGTTTCTACTCAAACTGCACATTAATAATTGTGTAATGTGCGTTTCGTGGGGGGCGGCCCCTGCGGGGCCGCCCCCCACGCTTGCTTTCTTCCTGCTTACCGCCCTATGCCGGCGGCGGTGGCACCGTTACGCTGCACTGCCAGTCGGGGCACTCGAAGGTCAGTTCCTTCAAGCTGTCCTGCTTCACCAGCTCAGGCCTGGCGTAAGGTTCCCGATGGCTTTTCTCTTTCGCCATTATCGTTCTCCTTTCGCTTTCACCGGTCGATCCCTGCCTTACACTCCCTCAGGCTACTCACGATCCGGGGAACGGACCCGGGTAGCTGTATGAGTTCATGCAGAGATCATCGGCGGTGGCGTATACCGTGCTGCTGAACGCGCCCACGCCGTCCGGCACGTTGTAGGTGACCGTCATGGTCCTGGCCTCGCCGGCGGCGATGCCCAGCGGAGCCGGGGTCCCGGCCGTTGTCACGCCCATGGTGTTGACTGTTCCGGCGATGGTCACATTGTGAGCACCGGCGGTGGCGGAGTTGTTGGCGATCGAGTAATCGACCGACAGGACGCCCGCCGTATAATCAGCCATGGATGCCCAGTAGGAGCCGGCGTTGCTCAGGCTCAGGTTCGGCTGCGAGCCGCAGTAGTCGCTCTTGCTGGCCACGTCCACACCGCAGGAGCCGCCCTGGCCCTGGTCGGGAATGACGCCGACCAGTGTGGCTGTCGGGTTGCTTACCGAGGTGTTGCTGATGTCATAGACAAGCAGCGCGCCGGTCTGGGCGCCCGTATTCTGGCCCTGGTTGGACTCACCGATACGGCTGTGCGCGTAGAGGTAGGTGTCGTTATGGGCCACCTGGGTCGAATGGGTGTTGCTGTAGGCATCGGTCACGGCGCTGTCCGTGTCGATATTGCCGATCTCGGTCATGGTGGCCAGGTCTACGATGTAGATGCCGCCACCGCTGCCGGTGCCGTGTGCCGTGAACGCCAGGTTCTTGCTCTTGGCGACGTCCATGATGTGGACCAGGTCCGTATGCAGGGCGCCGCTGTCGGTATTGAAGCCGCCGGACCATGAGCCGTCGTTGGTCCTCTTGACCGCCATCAGCGAGGCATAGGCCTTGGTGCCCGAGCTGTCCCAGCCGATGCCGCAGGTATTGTTGCCGGCGCCGCCGGGATTGGTGTCCACGTAGCCCTGGTAGACGCCCGTGTCGACATTGAAACCGTAGGCGCCACCGGAGGTGTTGTTCATGCGCTCGCCCCAGACGACGCGCGACCCCTGGTTGTTCTGCGTGAACTCGACACCGCAGAAGGCTCCCGAAGGATCAGGCACCGCATACTGGAACGATCCAGCCGCTTCGCCGCGGCCCAGGTCATACCTGGCGACAACCAGGTTCCCGGCCGTCTGCGAGGCGTTGCCGGTGTAGATGTAGCGACCATCGAACAGTGTTCCGTGGTTGTTGTTGATGGCGCCTCCGCTCAGGGTGTTAACGACAGCCTGGCCGTTAACGTCGATGATCTTGATGTTGCTGGCGCCTGCGTTTCCGAGGGAGACGATGTCGTCCGCCAGGTTCGGGTCCGGTAGCGCCGCCGTTCCTACGCTTGCTCCCAGCATCAGTACCAGGAGCAGTGCCCCGGCCATAACAGCCACGAGGCTCTTTTTCATTGGTTTCATCCCTTCACCCTCCTAATTAGTGAAGTCGCGGTCTGGGTCTTGCGATCCTGCAATCGTCTTCGCCGGTCTATCACCTCCGTTCCGCCCCTCGGGTCCAGGGACGCTCATCGTGGCCCGGTGTCTTTGTGAGGGAAAAACTCCAGCCGGAGAAAGGATACTGGTCGTAAGGAATGAATTGCGGCAGATGAAGATCGCCTTTCAGAAAGGCCGCCGGCTCATACGAGTGCTGCGCTCCACGCCGTGCGGCCCTGAAAATCAAACCCTATACCCGGTTCCCGCTAGTGTGTTTCCCCAACCCCTTGCCTTGCTCAAGACACCGCTTAATGCAAGTAGTCTACTCCAAATCAGGGTATTTACATGATTCATTTTAATCATGTTCTTAGTATAGATTTATCAATTAGTCTTGGCTGTCAACCCCCCCGGGTATACGGTTTCTATACGTTTTTTCTTTTTCCCATCGGCGGGCGCGGCCGGATTATACTGTCACCGTGGGACAAGGTGGCTCCCGGGACATGAACGTGGTTGATATGGAGGTGATTCCAGCTGAT
The DNA here is from genome assembly GCA_024275795.1 of Actinomycetes bacterium. Classification (GTDB taxonomy): domain Bacteria; phylum Actinomycetota; class Thermoleophilia; order BMS3ABIN01; family BMS3ABIN01; genus JAJRYJ01. The sequence continues at coordinate 1,756 of JAJRYJ010000056.1, read as the reverse complement.
GAAGCTGGCGGTTACAGGCAAGGGTGGCGTGGGCAAGACGACCATCGCCGGCACCATCGCCCGCATCCTCGCGGACAGGGGCAGGCACGTCTACGCAGTGGACGCCGACCCGGACGCGAACCTGGCGGCTGCCGTAGGCCTGGACGCCTCCGCGGCCGCCGCCATCACGCCAATAGCCGAGATGGGCGAGCTGATACAGGAACGCACCGGCGCCGCCCCCGGCAGCCAGGCCCCCGTATTCAAGATGAACCCGCGCGTCGACGACATCCCCGCCCGGCTCTCTGTCGAGAGCCACGGAGTCCACCTGCTGAGGCTGGGAACGGTCAAGCAGGGCGGCGGCGGCTGTATCTGCCCGGAATCCGCCCTGCTGCGCACGCTGCTGACGCACCTGATGCTCACCGATAAAGACGTGGTGATCGTCGACATGGAGGCAGGCATCGAGCATCTTGGCAGGGCGACGGCCAGGGGCGTGGACGCCATGCTCGTCGTAGTCGAACCTGGCAGGCGCAGCGTCCATACCGCCGAATCCATCACCAGGCTTGCAACGGACATCGGCATCGATGACATCATCCTGGTCGTGAACAAGGTGACCGACGCAGACGCGGACTTCTGCCGCGAGCTTGCCGTTGACTTCAACGTTGCCGGCTGCCTGCCCTTCAGCGAGGAGGTTCGCCGCGCTGACATGGACGAGCGCTCCCCCTATGACGCTTCACCCTCTTACCGGCAACAGGTGGCCGAGGTGCTCGACAGGCTGATTGATTCGCTGACGTAAGCACGGTACGGCCCCGGAAAAGACACGGAGGGCGGCCCCTGTAGGGCCGCCCTCCGGTTGTTGGCGTTTGCCGCTGTCCGCTGGCTTTATGCCGGCGGCGGCGGGACCGTTACGCTGCACTGCCAGTTAGGGCACTCGAAGGTTACGTCCTTCAAGTTCTCGTGCTTAACCAGCTCAGGCTTCGCGTAAGGCTCCCGATGGCTGCTTTTCTTTGCCATTATCGTTCTCCTTTCACGTGTCAGTGCCATCCAGTACAGTCCGCCCTTACGGTCCGGGGTACGGGCCGGGGTAGCTGTAGATGGTGGCGCCGCTCTGAGCGGTCGCGTATACGGTCGTGCCGAAGGCGCTCGCAGTGCCGACCTGGTACTCGACGGTGAAGGTCGCGCTACCGCCGGAGGCGATGTCCTGCGAGAGGCTCGGCGTGTTCACCGAGACCACGCCGGCGGTGTTGCTGGTGCCGACGATGGTGACATCCTTGGCGTCGGGACCGGCGTTACCGATGCCGAAGTCAACCGAGAGGATGCCGTTGGTGTAGTCAGCCATGGAGGCCCAGTAGACCGCGCCCTTGGTCAGGCTCAGTGCGGGCTCGCCGGGGTTCCATGCCGTCTTCTCCATCACGTAGATGCCGCAGGCCGCGTCGTTGAGGCCCTGGATCGAGCCCTTGACGACCGGAGCCAGCGGATCAGCGATGTCCATTACCAGTACGGTTGCTCCGCCCGGAAGCGGATCCGGTACCTGGCGGACCATGGCGTAGAGGATGTTATCCTCGCCGATGACGATGTCCACGCCGTGCGGTTCCGCTGACGGGGAGTTGGTCATGGCGGCCATGTCGATGCTGCCGATGGTGGCGTTGGTGACCATGTCCACTACCTCGATGACGCCACCCGTACCACCGGTGACGAACAGCAGGTCGCGGCTCTTGGCGGCTGTGTTCTGATGGATGCTCGAGCCCGGAAGCGCCGGGTTCTCAGCAGTAGCCGTCTT
>JAJRYJ010000055.1 GCA_024275795.1 Actinomycetes bacterium | reverse complement strand
GCTGGATGAGATCGAGAAGGCCCACCCGGAGGTGTTCAATATATTACTGCAGATCATGGACGAGGGACGTCTTACCGACGGCCACGGCCGTACGGTGGACTTCAAGAACGCGGTCATCATCATGACCTCCAACATCGGCAGCCAGTTCATCACCGAGCTGGGCGAGGGCGACGAGCAGGAGATGCGCGAGCGTGTGAGTGAAGCGATGAAGGCCCACTTCAAGCCCGAGTTCCTGAACCGCGTGGACGACATCATCATCTTCCACCGCCTGAGCCGGGAGCAGCTCAGGCAGATCGTGGACATCCAGGTGAAAGAGCTGGCCGGGAGGCTGGCGGAGCGGGGCATCGGCATCACCCTCACCGGCGCCGCCAAGGACTACCTGGCCCGCGAGGGCTTCGACCCGGCCTTCGGCGCTCGGCCGCTCAAACGGCTGATCCAGAAGCAGATCCAGGACGTGCTGGCACTGAAGCTGCTGGAGGGCGAGTTCGGCGAGGGGCAGGCCATCGTGGTGGATGCCAAGGGCGACGTGCTGACCTTCGCGGCTGCCTGACCCGGCCCCGATCCCGGGGAGCCCGGGGACGTGGTTTCCTTTGTTTCCTTTTGGTAGCTTCTAATCGGCTCCATGTCAGCGAAAGACCTCAAAAGGAAACAAAGGAAACCACGTCCCCTCTCTCTTACCAGTATCAGAATTCCCGTGTAACAGCTATCAGTAATTGTGTTTCCCGAAAAAAGACCTATCAATATTCACGGTGGGGCGATTCGCCGATACCCCTTTATCCATGGGGCACAGGAGCAAAACAGCGTGCCGAAACGGGTCAGGAAGAGGGGAGTGTATCCCCGATTATTCCCGCAAATTGCAATATTTTGCCATGTGCCGGCTACTTGCATACCTGGTTACATGGTGCTATAGTGCCAATTCGGCCCGGGTCCAGAACCCAGCGGTTCATAAAAGTGGGGTTTATAGTGGAAATTGCGTGGATTTCTGGAATCCGAGGCCCTTTTTAATGCGGTTTTCGGCGGTTTGGTGGGGAAAAGCTGAAAACCAGCGGTTTTATCAGCGAGTTATGGAGGATTATTATCTTAACTGGTCTGCGCCGACAGAAAGATAATCCCAAGAGAATAAGCCTGTTAGCACTTTTCATCGCCTTACCGTCCCTACTCCTCTTCCTCGGAATCATGTCATCCGCATCGGCGACGCCTGCGGGCGAACTGAGTGAACTGGAGGCCCAGTCCCAGGAACTGCAAAGCAGTTATGACGCGGCGCTGGTGGACCTGGTGGCGGCGGAAAGCGCCGTGGCAAACAAGAACGCCGAGATAGCGGCTGCCAGCCGGCAACGGGACGAGGTGCAGGCGACCCTGGAGGCTCAGCGGCAGAACCTGGGGCAGCTGCAGGCGCAGATGCAGGAACGCCAGCAGATCCTCGAGAAGCGGCTGCTCAGCACGTACAAGAGCGATGATTCCGGCTTCATCGAGGTGATGCTGGGTTCGGATGACTTCACTGATTTCCTCAACCGTGTCGACATGGTTCAGACCATAGCCGACGAAGACCGCGAGCTGATAGAGTCGATGCGGGCATCCAAGCAGGCCGTGGAAGACGAGATAGCCAGCCTGGAACAGACCGAGGCAGAGCTCGCCGGGCTTGTGGATGAACTGAGCGCCGCCCAACAGGAACTGCTGGCCGCCCAGGCGGAACAGCAGTCGGTACTGGCATCCATCCAGGGTCAGCGTGACCTGACCGCCGGGCAGATATCGCAGCTGCAGGCCGAGGCCGCCAGTATCCAGTCGAACATGAGCACTATCCAGGCTGAGGCGGCCGCCCCCAGCGACGGCGACTCCGGTGGCGGTGGCGGCTACAGCCCGCCGGCCGGTGGCGGCTCGTCGATTACGGTGACGGCAACCGCCTATTGCCTCGGCGGCACCACGGCAACGGGCATGCCCGTAGGCCGCGGCATCATCGCCGTGGACCCGGGAGTGATACCTTTGGGCAGCCGCGTCCATGTCTCCGGCTACGGTGACGCGATTGCGGCGGACACAGGTGGCTCCATCTACGGCAACAAGATAGACGTATGGCTGCCCTGTGGCGACGCGAACGCCTGGGGCGTTCGCACGGTTACCGTAACCATCTACTAGAACCCCCGGGACGACTTTTCCTTCCTCCGTTGACGCATCGACGATCATTACTTAATATATGACTATGCGTTCATATATTCATAGTTTGACGGCAGGGCCACCGGGTACGGGCCGGGCTTACGGTCCCCAAAAGGAACGATGATGGCTGCTGTTTCAAGAAAAAGAGGCTCGCGGGATGGCGCCGACCTCTGTGACGTCACCTGCATCAACCCCTAAATAGTGAAGCGGGCGCGCCGGAGCATTATCAGGCGTGACACGGCAACAGATCTGGCGAGCATCTTCCAGGTGATGGCGGACACCACGCGCCTGCGCATCATCTCGCTGCTGGCTGAAGGTGAACTCTGCGTATGCGACCTCGCCGCCGCCCTGGACATGACCCAGTCCGCCGTATCACACCAGCTGCGGGTGCTTCGCATCATGCAGCTGGTCAAATTCCGCAAGGAGGGCAGGATCGCCTACTACTCCCTCGACGATGACCACGTGCTCGAACTGTACGTGCTCGGGCTTGACCACCTGAAACATACTTCCAGCGCTGCCGGAGACGAGCCAGATGCAGGCTAGCATGGCGACGCTGTCAGACAAGAAGGCGATGACGCCGCCGGGCCTGCAGGACAGGACCCTCCTCCTCAACCGCGGCATCCGGCTCGAATACCTGACCATCGCCTACAACGGCTTCGAGGCGGTCATCGCCGTCGCCGCCGGCCTGGCAGCGGGCAGCGTGGCCCTGGTCGGCTTCGGCTTCGACAGCATGATCGAGATCGCCGCCGGCGCCACCCTGCTCTGGCGACTGAAGCGGGAAGTGCGCCTGGGCGACGAACTGAACGAGGATGAACATTCCTCCATGGAGCGCAAGGCTTCCTTCATCATCGGGGTGACCTTCTTCGCCCTGGCCGCATATATCCTGGTTGAAGCCGGCTACAAGCTGATCGCCGCCGAAGGCACTGGGGAGAGCCCTGTGGGTATTGTCCTGGCGGCCGTTTCGCTGGCGATCATGCCCTTCCTGGCATTCTCGAAGCAGCGGGTGGCCACGGCACTGGGCAGCAGGTCTCTGGCTTCGGACGCCAAGGAGACCTGGGTCTGCTCCTACCTCTCCCTGGTCCTGCTGGCGGGCCTGTTGCTGAACGCTGTTTTCGGCTGGTCCCGGGCGGACCCGATCGCCGCACTGGCGATGCTGCCACTGGTGCTCAAGGAGGGCCTGGAGGCCCTTAAGGGAGATGATGATTGAGGTGACCGCATGAGCGATCACGATCACAGTCACGGCATCAGCGCCGAAAGCTTCTCCGAGGGGGCGGCATACGGCCTGATGATAGGCATCGGCCTCAACCTTGTGATCGTCGTCGTCGAGGTGATCGCCGGCTACATCGCGGGTAGCCTCGGTCTGCTCAGCGACGCCGTACATAATTTCACGGACATGGCCGCCCTGGGACTCTCCTGGTTCGCTTTCGAGCAGGCGAAGAAACCCGCTACGTCCATCAAGACCTTCGGCCATCACAGGACGGGCATCCTCACGGCCCTGATCAACGCCACCGTGATGGTGCTGATCACCATCTGGATCTTCTACGAGGCCTACCATCGGCTGCTGGACCCGCAACCGGTGGGCGGCCTGCTGGTGATGGTCACGGCGACCGTGGCCCTGCTGGCCAACCTCTCGATAGTCTACTTCCTGCGCAGCCGCGCCCGCGGGGACATCAACATCCGCAGCGCCGTACTGCACCTGCTGGGCGACGCGGCGGCCTCGGCGGCGGTGGTCATCTCCGGCCTGATCATCATCGCCACGGGCTGGTATCCCGCCGACCCGCTGGTCAGCGTCCTGCTGGGGCTGGCCATCCTCTGGGGCGCCTGGAAGATCATCCGGGAGACCATCGAGATCTTCCTGGAGGAATCGCCGCGCGCCATCGACGTGGACAAACTGGTCGAGGAGATGATGCAGGAGGACGGGGTGAGGGACATCCACGACATGCACGTCTGGACCATCGGCTCGGAGTTATATGCGCTCAGCTGCCATGTGCTGGTGGATGATGTTAAAGTAAGTGTAAGCAGCCGCATAATCGACGACCTCAAGGAGATGCTGGCGAGGGACTTCAGCATCTTCCATTCAACCCTGGAAGTGGAGTCGGTGCCGTGTGATAACAGCGGCACCTATTGCGATATCCATAACCATCGCATGAAGCGGGGCAAAACGAACAGCAGCTGACGCAGCACGGGAGTCCGCGACATGGCTCCGGAAACGAAAGAGGGACGGTATGGCGAAAAAGAAGAAAACCGGGGGCGGCAGTCCCAGCGGGAAACAACGGGGAACAAACAAAAAAAAGGGTCAGAAGAAGGGGCAGTCATCGGGCTTCCCCATAACGGCGGTGGTCGTAGTCGCCGCCATCATCATCGGCGCCGGCGCCGGCGTGCTGGCCTGGTATATGACCAGCGGTACGGCCAGCGGCATCGAACTGCCCGACTTCGCCTACAAGGCGACGGCGCCCAGGGGCGCCCCGGAGGCATACCAGGCGGCGCTCGACATCCCCGAATACCTGGAGCAGGTGCCCTGCTACTGCGGTTGCGGGGCGCTGGACGGACACGAGAACAACCTGGACTGCTTCATCAAGTCACGCCAGGGCGACAAGGTGGAGTGGGACGACCACGCCTCCGGCTGACATCTGTGAGTGCAGATTGCTCTGGACGTGCTCCAGATGAAGAATGAAGGCAAGGATATCAAGGAGATAAGGGCCACCATCGACGCCGATTACCAGGCGGCTGGAGAGCCGACGCCGACGCCACCCGTCGAGTAGCTCCAGGCGACCGGCCTCACGGAACCGGATTCGTCGGCTCAGCCGGCTTCCGTCAACCTGACGAGATCATCCTCCGAGAGGATGGTCTTGCCGAGCTCCCGTGCCTTCTCGGCCTTGGAGCCGGGATTCTCCCCCACCACGACGTAATCGGTTCCCTTACCCACCGAGCTGCTGACCTTGCCGCCGGCGGCCTCGATCAACTCCTTCGCCCGCGACCGGCTGAGCGTCGGCAGGGTCCCCGTGAGGACGAACCGCGTGCCTTCCAGCGGCCGGGCGGCGCCTGCCTCTGCGTCGGTGACGGCGAAGTTGAGCCCGGCCCTGCGCAGGCGCGACACGGTCTCGCGGTTGCGGGGCTCGGCGAAGAACTCTTCCACCGCTTCGGCTATCTTGGGGCCGATGCCGTCCACCTCGGCCACCTGTTCACGGCCGGCGTCGGCCAGCAGGTCGATGTCGGGGAAGCGGGCCGCCAGCAGCTGGGCGTTGATGGAGCCGACGTGACGTATCCCCAGAGCGAACAGCACCCGGTGATAGGGGCGCTGCTTCGATTCCTCCAGAGACGACAGCATGTTATTGACGCTCTTTTCCTGCAGGCGGTGGGGCACGCGTTTTCCCTTCTCGTTGATGGAGCTGGAAAGTTCCAGGCCCACCAGGTCTTCGCGCCTCAGGTCATAGAGGTCCGCCATGTTGCTGATAAGACCGAGCTCGAACAGTCGTTCCACCAGCTTCTCGCCGACGCCGTCGATATCCATCGCTCCCTTGCTGACAAAATGCTTGATGCTTTCAACTATCTGTGATGGGCAGGACCTGTTGGGACAGCGCACCACCACTTCGCCTTCGGGCCTGACGGTGGCTGCGCCGCAGGAAGGGCAGTGTTCCGGCATGTGGAAGACCTTCTCTCCGCCGGTGCGCTTCCGGGTCACGGCCCCCACCACCTGGGGGATGACGTCGCCGGCCCGCTGCACGATCACCGTGTCGCCCACGCGGATATCCTTGCGGTGGATGTCGTCCTCGTTATGCAGGGTCGCGTGGCTGACGGTGACGCCGCCCACCTCGACGGGCTCCATCACCGCGAAGGGGTTGAGCGCGCCGGTGCGGCCGACGTTGATTCCTATCTCGAGCAGCTTCGTCTCGGCGGTGCTGGGGGGGAACTTGTAGGCGATGGCCCAGCGCGGGTCACGTCCCGCGATACCCAGGATATCCTGCAGGCGGTAGTCGTCCACCTTCACCACGGCGCCGTCGATGTCGTAATCGAGCTGGGGGCGGCGCTCCTCCCAGGCGAGGCATTCATCGTAGACGGTGGTGAAATCCTCGTGGCGGCGCATCTCGGGGTTGACGCGGAAACCATGGCCGCGCAGCCACTCCAGTGCCTGCCAGTGGGAGTCGAGTTTCAACCCCTCGCTGTAACCTACCTGATAACACCAGATGTTCAGGGGGCGCGCCGCCGCCACCTGGGGATCCAGCTGGCGGATGGAGCCCGCAGCCGCGTTGCGCGGGTTGGCGAACGCCGGCTCGCCGACGGCCGCCCGCTCCTCGTTGAGGCGCTCGAAGGCGGCCAGCGGCAGGTAGACCTCGCCGCGCACCTCGACCAGCGAAGGCGGTTTTTCGCCGGGCTCGAGACGCATGACCAGCGGGATGGCGCCGATGGTGCGCAGGTTGTTGGTGACGTCCTCACCGACTTCGCCGTTGCCGCGGGTGGCGCCGCTGGCCAGGTGGCCGTCCCTGTAGACGAGGGAGACGGCGAGGCCGTCGATCTTCGGCTCGGTGACATAAGTGACGGCGTCCGGGTCTTCACCGGCATCCTTGAGGATCTTCGAAAGGCGCCGGCGCCATTCTTCCAGTTCCTGCCGATTCCGGGCGTTCGCCAGGGAAAACATGGGCCTGGGATGCTCTATCTGCCGGAAGGATTCCAGGGGCTCGGCCCCCACCCGCTGCGTGGGCGAATCAGGGACCACCAGCCCGGGGTATCGTTCCTCAAGCTGTTTCAACTCGTTGAACAGCCGGTCGTATTCGGCATCGCTGATCTCCGGCTGGTCGAGAACATAGTAAAGATAGTTGTGGCGCTCCAGCTCGGCGCGGAGCTGCTCGGCCCTCTTCGCGGCTTGTTGCCTGGTTTCGGCCATGCCTCCCTCGACTGGGACAGACCCGTTTCCCGGGTCGGGACAGACCCTATTCTATATTATCCAAGGCTCACCCACGGCCGCACTCACGCCCGCGACCCGCCAGCAGATCGAGGGCATGGCCGAGCACGGGGCGGATCACCCCGAAGCACTCCTCGCAGGCCCTGGGGCTGCCGGGAAAGTTGATGATCAGGGTATCGCGGCAGACGCCGCAGACAGCGCGCGAGAGCATGCCGCGGGGGGTTATCTCGATGGACCTGGCGCGGATGGCCTCGGCTATGCCCGGCGCCTCGCGGTCGATGACCTCCAGGGTGGCCTCGGGGGTGACATCCCTGGGGCCCAGGCCGGTGCCGCCGTTGGTGATGACCAGCTGGGAACGCTCATGCTCGCATAGGGAGCTCAGCACCGCTGCTATCCGTGGCAGTTCGTCCGGCACGATGGCACGCGAGACATGTGCGGCACCGAAATCGAGCAGCAGCTTCTCCAGCAGGTCGCCGCTGTCATCACGGCGCTCGCCGGCCGCCCCCTTGTCGCTGACGGTCACCACCGCAACCCTCAGTTCCCTGCCGCCCCTATCGTTGACGGTTTCGCCGGCGATGTTCTTCCCCATCCTCCTCAGCCCCTCGCTTCTGCGGTTCCTGCAGGTTCCCGGCTGATGACGATCACCGGGTCCCCCGGGCTTACGGTGCCTCCCAGCAGCACCTCGGCGAAGACGCCCTCGCGCGGCATCACGCAATCACCCGCCTGCTCGTAGATGGCGCAACGATGGTGGCATTGCTTGCCTATCTGGGTGACTTGCAGCAGTACGGCGCCGAGACGCAGCCTGGCGTCTACGGGCAGGCCGGCCAGGTCCACCCCCTCGACGGTCAGGTTCTCGGCGAAGTCGCCGGGACCGACGGCGGCGCCAGCGGTACGCATCTTCTCGATGCTTTCCAGGGCGAGCAGGCTCACCTGCCTGTGCCAGGGACCGGCATGGGCGTCACCGGCGATTCCGTGGCCCGCCTTCAACTCAGCCTGCGTAACGGGTGTCTTCCGCACACCCTTTTCCCGGGAAATATTGATGGAAACCAGGGCCGCCATGCCTGTCTCAGCTCCTCTTCTCGATCAGGGTGATGCCGGTGATCTCCATCCCCTTGTCCACAGATTTGCACATGTCGTAGACGGTAAGAGCGGCAACGGAGACGGCGGCCAGCGCCTCCATCTCCACGCCGGTCTTGCCCGTGAGCCTGACGGCGCTCTCGATGCGGACCAGGGACCGCTGATGGTCAAGCTGGAAACCGACCGCTACGTGCTCGATGTTGAGCGGATGGCACATGGGAATCAGGTCGGCCGTGCGCTTGGCGGCCATGATGCCGGCGACGCGGGCTACGGCGATGACGTCGCCCTTGGGCAGCTTCCTGTCGGCCAGGAGCTCCAGGGTTTCCGGAGCCATGACCACCGAGGCGGCGGCCCGGGCTATCCGCTCCGTCGGCGGCTTGTCTCCCACGTCGACCATGCGGGCTCTGCCTTCTGCATCCAGATGGGAGAGGTATCCTCCGCCCTGTTTGTCCCTGCTCATACCGTCACTTCCTGTTTTGCATGTTTTTCGTCCGCAATCAGTGTTTCAGTATAGTTACTGAACTTTGTGAACCAACGTCCCTCATTCAGCCGCCGATCTGGGCCATGGCGCGGCGTTCGCCGCCGGGGCTGCAGCGGCGCCAGTCATATAGCTTACTGTTTATTGTACGGGATATGGCCGTGGCCAGCGCCCCGCCTCCTTCCGCGATCAACGGGCGGATATCCGTCTCCTCACCGGAGAACAGGCATCCCCACAACCTGCCGTCGGCCGTCAGCCGCAGCCTGTTGCAGCGGGAGCAGAAGTGGTCCGCCCGGCTGATCATCCCCAGCGAGCCGCGGGCGCCGTTGAAGCCATAGTAGCAGGCCGGCCCTCCGCCCGCAGGCGCCCGCGGCGCAGCCAGCGGCTCCAGGTGGACCAGCTCGCCGAGGAGCTCCAGCAGCCTCGCCCCGTTGACACCGTCGCCAGCGGCGCCATGACCTTCCCCGGCAGGCAGGCCGTCGGGTCCGCACCCCCGGCTTGCTTCCGACCCACGCCCGTCGAAGGGCATGAGCTCGATGAAGCGCACGTGCAGGGGCAGCTCCCGGACAAGTTCGACGAAAGCTTCAAGCTCTGCCTCGATCCCCGGCAGCATCACGGCGTTGAGCTTCACGGGCGCCAGGCCCGCCGACAATGCGGCATCGATGCCCGCCAGGCACGGCTCGAGCGCCGCCCCTCCGGTGATTTTCCCGAACCTGCCGGGATGGAACGAATCGATGCTGATGTTCACGCGCCCGAGACCCGCCTGCTTCAGGGCGGCAGCATGCGCGGCCAGCAGGGAGCCGTTGGTGGTCATGGAGAGGTCATCGACGCCGTCGACAGCCGCCAGCCCCGCCACCAGGTCGACGCAACGGCGGCGCACCAGGGGCTCGCCGCCGGTGATGCGCACGCGCGAGATACCCAGGCCTGCCGTCGCCCGCGTGAAGCTGATGATCTCCTCGTAGCTCAGAATCTCGTCATGGCGCTTCAGCGGCACGCCCTCCGGCGGCATGCAATAGCCGCAGCGGAAGTTGCAGCGGTCGGTGACGGATATCCTCAGATAGTCGACCGGGCTCCTCATGACAGAGTCTCCCCGCCACGAGCCCGCAGGCCGTACCGCTCAAGCAGGAAGCGAAGCACGGCGCCGGTATCGTCGATGTCCAACACGGGCACCACGGATGACGCGTCCGGGCGGTCGGAGACCACGGCGACCAGTTCCCGCTCCGGGCAGGCCAGCCGTCGGCTGCGGCTGCTTAAGGAAACCTCTATGCGGTCGGCGCATGAGCTCTTAAAACCCTCGGCGATGACGATATCGGCGCCGGCGCCGATATCGTCCCTGATCTGCTCCAGGTCCCGTTCCCGCTCCCGGCGCTCGATGCTGGCGACGGCATCCGGGGAGGAGATGACCACCCTTCGCGCGCCGGCGGCGGCCACACGCCAGGTATCGGTGCCCTCGCGGTCCATCTCGAAGCCATGGACGTCGTGCTTGATGTAAGCAACCTCCAGGCCGCGGGCTACCATCCCGGCTGCCAGCTTCTCGATAAGCGTCGTCTTGCCGGAATCCTTCCTGCCCACGAAACAGACCAGCGGTGTGCGGACATCCCCTGTTTCCCGGGGGCCGCCCGGCATCCGCTCCGCCTCCGCCAGCTGGCCCGGCGTGTTGACGTTGAAGAACACCCGCTGCGGGTCACAGACCTTCTCCACCTCCGCCGTGGCGACGAGGCGGATATCCAGGTCCGCCAGCGCATCCATCACCCGCAGGTCCCCGGCCTCGATGGCGCGGCGCATGCTGCCCAGGCAGGCCTTCGAGTAATAAGCGAACAGCGGCTCCGGCCCCTTTTCGCTTACGGGGATTACGGCATCGTGCCCAGCAGCCAGCCTTGCCATCAGGGCCGCCAGCCTCCTGTCCGCGAAGGGAAGGTCACAGGCCACAACTATGCAGCCGCCGCCCCAGGCGGCGGCCAGAGCCGAGTAGATACCCACCAGTGAAGCCGTCAATTCATACTGATCGGCGCAGACCGGCAGCCCGAAGCTTTCAAAGGATGCCGGGTCGCCGCCGGAGATGAAGAGACCGCGGCCCAGCCGGTCCAGGTTGTCGGCTATCAGCTCCACCACCGGCCTGCCGCCCAGCTCCAGCAGGGCTTTATCGCTGCCCATGCGGCTGCTGCGGCCACCCGCGAGAATGGCAACAGAGAAGTCGCCGCCGCCGGCCATCAGGCCCGCTCCCGCACGGTCTCGCCCTCGCCGCAGGCGGCGGCTCCGGCCTGTCCCCTGGGCACCCGTGCGGGCACCAGCTGCGCGGCCGCCTCGTCAAACCTCACCTCTACCTCGGCTCCCGGAACCAACCCCAGCTCCTGCACATAGGGCCTGGTCGCCGTCGCAACGAGCTCGAAGCCGCAGTCCAGCACCAGGCTGTGGGCGGAACCCGAGGGCTCCACGGTCCAGATAATTCCCGGGAAGCGGTTGGCAGTGGCCGCCACCTGCTCCGCCTCCCCGGGCGGGTGAAGAGTGACCTCCTCGGCGCGGATGCAGACATTCACGTCACCGCGCATGCGGGAGCGCGTGTAGACGCGCCCGCCATCCGCCAGTTCGACGACCGCGCCGCCGGCCGCCTCCCCCACCACGGTCCCCGGCAGGATGTTCTCATACCCGAGGAACCTGGCAGTAAAGATATCGGCGGGAGAATTGTAGACCTGCCGGGCCGGCCCAGCCTGCCTGATGGCGCCATCCTTGATGATGGCGATGCGGTCGCCTGTGGAGAGGGCCTCGTCGAGGGAGTGGGTGACATGGATAACCGTGGTATCGAGGCGACGCACGATCCGCCTGAGGTCATCGAGGAAGCGCCTGCGCGCGGCCGCGTCCAGGTTGCCCGCGGGCTCGTCCAGGAAAAGCACCTCGGGCCTGACCACGACGGCTCGCGCCAGCGCCACCCGCTGGGCCTCGCCCCGGGAAAGGCGACGGGCGTCACGATGCCCGAGGCCTTCCAGGGCCAGCTGCTCCAGCGCGTCATCCGTCAGCGCCGCGACCTCCCGGCGGGGCAGGCGGCGCAGCTTGAGGCCGTAGGCGACGTTATCGCGGACGCTGCCGCGAAAGATGTGCGGGTGCTGGAAAACCCCGGCCATGCGGCGGCGGGTGGACAGGCAGCCGGGCTTCACCGGCTTTCCCTCGAAGAGGACGCTGCCCGAGTCGGGGGCCTCGACCAAGTTGAGAATACGCACCAGGGTACTCTTGCCGGCGCCGTTGGGACCCAGCAGGCAGAGCGTCTCACCGCGCATGACCTCCAGGTCCTCGATGTTGAGGACGCTGCGGCCGTCGTAGGCGTGCCTGATCTGACTGGCTTTTATGAGAACGCCCATGGGCAGGCCCTTCCTCCGGTCAGGTGTCGATGGTCCTCTGCTCCAGCCGCGCCATCAAGCCGTTCGCAGCGAAAGCTATTGTAAGCAGGATGATGCCGAGAGCGAGGGCGGGGGCGAAGTTCCCCTTGCGCACTTCCTCCATGATCGCCGTCGTCATCACCTGGGTCTCGCCCGTGATGTTGCCGCCCACCATCATCACTGCCCCGACCTCGGCGATCACCCGCCCCATGCCGGCGACGATGGCCACCAGCAGCAGCACCCTGGCTTCGCTTACGGCCACCAGCGCCGTCTGCAGCCAGGATGCCCCCAGAGAACGCGCCTGGGTCAGCGCCTCCCGGGGAACGCTGCTGACGCCGGAGACCGTGATGCCCAGCACCAGCGGCACCGCCAGCACCAGCTGCGCCACCACCATAGCCTGCTTGCTGTAGAGCAGCCCCAGCGAACCCAGCGGCCCCGAGCGCGACAGCAGCATGAAGACCACCAGGCCCACTACTACGGGCGGCAGGGCCATGCCGGTGTTGATCACGGATACCAGCGGGCCGCGGCCGCGGAAGCGATGCATGCCGATAACCACGCCCAGCGGTATTCCCACCAGTCCGGCCATCAGCACCGCGGTGCCGGAAACCAGCAGTGAGCGCAGGATGATGGACCAGACCTCCGCGTCCGTCAGTAACAACCTGACCGCTTCGCTGACAGATTCACGCAGCATCCGCTCAATCCCCCGCGTTCGGTACGAACAGGCTGCGTCCGTAGCGATCCACGCCGAAATCAGCAATGGTCTGCTGGCCCGCGTCCGATTCGAGCCATTCGATGAAAGTCTCCGCCGCCGCCACGTCCGTCTCCGGGCAATGACCCGGATCGACGGCCACGGCGCTGTACTGGTTGTAGAGGGCGGGATCCCCCTCGAAAAGGATAGCCATGCCCGGCAGATTCTCCCGCATGGACAGGAACGTGCCCCGGTCCGCCAACGTGTAGGCCCCCTCTGCTCCCGTCTCGAGGGCGATCCTGAGTGTCGCCCCCATCCCCTGGCCGACCGTGCGGTACCAACCGTCCGAGGGCTCCAGGCCGGCGCTCTCCCAGATTCTCAGCTCCGCCTTGTTGGTGCCCGAATCATCCCCCCTGGAAACGAAGCCGAAGCCGCCGGCGGCGATGCGGGCGAAGGCTTCCGCCGCCGAGTCGGCGGAGGCGACGCCCGCCGCATCGTTCTCCGGCCCCACGATCACGAAATCGTTATACATGATCCGCCTCCGCTCAACCCCGAAGCCGGCGTCAACGAATTCCTGTTCTGCGGCCGGCGCGTGCACCAGCAGCACATCTGCATCACAGCTCTCCCCCAGCTTGAGCGCCTCTCCGGTGCCGACGGCGTTCACGACCACGTCATAATCGGGATGGGCGGCCTTAAAGGCCGGCAGCAGCGCGTCGAAAAGGCCTGAATCGTAGGTGCTGGTGGTGGAGGCCACGAGCAGCCTGGCGCCGGCGCCGTTATCATCGGTGGAGCAGCCCGCTGAGCCCATAGCGGCTGCCACTACCAGCAGCGCCGGCAATATGCGGGCGGCAAACCGCACCCCCTGCCTGGCATACGCGGAAAACTGCAATAAAAAACTCCTCTTCCAGGGAAAAGGAGAACCGCGGCCGCCACCGTCACGGGCGGGGCCCGGTGATTCTCCTTTCCAAATACGGGAGGCCCGCCCGTTTCCAGTCAGACCCTGTCGGCATCGCTCCCTGGCCGGCGGCAAACCCGGCGGCTGTAGGAGCTTCAGCTCGGAGAATTACTATTTATCTGGGGGCCGGCACGCGGCTCCGGCGCGCCTAGAAACAGCCCAGCTCACAACCATGGATCTTGATGCCGAGCCCGTCGCAGAGGCGGCCCACGACCCGGTATTCGACCCCCGATTCCTCGGCCAGACGGCGGGCTTCAGAGCAGGAAATACGCTTCTCTTCACCGCTCAACTGCGACAGTCGCTGTGATATACTTTGAGTATCCGAAGCCATGGCGTGATGCGGGATTCTACCATAATGCCCGCATCGTCTTCAATCGCCCGGCCAGGTGACTGTCAGGTAAAATCCCCGCAAAGCCGAAGAATATTGTGCCTCGCCATCGGCGTTTCTACCAACCCCGCCGATGGGTGAAAGGGTGGCAGGCAGGCATGAAGCTACAGAGCAACAAGGATACGGACGAACAGGTTCTGATCAGGCGGGGCATCGGGCTCCGGGGAAAGATATTGCTGCTGCTGGCGGTCATGATCATCCCCATCATGGGCGGCCTCATCTATATCTCCGTCAACACCCTGACGACCACCATCGCCGAGGACGCCGAGGAGCGCGCCAGCCTGGTGGCCCAGTTCTTCAGCGCCGACACCAACTCGCCGGATGAGATAACCTACGAGCATTTCCAGAGCGAGATCGACAAGCTCAACGACCTGAACCCGGATATCCACAAGATCTCCGTCTACGCCCCCGACGGCGAAGAGGTGATCCGCATAGCCAGCACCGACAAGAGCCAGATCGGCGAGGTGGCGGACCCGGAGGACATCACCCCGCTGGAGACCAACGAGGCGACCCACGCCGAGAGCGTCAAGGACGGCCGCAACGTCATCGAGGCCATCGCGCCGCTCACCGTCGGTGACGAGCCCGCCGCCACCATCGGCATCTACATGTACCTGGACGCCCGCGACGAGCTCATCCGCTCCCAGCAGATAAAGTTCCTGCTCATCGGCGGCCTCGGCATCGCCTCGCTGCTGGTGCTGCTCTACCTGAGCCTCAACTACTACCTGGTCAAGCCGGTCGCAAAGCTGGCCCGCGTCACCCAGACCGTCAGCCGCGGCGATTTCAGCCAGAAGGTGGAGATAAATTCCCACGACGAGATGGGCGAGCTGGGGCGGTCGGTCAACCTGATGACCGAATCACTGGCCGTCCAGAGCGAGGAGCTCGAGGGCAAGATGCTGGAGCTGGAGCAGGTCAATCAGGACCTGCAATCCCGCGAGCGGGAGCTGCAGATTACCAACAAGAAGCTGGAGACGGCCAACAGGCTCAAGTCCGAGTTCCTGGCGACCATGAGCCACGAACTGCGGACCCCGCTGAACTCGATAATCGGCTTCTCGGAGCTGCTGGAGGAGGGCACCTACGGCAACCTCAACGAGAAGCAGGGCAAATGCGTCGGCAACATCGTCGTCTCCAGCAGGCACCTGCTGCAGCTGATAAACGACGTGCTGGACCTGGCCAAGGTGGAGTCCGGGACCATCGAGGTGCACCTGGAGAAGCTGTCGCTGCACAGCGCCATGGAGATGGTCAGGAGCGTGGTGGAGCCGCTGGCGGCGAAGAAGGACATCACCATGGACGTGGAGTTCAGGGATGACGTCGAATTCGTCTCCGCCGACCCGGCCCGCTTCAAGCAGATCCTCTACAACCTGCTCAGCAACGCCATCAAGTTCACGCCCTCCGGCGGCAGGGTCACCATCGAGGTGGCGCATGAGAACGGTGACGTGGAGATCAGCGTCACGGACACCGGCATCGGCATCAGCGAGAAGGACCAGGAGCGCATCTTCTCCGAGTTCCTTCAGGTGGAGGGCTCCTACGCCCGCAAGTACGAGGGGACGGGCCTGGGGCTGGCGCTCACCAAGAAGCTGGTGGAACTGCATGGCGGCAGGATCTGGGTCACCAGCTCCCCCGGCGCCGGCAGCCGCTTCACCTTCTCGATTCCCGGAAACGGCGGGGGCGGGCAGTCCGGCCGCGAAGAAGCATCCCGGAAGTAGGGAATATCCTTGAGATCCCCATTCCGCAACAGCCTCGAAGCGAAGATACTGGCGCTGGTGATGTTCGTGCTCACTGTCGGCTTCGGCATCTTCGCCGTCTTCGACATCCAGCGTGATGCCAAGGCCCTGCGGGCGCAGAAGGAACAGCTGACCTCGGTGGTGAGCGCCGAGGTGGTAAACAGCATCAAGAACACCATGCTCTCGGGGACGGACAAGGCGCTGGTCGCCACCGAGGCCCTGGACAACCTCAGGACCGTAAAAGAGGTGGACAGGATCGAGGTCTACTCGAACCATGGCGAGGAGGTTTTCAATGCCGGTGAGCCGTCAGCCGCACCTCCCGAGATAGAGGATGTCCTGGAAACAGAGTCGGACCTGCAGTTCTACGAGGACCGCGACGGGCAGGAATACCTTGTGGACGTGAAGGCCCTGCCCAATGAGGCGGCCTGCCAGCAATGCCATGGCAGCGACCAGAGCCTGCGCGGCGCCGTGCTGGTCTCCGCCTCCATGGAGGACGTGCAGGCGGCGGTGAGGGCCGACATCACCCGCATGGCAGCCGTCTTCATCGGCGGCCTGATCATCCTTACCATCGTGCTGGCGTTTTCCCTGCGAGTCGTCGTCCTCAAGCCGCTGAAAAAGGTCGTCGAGGTGATGCGCAACATCGCTGCGGGCGACCTGGATGAACGTGTCACGGTCGAATCGCACGACGAGGTGGGCGACCTGGCCAAGAGCTTCAACCAGATGACCGACAACCTGCAGGAGTCCCAGGAGGATCTGCGCCAGGTCAACCTCAACCTGCTGGAGGCCAACCGCCTGAAGTCCGAGTTCCTCTCGGTGATGAGCCACGAGCTGCGGACGCCGCTCAACGCCATCATCGGCTTCTCGGAAGTGCTCAAGGAATACGACCACAACGGCGGTCTCGACGACCGCCAGGAAAAGTACCTGGTGAACATCGAGACCAGCGGCCGCAACCTGCTGAGGCTGGTCAACGACATCCTCGACCTGGCGCGCGTGGGCTCGGACAAGCTGGAGCTTGAGAAGGAGGACATCTCCATACCGCAGGTGCTGGAGGATATCCGCAAACTGGGCCACCCCTTCGCCGCCCAGCGGCGCATCCGCCTGGAGGTGGAGCCCCCCGGGGAGATGCCACTGATCCAGGCCGACGAGGCCAAGATCAAGCGCATACTCTTCAACCTGGTGAGCAACGCCATCAAGTTCACGCCGGAGGAGGGGCGCGTGCTCATCGGCGCCGCGCTCAAGGGGGGCGTGGTCGAGATATTCGTCGAGGATACGGGTATCGGCATCAGCGAGGAGAATCAGAAGAAGATCTTCACCATGTTCCAGCAGCTGGACAGCACCGACTCGCGCCGTTTCGAGGGCACGGGCGTCGGCCTCGCCCTCTCGCGCAAGCTGGTGGAACTGCATGGCGGTACCATCCGGGTCGAGAGCGAACTGGGCAAGGGCAGCCGCTTCAGCTTCACCATCCCCCTGAAGGAGGGCAAACGCCGCGCCGCGGACTGGCAGCAGCAGGTGAAGCGGCGCGAGGCGGTCGTCGCGCCCGCGGCGAGCAAGGACCAGCCCCTGGTGCTGGTGGTGGACGACGACCCCCAGACCAGCGAACTGCTGGGCATCTGGCTCGAAAGCGCCAGCTACCGGGTGGCGCGGGCCTTCGACGGCGAGCAGGCGCTGAAACTGGCCCGGGAACTGAAGCCTTATGTGATCATTCTTGATATCCTTTTACCGAAGACGGATGGCTGGCAGGTGATGGAGCAGCTGCGGAATGACCCCGAGACCAGCGGCATCCCCGTGATAATAGTCACCATCCTTGAGCGTCAGCAGAAGGGGATGTCCATGGGGGCGTTTGATTACTTTGTGAAGCCTGTGGGAAAGAAGGAACTGTTGTGCCGCCTGGAGAGCAGGTCGCTGCACAAGCTGAGCCAGGCGGCGTCCCGGGGCGAGCGGCCGGAGGATGCGGATGGCGGCGACTGAGGAAAAGAAGATACTGGTGGTCGAGGATAACCAGATGAACCTGGAGCTGGTGACGGACATCCTCGAAGCCAGGGGCTACAACGTGGTGCAGGCCACCAGCGGCAACGAGGCGCTGGAGCTGGCCAACGCGGAGCAGCCCGACCTCATCCTCATGGACATCCAGCTGCCGGAGATGGACGGGCTGGAAGTGACACGCCAGCTGAAGCGCAACGTCAGCACCAGGGACATCGACGTGATCGCCCTCACCGCCTATGCGATGCGGGATGATGAGGCCAAGGCCCGGGACGCTGGTTGTAGCGGCTACATCGCCAAACCGATAAATACTAGAGAGTTTGCAAAAGTCATCGAGAGCTACCTGTCATGAGAGCCTGAGTGGGGCGGAGCGTTGCAGAACAATATCAACCATGATCTGATCCTGGTCGTCGACGACAGCGAGCAGAACGTCCAGCTGCTGGACGCCTACCTCACATCCGACGGATACGAGGTCATCAGCGCCCTCAACGGCTACGAGGCGCTGGAGCACGTCAAGGGGGGGCGGCTGCCAGACCTGATCATCCTCGATATCATGATGCCCGGCTTGAACGGTTACGAGGTCTGCCGGGAACTGAAGTCGGCCCACGACACCCAGCGTATCCCCGTGATGATGCTGACCGCCCTCCAGGACATGGAGGACAAGGTCAAGGGCTTCGAGGCAGGGGCCGACGAGTTCCTTTCCAAACCCGTGGAGAAGATGGAGCTGCTGATACGGGTGAAGGCGCTGCTGCGAACCAAGCACCTCAACGAGGACCTCGAGAGCGCCCGCGATGTCATCTACACGCTGGCCCTGGCCATCGAGGCCAACGACCCTTACACACGCGGTCATTCGGAGCGTGTCGCCGATTACGCCGGGCGCCTGGCGCAGCGCATGGGCCTCTCCGAGAACGAGGCTGATGTCATCCGCAACGCGGGCATCCTGCACGACGTTGGCAAGATCGGCATCAGCGAGACCATCCTGCAGAAACCGGGACCGCTGACGAACGAGGAGCTGGTCTCGGTACAGGATCATCCCGTCATCGGCGAGAAGATCTGCAAACCGCTGCGCTCGGCCAATACCCTGCTGAAGATAATCCGCCATCACCAGGAGCGTTATGACGGAGACGGTTATCCGGACGGCCTCAAGGGCGATGAGATACCGATGGAAGCACGCGTCATCTCAGTAGCCGATGCCTACGACGCCATGACCTCGCCCCGCCCCTACCGCCCGCCCATGTCCCACCGCCAGGTGATCGACGTGCTCAGGCGCGAATCGGGCAAACAGTGGGACCCGGACGTGGTGCGCGAGTTCCTGGAGATGATCAGGGAAGAGGAAGAGCCCGCGCGGGAATCTCAGAAGGCGTAGTACCTGAGCCAGACGTAGATGCTGCAGACGATCATCGACGCGACCATCACCGGGAAGCCATAGGCGGCGAATCGCTTGAACGAGATGGGGTAGCCGCTGCGCTCGCTGACGCCGGCGGTGATCACGTTGGCGCTGGCGCCGATGATGGTGGCGTTGCCGCCCAGGCAGGCTCCCAGGGCCAGGGACCACCAGATGGGCATCAGTTCGGGGTGCTGCACCAGTTCCGTTCCCTCCACTCCCGGCCATAACTCCCTCGCCATGTCAACAATCAACGGGTTCATCGTCGCCACGTAGGGGATGTTGTCGACTATCGCCGAAGCGAAGGCGGACAGCCACATCACGAACATGGACATGGCCAGGAAGTTGCCCCTGGTCAGGTCGAGCACTATCTGGGAAAGGCTGGCGATGAGGCCGGTCTTGATCAGCGCCCCCACCATGATGAACAGCCCCATGAAGAAGAAGATGGTCGGCCATTCGATGTCACGCAGGATGTCGTGCGGGTGTTCCCCGGAGATCAGGAACAGCAGCGAAGCGCCCGCGATGGCCACGGTGGCCGGCTCCAGGTCGAGCAGCCCGTGTATGATGAATCCCACGATCGTCAGCGACAGGACGAAGATGCACTTCCTGAGCAGCTTCCAGTCCTTGATCGCCTCCCGCTCGTCCATCTGCATCAGGTTGTCGCGCCGCTCTTCGCTGACGGACAACCGCCGCCTGAAGAAGAAATGCATGGCGACCAGGTAGAGGGCCAGCACCACTATTATTACCGGGGTCAGGTTGTAGATGAAATCCATGAAGTTGAGCTGGGCCTTGCTGGCTATCATGATGTTCGGCGGGTCGCCGATGAGGGTGGCGGCGCCGCCGACATTCGAAGCCAGCACCTCGGCTATCAGGTAGGGCACCGGATCCAGATCCAGGGCCCGCGTTATCAGGATGGTCACCGGCGCAATCAGCAGCACCGTGGTGACGTTGTCCAGCAGCGCCGAGGCCAACGCCGTCACCAGGGCCATGGCCAGCATGATCCGCAATGGGTCGCCGCCCGACATCTTCGCCGTCTTCACGGCCATCCACTGGAAGAGGCCCGTCTTGGCGGTGATGTTGATGATGATCATCATGCCCATCAGCAGGAAGATGACGTTATAGTCGATGCCCACTTCCTGGGAGAAGAGGGCTTCCTGCTGCTCGATCAGCCCCAGGACCAGCATCAGGCTGGCGCCCACCAGGGCGACGATGGTCTTGTGGATGCGGTCGAGAGCTATGAAGGCGTAAGCGGCGAGGAAGATCGCCGCGGCGACGAACGTCTCCATCAGGCTTCGCCGCTCTTCCTCAACATCTCGCGGGCCACCTCGTGGAAGATGTCGTAGAGCCTCACCATGCCCACCACCTTGTCGCCGTCCAGCACGGGGATGCGCCGGACGTCCCTGGCGACCATCAGCTCCACAGCGGTCATCAGGCGGTCTTCCGGGTCGACGGCCACCAGCTCCTTCGCCGGCGTCATCGCCTCCTCCACGGTCCTGTTCTCGGCCTGGTGGATCAATTCCGAGAACAGTCCGTCCCATGTAAGCCCCGCCAGCAGCGTCGACTCACGCATGAAGGCGGGCTCTATCCCCTTGAGGATGTCCAGCATGGTGATGACACCCAGCAGCTGCCCCTCGTCGTCGATGACCACCAGCGACTGGGCCCCCGGCGCGCCGTGCTCGGTGCTGCGGCAGTCGAGCTCAGACAGTTTCCTGACAGCCTCCTGGATGGTGGCGTCAGGCTTGATGAACTCGAAGTCCTCCTGCATCAGGTCTTTCATTTTTGGCGCTGATTCCATAGGTCCTCTCCCCTGTTTACGGCAGCGTCGATCCCTGAAATCCTAGCACGATACGGGGGAAATGCCAGCGACGGGAGGAAACCGCACCGTAAGCTCAGGTCGATGCGGGCTTCCTTGTTGGTCGCCCGGCTGGGGGCGATTGTGACGGCGCAGGGCAGGTCCCGGCCCACCTGGCGCACCACCCGCTCGGCGGTGCTGCCGATCAGCTACCTGCCGAGGCGGCGGCGTCCTGCGGAGCCCATGACGATGATCTTCACTTCCGGGTCGTCCTGGGCGAAACGGATGATCTCGCGCGAGGAGTCTCCGTGGCGTACCTGGGTATCCACCTCGACGCCGGACGCGGCCGCTTC
>JAJRYJ010000054.1 GCA_024275795.1 Actinomycetes bacterium | reverse complement strand
CCTGGACCTGCCCCGGGCCCTGGCTGTGGCCGCTGAGGCTGTCAGTGGCGGCGCTGGATGGCTGGAGGCGGGGACGCCGCTGATCAAAAGCGAGGGCCTGGACTCGGTACGACAGTTGAAGCAGCGTTTTCCCGACAGGACCATCGTCGCCGACCTCAAGACCATGGACGCTGGGCGCTTCGAGATGGAGTCGGCAGCCAAGGCGGGAGCCGGCGTGGCCGGCGTGCTCGGCGCCGCCTCCGATTCGACAATCGCCGAGTGCATCGAGGTAGCCGGCAACTACGGGCTCAAGGTGATCGTCGACATGATAGAGGTTCCGGATGCAGTAGAGCGGGCGCGCCAGGTCGAGAACATGGGGGCCGACTTCATCGGCATACATACCGCCATCGACGAGCAGATGCAGGGAAAGGACCCGATGCAGACGCTCACGGACGTCAAGCAGGCTGTTGCCATCCCGGTCTCTGTGGCCGGCGGGATAAACTCCGAGACCGCGGCCGCCGCAGTCAGGGCCGGCGCCGATATCGTCGTCGTCGGCGGGGCTGTCATCAAGTCGGCGGACGCCGAGGCGGCTACGCGCAGTATCGTCCAGGCGATGGAAAGCGGGCGGGCGGTGCAGACGACCCTCTATAAGCGTACCGCCGGCGAGGATGTACGCGCGGTGCTGGACTTGGTATCAACGGCGAACATCTCCGATGCCATGCATCGCAGCGGTCAACTCGACCGTGTCAGGCCGGTTTTCCCGGGGCTGAAGATGGTGGGACCCGCCCTGACCGCCAGGACATATCCCGGTGACTGGGCGAAGTCGGTGGAGGTCATCGATCAGGCTGCAAAAGGTGACGTCCTGGTAATCGACGCCGGTGGTGTCGGTCCCGCGGTCTGGGGAGAGCTGGCAAGCCACAGCGCACGCAGGCAGGGAATCGCCGGCATCGTCGTCGACGGCGCCGTCAGGGACGTGGCCGAGATCAGGCAGCTGGAGTTGCCGGTATTCGCGAGCGAGGTCACGCCGACGGCGGGAGAGCCCAAGGGTTTCGGCGAGATCGGCGTGCCGGTGAATGTCTCGGGCGTAAGGATCAGTCCCGGTGACTGGCTGGTCGGGGACGATGACGGGGTGGTTGTCATACCGGGAGCCAGGGTGTCGGAAGTGGCCAACCGGGCGATGGATGTGCTGGAGCGCGAGAACCGCCTGCGCAAGGAGATAGAAGACGGCAGTACGCTAAGCCAGGTGGCCTACCTGCACAAGTGGGAGAAAACCTGAACTCTTTCCTCTCCCCTACTCCCCCGTATCTCCACTGTCAGCTATCTCGATAACCTTGTGCAGGCGCAGTCTCGCCGGCCCGGAGAGCCGTTCACGCGGCATTGAATGGTAGAGGGTGACGGTCTTGCGCAGGGTATTGACGACGACGCGGCAGTTGCGACAATCGGCCATATGGCTCTCTATCTCCCTGCAGGTCTTCTTCGAGAGTTCCTCATCGATGAATTCGGAGAGCGACTCGAAGATCTCGTTACAGTCCATCAGGCAGCCCCCCTTTCAGAGAAATAATCGGAGAGGTTGTTCCTGAGGTAGAGCCTCGCCCGGTGCAGCCGCGATTTCACAGCCGCTTCCGAGAGATCCATGATCTCGGCAACCTCGGCCGTCGGCAGCTCTTCCACGTCCCTGAGCACGAATACGGCCCGGTAGATCTCCGGCATGCTCTCTATGGCCCGGTTCATCTGTTCCATGGCCTCATCGTTGAGCAGCTCCCGCACCGGATTGGCGGACCAGTCTGGCAGCTTGAGCCCCGCCTGGGCGGCGCGTTTGACAGAATATACATCGTCAAGGAACTCATCTTCGCTCTTGGCCTGCTTGCTCTGCTTGCGAAGCCGCGTCAGTGCCGCATTCGCCGCCACCCGGTACAGCCAGGTGGAGAAGCTTGACCTTCCCTGGAACCTGTCCAGCGACCTGATCACGTTCAGGAAGGTATCCTGGAGCACGTCCTCGGCGTCCTCACGGTTCCCCATCATCCTCAGGGCCAGGTTGTAGACCCGGTCCTCATAGCGGGATATCAATTCACCCAGGAGCTCTGATTCGCCGGTGTTGATACGCTCCACAAGCTCTCTATCTGTGGGAACTGACGGACCCATTTGTTAGACTATCTTCTGCATCAAAGGATTCACCATAGCGGTTTCGGGTTGTAAGAGTCTACCACGACTGGTGTAAAATCTGCATTGTTGAATCCTTTTCAGCCTGCCTGCATCAAAACGGGCGGTTGTGAAGTTTGAATCCGGCTTTTACCGTTTTACCGGTTTTTTCGGAGGTGAAAAAGAGCAATGGCGATATATGATCTTAAATGTGACAAGTGCGGCAAGCAGTTCGAGAAATACGTCACCGGCTTCCTCAAGGACGATGACAAGGAATGTCCCGAATGCGGCAGCCGCGAGATATCTCAGCAGTTCACCAGCTTCTTCGGCGTCGGCAGTTCCGGCGGCAGTGGCGGCTGCAGCGCACCGCCCGGCGGCAGCTTCGGCTGAGCGTGATCCTGCGGCCAGTTTGGCTGTTCAGGAAAACGGGAATGTGGTTAAATGCAGCTGGCGTTCGTAAACGTTGAGAAGTGCGTCGGGCATGAAAAGTGCCACGCGCGCAAGGTGTGTCCTACGAAAGCCATCGTCCAGCTGGACCCGGGCGAGACGGCGATGGTCCTAAGTGATCTTTGCCAGGGGTGCGGGGACTGCGTGGTTGCATGCCCCGAGAAAGCAATCGAGATCAGGCAATCCTAGCTTGGTCACGGCTATCATTGGATGAAAGGAGATACATTGTCTGCGGAAGTTATCGAGGTCAGTGATGCGAATTTTCAGGGTGAGGTACTCGAGTCGGAACTGCCCGTGATAGTGGATTTCTGGGCTGCCTGGTGCGGTCCCTGCCGCATGGTCGGTCCCATAGTCGAGGAAATCGCCAAGGAATACAGCGGCAAGGTGAAGGTGGCCAAGCTGAACGTGGATGACAACAAGGAAACGGCCACCAAGTACGGGATCATGAGCATCCCCACCATACTCATGTTCGAGAAGGGCGATATCGCCAAGCAGGTCGTAGGGGCCATGCCCAAAAGCGCCCTGATAAAGGAACTGGGTATCTAGGTGCCCTCTCCCGCCGCCGGGCCGACGCCCGCGGCTGCGCGGCTGGTCGACATGGCGCCTCAGCCTGACCTCGGTCTGCCGGCGATCTCTGGCCCGGTCCCGGGCAAACCGTAGAAGATGACCTGGCAGAGGGCTTAGTAGTGTATCGAGACTATGGTGCCAATCGGCGCCCAGTTGTAGAGGTATTCCGCATCAGGCACCGGCAGACCGACGCAGCCGTGGCTGGTGGGAACGCCGAAGGTGGTCGCCCAGTAGTTTCCGTGGATCGTATAATCCCCGTTGAACATCAACACCCAGGGAACGTCTTCCGCCCTGTAGCCCTCCCCTTCCATGTCCACCTTTTCCGCCTTGGCGTAAACCGTGTAGGTCCCCGTGAGGCTGGGCGTGGCCATGGCGCCGCTTGAGCAGATCATCGTCCGCACGAGCTGGTCGTTGTCGTAGAGGTTCACTGTCTGGTCGGTAAGGTTTACATCGATCATCTTGGAAGGTTTGGTAGTGAAGGTGCTCTCCACGTCCTGGCGCAGATAGCTGCCGCTGACCCCGCGGAACGCTTCCGGACCCCCTTTGAGCCTGATGGTTACCTGGATACCCTGCGGCCAGTTGTCCAGCGGTTTGAACTCCAGCGTATCATCAGTGATCCATTCCCAGGAGCCGAGCGTTTCCGGCTCCACCTGCAGAAGCGATTCGGCAATCTCCGGGTTGCGGATATCATCTGTGAAGGTCAGCGTAGGACGCGTTCCCAGGCTGACAGCGCCTTCGCCGTCTCCGGGGATGAAGATGACCTTCAGCGGTTCGGAAGTGGCTATCGCCTGGGTGCGGGGCTCGCTGAGACTGGCTCCATTTGCGGCTTTGGCGCCGGTGACTGTCAACGTATAGGACTGACCCTGCTCATATCCATCGAACGAGATGAGCACCCGTGTGGGATTATCCTCTTCGATGACATAGGAGGACTGCAAATCCGGCTCGAGCGTATAGCTGAACTCCTCTATGGGTGTGTTGAATTCGACGATGATCGGGTCGCCTATCTCCACGATCTGGGCCGTTTCGGAGAAAAGCGGCGCCGGCGTGACAACGGTATAAAAGGAAATATGCCTGGTGACACGTTCGCTCTCGATTCCGGAGAATGAAAGTCTGCGCAGCTCCGCATCGATGGTGACATCATAGCGGGAATCCGGACTGAGGGTGGCTCCCTCATCGGCGACGAAAACGCCATCAACCAGCCTGCCCTCGACGACCCTGTCGCCGGTAGGCGTGCCGAGCGGGTCCAGGGAGGTCTGCCTGACCTCGACACTGTTAATCGTGCCCCTGAAGCTGCTGGTGGTTATCTCCAGCTTCTTGTCTACAGGTATCTCCCTGCTGCCATCCTCGATGCTGACGCTTACTGAAGGTGGGAAAAGCGTGCCCATGGCCGGTACGACCAGAAGCAGGAAGGCTGCTACAGCAACAGCGATGATGATAAATGTTCGGCGCCTCGATTGTGTCTGCTCGATGACGCCCTCTTCGATACCTGAAACCTGATTCATCCGCCCGTTCCGTGCTTGCCGGTTGTCTAATCCATTATAAACATCTATACCCGCTGAAAGAAGGAAATATCAGGAAAAGCCACCTATTGTCTCCTAATAGTTACCTGAAAAATGTCCGATACATGAACTAGAGAACGAAACGGCAAACCCATCGCGAGGTGGGGGCGCAAAGCTAGGGGTCTTCAAACATGAAGACAGCCCGGCTGCCGAAGCTAGAAAAGCTGCTGTCATGTGGCGTTGACGTGTTGCACGCACCAGCTCATTTGCTCCGACCGTCGGGCGAGTGAGCTTTTTCACGCTCCCATCGGGAAGGCCAAGCGTAGGCGAGACGGTTTGCTCATTAAGGTAGGAAAGATGAGCAGGCACAGGCAGCATCGGCACTACAGGCAGCATCGCAAGGCGTTGATAGCGGTTTTGCTCATACTCGTCTACGCTTGGTCTGTTTCTTCCACGCCAGTGATGGCCTCCTCTTCCTCATCCGGTTTCAATGTAACCGTCCAGGTAGTAGACGCATTGGCCTTGAAAGCAGGTAAAGAGTGGCTTGAGCTGGTGCCGCATCATGAGACCGGTGAGCTGGAATCAAAGATCATAACCTGTTCGGCTTCACCCCGCTCGGACTGGAACATGGATGCTGGAAATGCCTGTACGGACAGCGTACCGTCGATGGGTAATGACAGCATCGACGCAGGCACGGGGGATGCCGCCGGCAGTGGCGCAATCATGTTGATAACCGCGACCAGGCTCTAGCGGGGATTATGTCTACCGGCCGGTCACCGGCGCGATTTAGAGCTTGTAACCGATGGTCCTCAGGAAATCCTTCCTGGCTTTGACGTCCTCCTCGGCCTCCGGGCCTTTGCTTGCAGAACCGTCAATAACACCGGCTATGCCGCGTCCCGACGCAGTCTCTGCAACCAGCACCTCGACCGGATTCGCGGTCGCGCAGAAAATACAGCAGACCTCCGGCACCTGCTTGACAGCGTTGAGTACATTGATGGGAAAACCCTCCTCCATGAGGATGATAAAGGCGTGGCCGGTGGCAAGGGCCAGGGCGTTATCTTGCGCAAGGCGCGTAAGCTCCTCGTCGTTGCCAGTAGAGCGCACGAGGCAGGGGCCGGAAGCCTCGCAGAAAGCAAGGCCGAACCTGAGGCCCGGAGCGGAAGTCACCAGCGCCTCGTGCAGGTCCTCGACCGTCTTGATGAAGTGGGACTGGCCAAGAATCATGTTCATGTCATCCGGTTTCTCGATCTTCACCGTACTGATTTCCATGAGACTCCTTTCCTCTCCTTGATATTTAAGGGCTTTTATCCTGAGTCAGCAACCAGCAGCCACAGGCCTGCGAGGATTGCCCGTGTAGCCCGTGTCATCACCGTGCGGTTGATATTGGCCGCATCATCGTCAGGGGAATGGTAGTAGGGATGGAACTCAGACGGGTCGCTGCCCCAGTCCCAGTCGATCGTGACAGCGGGGATTCCGAATTGCCAGGCGAAAGGCTGAGCGTCGGAGCCGATGTCCGTGCCCTCTTCGATGACGCTGACACCGGTGTAGCCGGCGCCCATTCTCAGTGCGTTCACCAGGGGCGCCGCCCCGGAAGCGCCCTCGTCCCAAACACCCAGGTAGCTGCCGCCGGTGGCGCCGATGCCATCGATGTTGAGCATCTCCACTTCGCCGGACAGTCCCTCTGCTGCAATCAGGGAACCCAGGGCCCGGGAACCAAGCTGTCCCGCCTCCTCGCCGGAGAAGGCGCAAAAAACGATGGTCTTTACGGGACGCAAGCCTGATGAGCTTATCAGGCGGGCGGCTTCCATTACGGCGCCGACGCCGGCGGCATCATCGTCGGCGCCGTTGTAGACCGTCCCATAGACGCTGACACCCTTGTGATCGTAATGAGCCGCGAGGATAACATAACCGGCGTTGCTGTCCGTGCCGGGCATTATGCCGATGATGTTGTCGTCGGTGATACCCTCCAGCGAGAAGTCCTGTCTGAAGGAATCAAGACCGATCTCGGTCCATGGCGTCAGGCCGACATCAGCAAAGTGCTTTTCGATGACGCCGGCGGCCAGACGTGCGCCGGGACTGGCCACAAGCCTGCCTTCGTAAGCGTCTGAAGCCAGCTCTTCGACGTAGCTGTAATGGCGGTCCGGGTCATAGGCGCTGAGCAATATCGGAATCTCCAGGGACGGCGTGCCGCCCGCGGCTGATGCTCCCTCTCCTGAGGTTTGGAGCCGCCCCGGGCCGGTCGCTCTGGCGACCCTGTCGACGAGGCCCGCCTCTGTGGTGGTTTCGCCGGAGGATGTCTCGGCGGAGACGGCATCAGCGTCTACGTCGTTGTTGCAGCCCAACAAGGGCGAAAGCGACCAGAGCAGGGCGGCCAGCAGGAATATTGAACCGGTGAAACGGTAGAGTGCGTGGACGTGATGGGATCCGCGCTTCAGCTTACTGCTGGCAGCCGGGACAGAAATAGGTTCCCCTCCCCCCCACCTTGATCTTCTCTATGGTACGGCCGCAGCCGGGGCAGGGCTCGCCTGCGCGACGGTGGACCTTGAAGGTCTCCTGGAAACCGCCGCTGCGTCCGCTGGTGTCGGCATAGGTGTCGATGGAGCTCCCCTGCAGGCGGATGGCCTCACGCAGGGTTGCCTTGATCTCGCGACAGAGTGATTCGACCTCTGAGGCCTGGATTTCAGAGGCCCGGCGCTGGGGATGGATTCCGGCACGGAACAGGGATTCATCGGCATAGATGTTGCCGATGCCTGCGATCAACCGCTGGTCCATCAGTGCTGATTTGACCGGCTTCTTCCTTTCGCTGAGTATCCTGTGCAGCCTGGCGCCGCTGAAGCCGCGGCTCAGCGGCTCCGGGCCCAGTTTCTCCCAATAGGCCTTGTCTTCATCATCTTCAAGGTACGTGGCCGTACCTAAGCGGCGCATGTCGTGGAAGGCGAGCCGGCCGCCGCTGTCAAGGTCCATGACAAGCCGCAGATACCTGGAGTCCAGGTCTGGAGCTTCTCCATTCCGGCTGCGGCTGCGGGAATCACGTGAACCGCCATCGATCAGGGTCAGCCTGCCGGTCATGCGCAGGTGGAGCACCAGTGCGCCGCCTCCCTCCAGCTCGAAACGCAGGTATTTCCCCCGACGATCGAGGGAGGCGATACGTCTGCCCTCCACGTGGCTGCGGAACACAGCCACGGGCATGGGAGCGGTCAGGCGCTCATCGATCACATCGCAGCGCCTGATGACGCGTCCTTCGACCCTGGGCGCCAGCTGTCTCCTGATGGTCTCGACTTCGGGAAGCTCGGGCATGACAATTTATTCTAGCATCATCGTCAGGTGCGGCAGTCAGGTCTGCTCGCTCTTCTGGATGCGCATCACCTGGCGGTACATCAGGGATCTGGTCAATATGGCCATCATCGCCGCCGCCGCCACCAGCAGGAAACAGATGCCAGCGGTTGTGTCGACGGTAAAAACGCTCCAGAGGAACGGTCCGATGAAACTGCCGCCCACGAAGCTGCCGAACTGGCCGAAGGAGCCGATGAAGCCGCCGACGGCGCCGCGTTCGTTGATGCGTGTGAGGTCGCCGATCACGGCGAAGAACGAATTGTAATAGGCAGGCGTGCCGGCGCCGCCGATGATGAAGCCGATGATGATCAGCGCCGCTCCGGGATGGAAATAGAAGACCAGGCACTGCACCGACATCGCCATGAGGCCCAGGAACATCACCAGCACGCGCGAGCCCTCGCGGTCCGAGAGCTTTCCGACAAAGGGGCTGGCGATGACCGCGGCGATGCCGTTGACGGCGAAGGCGAGGGCGATGTCGCCGGCATCCCAGCCGAGGAACTCGGAAGCGATCAGGGAAGCTGATATCAGGAAAATGGTCATGCCTACCAGTTGCAGGAAATGCACCAGCGAGAGCGACAGGGCGGAAGGCGTGAAAACGGGAGCCATCACCTGCTTGATCTTCCCCAGGGTAAGCAGGAGCTCGTTCCATTGGCGTATCTGCTCCTGATGCTCCACCCTGGGGATAGCCAGGAAAACCGGTATGAGCACCAGGCCGATCAGTCCGGCGACGACAAACGGCGCCTGTATGTTTACCGCCTCGTAGATGAAGCCTCCCAAAAGGGGACCGACAACGACTCCCGCGTTGATAGCGCTGCTGTTGACGCCGTTGGCAAGGCCCCTGAGCTCCATGGGTGTCCGGTCGTTGATATAGGACTGGAAGCCGATGAAATAGGCACCTGAGGCGATTCCCTGGAGGAAACGCAGGGCTATCAGCGGCACCGGTTCAGTAGTCAACGAATAAACCAGCGTGCTGATGGTGAACAGCAGCAGGCTGCCGACCATCACCTGCTTGCGCCCGATGTGGTCTGAAAGCACTCCCGCGGGAAACTGGAACAGCAGGCTGCCCAGCATGAAGGAGCCGATCAGCAGGCCGATCTCGTAATCGCTGAAGTTGTGCTGGGACGCATACACGGGAATCACGGGAATCAGCAGCAGGAATCCTGTCATCAGGAAGCCGCTGCCCATGGCCAGCAGGTATATGCTCCAATGGATCTTTTTCAGCGAGCGGATCATTCAGGATTTCCAGGTACTTGTCATCACATCAGGGAATGATACCGGTTTTAAAACGGCTCTCCAAACGGCTGCGGATAATCAGGGCGAAGGCTGTGGCGATCAGCAGGATAACCACATCGGCTGCCATGGGCG
Source organism: Actinomycetes bacterium (assembly GCA_024275795.1). Lineage (GTDB taxonomy): Bacteria > Actinomycetota > Thermoleophilia > BMS3ABIN01 > BMS3ABIN01 > JAJRYJ01. The sequence goes on along the minus strand of JAJRYJ010000054.1, from coordinate 24,591 downwards.
CTGCAATGTTGATATCGCGCCAGAGAATCGGTGTAATCAGACTGCTGCCGATGATTGCCCCCCACTCGGCGAAGGAGCCGATGAACCCTGCGACCGCACCCCGTTCGTCCGTAGTGGTGACGTCACCCACGAGGGAGAAGAAGGAATTGAAGTATGCGGGCGCGCCGGCTCCGCCGATGATGAAGCCGAGCAGTGTCACCGGCGTGTTGGGGTGCATGTATATCAGCAGGCCCTCAACGGCCATGGCGCCCAGGCCCGCAGCAAGCACGAACACCCGGGCTCCGCGGCGGTCCGAGAGCCTTCCCAGGAATGGGCTGATCAATGCGGCTATGCCGCCGCTTAGTCCCAGCGCCAACGCTATCTCTGTGCTGCTCCACGAAAGCAGTTCCGCAGTTATCAGCGGCGCCGCAGTCAGGAATATCGTAAGGCTCATCATCTGCAGGAAGTGTACCAGCGACAGGGAGAAAGCGGGAAGGGTCAACACGGATGCCAGTAGTTTGCGGAAGCTTTCACGCGCGTGCGCTAAACCGGCGCCTGTCCTTGCTGCTGCCTGGCCGGCAGTCGGCGGTATGGTCAGGCTCAGCAGGAAACATAATCCCCCCAGGGCTCCGGCGATCCAGAAGGGCGTGGTGATGGCGTAGGCCTCGGATAGTGTTCCTCCCAGCAGGGGGCCGACTATGATGCCGATATTGATGGCGCTGCTGTTGATGCCATGGGCAACGCCGCGATACTGTGCCGGCGTGCGGTCGTTGACGTAAGCCTGGAATCCGACCACGAAACCGGCGGACGCCATGCCCTGAAGGAAACGCAGCAGGATCATCATCGCAGGCTCGGTCGTCAGGGCATAGGCGGTAGTGGTGATGGTGAAGATCAGCAGGGCAACCGACATCACCAGCTTCCTGCCGATACGGTCTGATACCGCTCCCAGGGGGAACTGGAAGATCACCCTGCCGATGAAGAAGGCGGCAACCAGCATGCCAATGGCTAACTCGTTGAAATCCAGGGACTCGGCATATACGGGCAGCAGGGGCAGCAGCATGGCGAAGCCGGCCATGATCACGCCGCTGGCCAGCGAGAGAACGTAGATGCTCCAATGCAGCTGACGCAGGTAAATGAACATGAAAAGCTACATGCTTTCGGGGGCGGAGACGCCTACAAGCCCGAGAGCGATGCGTATGGTGTTGCCTGTCAGTCTGCAGAGATCCATGCGGAACGAAACCTGATCCGGTTCAGCCCTGAGCACCGGGCATTTGTGGTAAAAAACATGGAAGACGGCGGCAAGCTCGCGCATGTAAGCGGTAAGCCTGTGCGGACCCCTTGTGGCGGCAGCCGTCTGGATTATCCCGGGAAACTCCAGTAGTTTCAGCACAAGGTTCCGTTCCTGCGGCTGTAGCACCGTTGTTTTACAGGGACTGCTGTCCACCCGGTCTTCCGCCGCTTTCCGCAGGATGCTGCAGATGCGCGCGTGGGCGTACTGCACGTAGTACACGGGGTTCTCCTCTGACTTCAGTTTCGCTTTCTCCAGATCCAGGTCAAGGGTGCTGTCGTGACTGCGGTCCACCAGGAAGAAGCGTGCGGCGTCGACGCCGATACTGTCCAGCAGTTCCTCGAGTGTCACCATCTTGCCCGCACGCTTCGACATCTGCTGCTTCTCACCCATCTCGAGCACGTTGACGAGCTGCCCGATGATGATCTCGAGTTTCCCGGGATCCTCGGCAAGCGCGGAGAATGCGGCTTTCATCCTCTGCACATAACCGTGATGGTCAGCGCCCCAGATATTTATCAGGTGATCGAAGCCCCGCGAGAGCTTCTCCTGGTGATAGACGATGTCGGAAGCAAAATAGGTGGGTTCGCCGCTCTTCCTGACCAGCACGCGGTCTTTGTCGTCTCCTTGCCTCGTTGTCCTCAGCCAGATGGCGCCGTCCTTATGATAGACATCGCCGCTCGCCTCAAGACGGCGGATCACGTCGCCAAGATGGTCGTTTTCGTACAGTGAAGCCTCGGAGAACCAGCTGTCAAAAGATACCCGGAAACGCTCGAGGTTTACCCGTATATCCTCCAGTATCAACCGGGAGCCGGTGGTGCTGAAATGCCCGACCGCCTCTTCTCCTGGTTCCGGCAGCACCGTCGACAGCCATCTGTCGCCGTCATCCGCAGCTATCCTTTCGGCGATTGCCACAAGGTATTCCCCTTTGTAAGCGTCTTCGGGAAGTTCTGCATCAGCTCCAAGGGCCTGGGCATAGCGGGCGGCAAGGGAGCGGCCGAACAGTTCCATCTGGCTGCCGTAGTCATTGATGTAAAACTCGGTCTTCACGCTATCGCCCGCAAAGCTGATAATGCGGTGCAGGGAATCACCATACGCCGCGTAGCGCGCGTGGCCTGCGTGCAAAGGGCCGGTGGGGTTGGCGCTGACGTATTCCAGCAGGATGCGGCGTTTTCCGGCAGGGATGCCGCGCCCGAAGTCATCGCCACGCGCAAGCGAACCGGTGACTGCTTCGGCAAGCGCCTTGTCCGCGATGAATATGTTTATGAAACCGGGACCGGCGATGCTGACATCGCTGCAGAGGTCACCGAAGCGGTCATCCGTCTCAAGCGCATGCAACAGTTCTTCCGCAAGCTGACGCGGCGGCTTGCCCGCACGCGATGCGGCGGCCATGGCGATATTCAGCGACAGGTCTCCGTGCTCCGCCATGGCTGGGCGCTCAAGGGAGATTTCGCCGGACATATCACCAACCCCCCAGGCGTTCAGTTCAGGGGTTATTATCTTCGATACGAGGGACTTCAGCGACGCGAACAGGTCTAGCTCAGGCTTCATCACGGTCAGCCGGCGGGCCCGTTGGTAATCAATTCCTCGAGCACGGTTATCTCTTCGGGTGTGCCGGCGGTGATCAGCACGTCGTTCTCCTCCAGGAGAGTATCGGGACTGGGATTGGTGTCGAAGCGTCCACCGGGCTTGCGGATGGCTAGTACCGACGTACCGGTCTGTTGCCGTATCTGCAGGTCCTCGATGCTCTTGTTCAGCACGGGCGAGTCTGCCTTCAGCAGGAACTGCTCGATTCTGATCTCGAGCTCGCCGCCGCCGGTGACAAACTCCAGGTAATCGCTGACCATCGGCTTCATGATCAGGTTTGCCATCTCCCTGCCACCGATAGCATAGGGTGATACCACCTTGTCGGCTCCGGCGCGCTCAAGCTTGTTGCGTGACTCCTCGGAGTTTGCCCTGGCGACTATCTGGATGTCCGGAGCCAGGACACGGGCGGTAAGCGTGACGAAGACGTTGTCGGCATCGGAATCGACACAGGCGATCAGCCCCTGGGCGCGTGACAGACCAGCCAGTTTCAGCGTCTCGTCGACAGCCGCATCCCCTTCGACATAAAGATAGCCGCGTTCGCGGCAGTGAGCGATGCTCTCCGGGTTCGTGTCCACAACCACGAACTGCTTTCCGGAGCGAGTGAACTCCTTGGCCACCTGCTCTCCGACACGCCCGAATCCACAGAGCAGATAGTGGTTTTCAAGGTCTGCGATTTTCTTTTTCATGCTGCGTTCCCCCATGATCTCGGCAAGATAGCCGCCTATCAGGAAATCCATCAACGTAGTGAAGGCATAGAACAGGGTGCCGACACCGGTAGCGATCAGGAACACCGACAAAAGCTGAGCGCTCGTGGACCGAGGCATCTCCCCCATGCCCACCGTCGACAACAGGTTCACCGTCGTCAGGAATGCAGCCATGGGGTCCTGCTTCTCCAGCAGGACGAAGCCGACGGTGCCTACCACCGCTATCCCGAAGAGGATGGCGGCAAGCACCAGTATTCTGGTGGGAGAAATCCTGCGAAATTTCATCGAGCCCCATGGCTACGTTAAAACAGACAAAGTCTAACCTAACGCCGGTCGCCTTGCCAATGGAAAGGCCGCCCGCAGGCGGCAACGTTCTTCAGAGGGGTTGTCTGCGGAAGCCTAGAGGAAGGGCAGGTCCCTGACATCATCCTCCTCGTCCATATATTGCCTGTTCCTGTCTTCGTGCCCCGGTGGTTTGGGGGAATAGATGGTTTCCCTGACGGTGACCGGCATGTTGCGCCAGAGGCAGATGCCGTCACGCAGGTATTTCTTCTTTTCGTCGGCGTCACAGCCGGAATTGCAGTAAGCACACAGTTCCTCGCCCGGCAGAACCGGCTTGTTGCGGCTGGGCCGGTCGCCCTCGTCCAGCCTGCGGCTGGTCTCCAGCAGCAGATGCTGGACGTTGATATGAGGGGAAAGCGGAAAGATAACCGGCTCCCGGGGAGTGACGAACTGGAAGGTGCCCTCAACCCAGTTGGAAAGCTCCAGTGTGTTCTCGTAAGCCTGTTCGTTGATCACGTCTACGATGATACCCTTATCGACCTTGCCGCTTTTCATCAGGGTTATGCCCAGGAACTCCCGGTTCTCCCGGAAGTGGGACGCAAGTATTATCTTGCGCAGTTCCGCCTGGGTCAGGTGGCCGGCGTTGACGAGCCTGGCGCCCAGCATGTGGTCCGAGCGGGGTACGGATACGGCCTCGACGAAGCCTTCGTCGAGGTAGATGACCGCACGCTCTTCGTTGTCCTCGAGCTGCAGCTGTCCGGATTTATTGTAGCTTGCCAGCAGCTGGAGGATCATGAACACGGAGAACTGGCTGATCTGGCCCCAGAGAATCATGGCGCTTTCTTGTGCATGGAGTAAATCACCGCTTCACTAGATATATCGGCAGGGCCGATTCCAGTCTTGATGAAACGGTAACGCTGTGAGGTTTTTACTACAGGTCGGAGCCCGGCTCATGCAGGCCGGTTTCATCATTCAGGTCCACGTCACCCGTATAAACCTGGTTCTTGCCCAGCTGCTTTGCCTTGTACATGCGGGCGTCGGCGATACGGACGAGCCTGTCACCTGCGTCCGCATCGCGGCCGAAGGTGGCGAGGCCGACGGAAACGGTGACATTCCGCTTGATGTTGGGGTCAGAGAATGTAGAGCAGCGTTCCTCGATGCTGGCCCGAAGCCTCTCGGCGACCCTGTTGGCCACCTCGAAGTCGCAACCCAGTATCAGGGTAAATTCCTCTCCGCCGTAACGGGAGGCGATATCCTCGCCGCGCGCCTCCTGGGTGATGGTCTGGGCCACCTTCTGCAGCACATAGTCTCCCTCCTGGTGGCCGTATTTATCGTTGTACTGCTTGAAATCATCGATATCGAGGAAGAGTATGGTCAGATTGGTGCCGTCGGTCTTGAGGTTGCTCACCTTGTTGACCAGGTAGGTCTGGAAGAAGCCGTGCGTATATAGTGAGGTCAGGTCGTCAGTGGTGGACTGGCGCTTTAGCTTCAGCGTCTCCCTGTGCTCGGTTGTGTACAGGTAATAGAAGCCCATGGCGAACAGGACAACGAACACGCCCTGCGTGAGTTCGTATATAGCTTCGATCTTGATGATGCCCAGTGCTTTAAGTACACCGATGACCTCGGCGATACCGAAGGTGATGGCGGCGAGGCTGAGGAACAGCCAGGAGCGCTTCCTGACATCATGTGAGATCGACGGCAGGATGCGGATTGCGAAATAGAGTGCGATCAGCGCCACGAAGAGATTGAAGAACTCGATAAAGGCCTCGATCGGCTCTTCGCCTATCGCCCCACCGGCAGACGTCGAATCAGCGCTGGCATAGAAGAGATTGCTGAAAATATCCACTTTGCTCCCCCGTTTTGATTATCTTCTTGCCCTGAAAAATCCCATTCTTTATCAGAAGAAAAATTCCTGCTATGCACCCTTGCGCAACTGGTTGCGCGCCGGTTTCTCGGCGCCGACAATTTTCACGAACTCATCGACAACCCTGGGGTCGAACTGGGTACCGCGGTTTCGTTCCAGCTCACCCAGCGCCTTCTCCACGGACAACGCCTTCCTGTATGGCCGGTCTGAAGTCATCGCCTCGTATGAGTCGGCTACGGCCAGTATGCGCGCTCCCAGGGGTATCTCCATGGCGCTCAGGTTGTCCGGATAGCCCTTGCCGTCGTAGCGTTCGTGGTGATGGCGCACGATCGGTTGCACCGGGAAAGGAAAGTCCACGGGCTTGAGGATGCGGTCGCTGAGCACAGGATGCTTCTTGATGACGCTGAACTCCTCCACGGTCAGCTTGCCCGGTTTGGTGAGGATGGCGTCGGGAATACCGATCTTGCCTACGTCGTGCAGGTAGCCCGCATACCTGATGGTCTGCAGTTCATCGCCATCCAGTCCGAGGCCGCGGGCCGTGGCCTCTGCGTATAGCGATACCTTCTCGGAGTGGCCCCGCGTGTAGGCGTCCTTGGCGTCGATGGTTTCCGCCAGCGACTTGATGGTGCCTACGAAGGCGTCCTGCAGGTTCTCATAGATCTGGGCGTTCTCAATGGCGATGGCCGCCTCGTTGGCCGCGGTGATCAGCAGGTCCGTCTCGTTCTTCTTCAGCTCCCTGGGTTCACTGAAATAGATACAGATGACGCCGATGCCCTGGTCCTTGGCTGTCAACGGCAGGGCTATCAGCGAGGCATAACCCTGGACCGAGGCGACATTGCGCCAGGCCTGGTATTCATCGTCAGTGGTGACATCAGCGATGGCGAAAGCGGTCTGCTCGCTGTAAGCGCGACCCAGAGGGCCGCTGCCAATGGGGATGCGTGACTTCTTGTTGATGGTCCAGACGTATTCGGCCGAGAGGTTGTAGCTGGCGACGATGTTCAGGTACTGTCCCCGCTCATCGGGCAGCAGCACCGAGGCGTACTGGGCGCCGACGAAGCTGCCGACGCGCTTGGCGACGATGCTGACGACCTCCTGGTAATCAAGGGTCGATGTGAATGCCTGGCTGATCCGGTGCATGATCGACAGTTCCCTCACCTGCCATTCGGTCTTCTCGTAGAGCTTGGCGTTCTCGATGGCAACCGCCGCCTGGCTCATCAGGATCTGGTAGAACTCGATCTTCTTCGAGGAGAAGGGGCTGCGCTTCCAGTGGCGCATCTCCCCCAGGGTGACCACGCCGAGGAGCTCGCCCTTGATGATCAGGGGCAGCAGCAGCGCTGACTTGGTGTCCGGCGTCAGCGCCCACTCCCATTCGGCCTCGGTGACGTCATTGATTACGTCCTCGCTCTGCTTGAGCACCTTCGGGGTCTTGCTGTCCATAACCTCGCGATGATAGACGGCATTCTCCAGCGGCAGGCTTTCGCCGACGCCGCATTTCCAGTCGATCATGTCGCGTGTGGTTGATTCCGCCTTGACGATCAGCGCCTCCCGGGCGCGGTCCCAGAGCGAGATGCGGCAATAGGTGACCTTCTTGGACGAGGCGATCTTCTCGCAGAGGATCTGCAGGATGCTGTCCACGTGCAGTTCCGAGGAGACGGCCACGCTGGCGCTCAGCAACAGCCGCACCTCTTCCTCACGGCCTCCGAGCGAGATGGCCATTTCATCGAAGGCCCGCGCCAGGTCACCGATCTCGTCGTTGCGTGTTGTCTCCGGCGGGGAATGCCAGCCCTCGTCCCCAACCTTCCTGGTGGACCTGGTCAGGGCCTTGACCGGCTTCACCAGCAGGCGGTTCAGGGAAAAAAGCAGGATGCCCAGCAAAACCAGCAATCCGATGTTGGAGATGATCGCAAACCTGATCTGCTGCGACAGGATCAGGTTATCGCGCTCGGTGGCGTCGAGGTAGATTCCCAGGGAGCCGATGACGTTGCCGTTGCCGTCGTGCAACGGCGCCAGCATCTCGACCGAGTTTTCCGTGATTCCTTCCGAATGCCCGGCCGCTTCCGGGCTTTCATCCTCCGACGAACTGTCTTTTTCCACGAACTCCGTATCGCCGGTGAACACGGGGGCGGCGTCGCTGTCGCTGGCTATGGTGCCGATCGACTCGGGCACGCTGCTGGCTATAACCTTCACCTGATCGCCGACCGGCGCGTAGATGGACACCTTCTGCAGTTCGTCGTTCTTCCCCATTATCTGGTCGATCTCAGTCTGCAGCTCGGAAACGGACGGCGCGTCGCCGTTGGAGTGGATGTCCAGTTCGGCCTCGAAGAAGCTGGCCATGGACTTGGCGCGGTTGATGTATTCCTGGTTGATGGCGTCCGCGAGATTGCTGCCCGTGTAATAGTTCAACGCAAGCGAAAGCGCCACAAGAACAAGGATGATCACTATGGAGAGCTTACCGCGTAAGCCTACTTTTGACAGTGCGCCCAAAGAATCCGCCCTTGACCCCTAAAAGTATGGTCCAGCGCGCCATATAAATGGCTCCACTATGCCATCGGCCAATGACGAAAAGGCTTTAGCTCCTGCTGCGGTAGTCCTCGATGGCTTTCTTGAGGCCGTCAGACGCCAGGTTGGAGCAATGCATCTTCTGGGGCGGCAGGCCGCCGAGGGCGTCGGCCACGGATTTCTTGGAGATCTCTTCGGCTTCGTCAAGCGTCTTTCCCTTGGCCATCTCCGTGACCATGCTGCTGGTGGCGATGGCGGCGCCGCATCCCAGGGTCTTGAACTTGACGTCCTCTATGCGTTCCTCATCGTCCACCTTGATGGTGATGCGCATGACATCGCCGCACTGGGGGTTGCCGACCTCGCCGACGCCGTCGGCATCCTCCACCTCCCCCATGTTGCGCGGGTTCTGAAAATGGTCCATTACCTTTTCCGTATACATGAATTCCTCCCTGGATAGTAGCCGGGTTATCCCGGATTATGTCGCCGCCTCGCAGTCGCAGCCGTCTGAGCCGCTGCCGGAAGCGCATTTCTTCGAACCGCGCTTGTAAACGGGGGACATGCTGCGCAGCCGTTCCACCACCTCGTAGAGGGCTGAAAGGAAGCTGTCAGCATCCTCCCGTGTGTTTTCACGCGAGAGGCTTACCCTGACGGAGCCGTGGGCGAGCTCGACGGGCACCCCCAGGGCGAGCAGGATGTGGGACGGCTCCAGCGTTCCCGAGACACAGGCCGAGCCCGTGGATACATAGATCGGTTTCTTGTCCCTGGACGTGGGATAGGAGAGCGAGAGCATGATCGATTCGCCCTCGATGCCGTCGAATGAGAAGTTGACGTTATTGGGCAAACGCTTTGTCCGGTGTCCGTTGAGGCGGATGTCCTCCATGTTGTTCTCGATGGAGTCGATGATGTAATCACGGAGCTCCGCCAGGCGCGCCGGTTCCTTGTCCAGCCTGTTCCTGGCCAGCTCGGCGGCTTTGCCGAGGCCGACGATGCCGGGCACGTTGTGGGTGCCGGCGCGCCGCTTGCGTTCCTGACCGCCCCCCAGGAGCAGGGGCGTTATCCTCACTCCCCGCCTGACATAGAGGGCTCCGACACCCTTGGGTCCGTGGAACTTGTGGCCGGAGACGGTAAGCAGATCGCATGACAGCTCATCCACATCCACCGGTATATGGCCCACGGCCTGGGCGCTGTTTACATGGAACGGCACCTTACGCGCCCTTGCCGCCGCCCCTATCTCGGCGATGGGCTGGATAGTGCCTATCTCGTGATTGCCGTGGACCATGGTGACCAGCACAGTATCGTCGCGCATGGCCTTGATCACGGCCTCCGGATCCACCAGTCCGTCCCCGTCCACCTGCAGGTAGGTGACCTCCCAGCCCTTCTTCTCCAGATAACGGCAGGGCATGAGGATGGAATGATGTTCGGCCTCGTTGGTGATGATATGTTTGCCGCGGGATTCGAGCGCGTCGGCGACGCCCTTGATAGCCCAGTTGTTGGACTCGGTGGCGCCGCTGGTGAAGAATATCTCCCTGGGGTCGGCGCCGATCAGGTCCGCCAGGTTCTGGCGGGCGCCGTCGATGGCCGACTTGGCCTCGGAGCCAAGCGCATAAAGCGTCGCCGGACTGCCGAACTTCTCGTTGCCATAAGGTTGCATCGCGGCGATCACCTCCGGGTCCGTGCGCGTGGTCGCCGCATTGTCCATAAAGATCGATTCAGTCATGGTTCAGGTCACCTTCCTTACCAGGAATTTCATCTGGTTGCCAAACTCCTCACGTCCGAGGAAATCATTGCCGGTGCCCGTGCACCATGCAGGGATATCGGCCTTCGCACCTTCGTCATCCGCCCAGACTTCCAGCACCTGCCCCGGTTCCAGGTTCATCATCGCCTCAGCAACCCTGACGATGGGCAGGGGGCAGGGCACCCCGAGGCAGTCCAGTTTCTCGTCGGGCAGCGCCTCGTCCGCTTCAGCTTCGAAGGCCTCCGCTCCGGCGCCATCATGGCGCTGCCTGCGGATACCGCCGCCGGGCAGCACTTCCTCCAGCGTCGTGTCCCCCAACACCTGTTCGTTGGCGGTCTTCAGTTCTGACCAGACGCCGGCAAGCCCACAGCTCTCGAAGCGTTCGCAATCCCCGTCATCGTCAGCGCCGGCGCAGTGCGCGGGAGCAACCGGGCCCTGCAACAGCGTCACCACTTCCAGCAGGCTGATGTCCCCGGGCTCGCGTTTGAGACGGTAGCCGCCGGAGGGGCCGCGAGTACTGACCAGCAGTTCGCCGTTTACCAGGGCGCCCAGCACCTGCGTCAGGTAAGGCAGGGGAATCTGCTGGCGCCTGGCGATATCGGAGCGGTTCACGGGTTGGTCATTGCCGTTGGCGACGATGTCCGCAAGCGCCCTGATTCCGTACTCGCTTTTCTGTGAGATAAGCATGATAACAGGGGAGTATATAGATGTTTATTTGTTTAGTCAACAATTATACAATACTTCCCTTAAAAACCCTGCCGTAGTTCTCTGCGATAGTTCGTGCGAGTTGCGACGCTCCCGCACCGCGAAGCCTGGCGAGGAACTCGAGCACCAGGCCCACATTGCCAGGACGATTCTCCTCCCCCCGGTGTGGGACCGGCGCCAGGAAGGGCGAATCTGTCTCCGTCAACAGCAAGCGCCCGGGAATGGCGGTGGCCGCTTTTTGCAGGTCGACGGCGTTCCGGAAGGTGACATTGCCGGCAATGGACATGTAGTAGCCTGATTCCACGCATTCATCAAGGTACTCGCTGAGGGAGAAGCAATGCAGGACCACGGTCAGGCCGTCTGCGTGGCGTTGCAGCAGGTCGAGGGTGTCACGAGCCGCCTCACGTGAATGAACTACCAGCGTTTTACCGCTGCGTCTGGCCAGTTCCATCTGCTGAACGAATGCCCGCTGCTGGGCTTCACGGGGTGAGCGGCCGCGGTAATAGTCAAGCCCCGTCTCGCCGACGGCCACCACCGCATCTGATGCGACGAGACGCTCGAGCTGTTCCAGGGCTTCATCGTCAAGGGAGGCCGCTTCGTGGGGATGGATGCCGACTGCCGCCGCCACGCCAGCATGTCTTAAGGCGAAATCCACAGCCGCCCTGCTGCTGCGGATGTCGATTCCCACGGCGAGTATCCTGCCGACACCCGTTTCCCCTGCCTTGTCGATGACGGTATCGGGGTCGTCCAGCATATCCAGGTGCGCGTGGCTGTCTACCAGTTGCCTCATCTCAGGGCCTGTGTGCATCAGGTATGGGCGTTTGCTGCATCATGGCGCTGTCGCGGCAGTTTCAGTCAAGCCTGGGAAGAGGGGCTCCCCCGGTTCGATCTGCTGGCCGGTTGCATCACTGCCCCATGCCGCCTCCCCCGAGGCAAGCCCAGCGTCACCAGGCTGATAGCCCAGTTGGCCGATGATCCTGGCAGCCGTTGAGGGAATGAAGGGATAGAGGTGGATGGCGCTGATGCGCAACCCTTCCGCAAGGTTGTAGAGGACGGCCTCCAGCGCCGGCCGTCGGGCCTCGTCTTTGGCGAGCTGCCAGGGGGCGTTCTCCTCCACGTAACGGTTGAGAGCACGCACGAAGGACCAGATGGACTCGAGCGCCGCCGTCAGGTTGACGGTCTTCATGGCCGCAGCAACATCGGCGCCCATGGTTGCCGCTGCCAGGGCCAGTTCACCGCCTTCTGCGGGTGGCGGTAGGGCGCCGCCGTTGTATTTTCGGATCATTGCCAGAGTACGGCTGAGCAGGTTCCCCAGTTCGTTCGCCAGTTCCGAGTTGTACCTGTTCTCGAAGCCTTCCAGGGAGACGACACCGTCCTGCCCGAATGTTACCTCGCGGAAGCAGTAGAAACGGAAGGCGTCCACACCGTATTTGTCCATCACCGCGAACGGGTCCAGCACGTTGCCCCGGGTCTTGCTCATCTTCTGTCCCCCCATGAGCAGGTATCCATGCACGAAAAGGTGTTGCGGCAGCTCCATGTCCGCGGCCATCAGCATCGCCGGCCAGATGACCGCGTGGAACTTGAGGATGTCCTTGGCCATCAGATGGTAGTCGGCAGGCCAGAAGCGCTCCAGTCGGCTCTCTCCGCCTGAGTATTCGAGAGCCGTGATGTAGTTCAGCAGGGCGTCGACCCAGACGTAGACTACCTGGTCCCGGTCCCAGGGTACCGGCACCCCCCACTCCAGCGCCGCGCGGCTGATGCTGATGTCGTCCAGTCCCTGGCTGATGAAGCTGCGAGCCTCGTTGAAGCGGCTCCGGGGCATGACGAAATCCGGATGGTCGTCGAAATGTGCCAGCAGCTGCTCCTGGTAGTCGGAGAGGCGGAAGAAGTAGTTCTCTTCCTCCACCTCCTCGGGAGCCGTATCATGGTCGGGACAGTGGCCGTCAACCAGGTCCTTCTCCGAATAAAAAGCCTCGCATGCGCTGCAGTAAAGACCCCTGTAGGATTTCTTGTAGATCTTCCCCCTGTCGTAAAGCTGCTGGATGAAAGCCTGCACCCGGTCGCAGTGCTCCTTGTCCGTGGTGCGGATGAAGAAATCATTGGTGGCGTCCACCTGCTGCGCCAGTTCCCTGAACTTGACCACCATCTCGTCGACGTGCTGCTGGGGCGTGACGCCGCGGCGTTCCGCCGCCCGGGCCGCCGGGTTGCCGTGTTCGTCCGTGCCTGTGAGGAAGAAGACATCCTCCCCCAGCTGTCGGTGGTAGCGCGCCAGCACGTCCGCGGCTATGGTCGTGTAGGCATGGCCGATATGCGGCACATCATTGACATAATATATCGGTGTGGTTACATAGAACGTATCCAAGGGACTCCACCCGCTGGCGCGTTTTTCGTTGCTATACTACCAGCATCTGGCGGGCATACCAAAAGCCGCCGCCCGCACAGCGGCGGCTCCCGTCAGGGCGTCAGGAAGTGCATATGCAGCGTTACGACCTTGTCATCGTCGGCGCAGGCCCGGCCGGGTGCCTTACAGCCCTGAGCGCACCCGCCTCCGCCCGCATGCTCATGATCGAGCGCCTGCGGCTGCCGCGTGACGTCATCTGCGGCGGTATCGTCCATGCGGACGTCATGAAACGCCTGGAACATCTGGAACCGCCGCGTGCCGTATTCAGTGAGCCCGCGCGCATCCGCTGGAGCCTGCTGGACTGGAGCCTTGAGATGGGTGGGCCCTTCACCGACAGGCAGTACTTCAACGTGGACCGCGCCGCTTTTGACGCCTGGCTGCTTGAGCGGGCAAAGGCCCTCGAGAACCTGGATGTCCGTGAATCCACGAACTTCACAGGCATGGAAGACCGTGCCGACGGAATCCGGGTGCAGTTCCAGCAACACCGGAGGCGTGAGAGCGTCGTCGCCGGTCACCTTGTCGGCGCCGACGGTGCACTGTCATCTGTGAGGAAGGCCCTGGGCGTCGATGCTCCCGACTACTGGGTGGCGATCCAGGAGACGGTCCGTTCCCAGGGCGCCGCAGTCGACCGTTTCCTTGCCTTCATCGGCGAAGGTATCGGTCACTATGGCTGGTTTATCCCCAAGGGACGCGACGCTGCCGTGGGCATCGGCATATCGCGCAGCGGGAACAGCCCCAGGGAAACCTATGAACTTTTCCGCGAGCGCCTGAGACGGCGGCACGGCATCGACGGTGCCTCGCTTGAAAAGCCGCGCTCGCGCCCGGTGACCAGGCTCCGCTCCGCACGGGAAATATGCCCTGGTCGGGGCCGGGTGCTGCTCGTCGGCGAGGCGGCCGGACTCATCTGCCCCTGGAGTGGCGAGGGCATCGGCCACGCGGTGCGCAGCGGCTGCATGGCCGGCCGCGCGCTGGCTGCGGGAAACCCCCTGCGCAGCTACCGCAGGCGGCTTATGCGGCTGATGCCGGGAATGTATTTTGACCTTTTCGGCCGCAAATCAATGAAGCGACCCTGGGCGAGAAGATTGATAGCGTTAGGCGCTCCCGGCACGGACTTCACGCCACTGTCGGGGAGCCCATACGAACCTGCGGATGGCTGAAAGGACAAGCGTCGAAACGGACAGACCGGCGCCGGCGGGCTTCTCCATCCCACGACGCAGCCAAATCGTCCATTTCGGCAGACTGCTCGCGTCTGCGGCAAGCAGGACGACAGGCCTGAATCCGACCGGGGCCGGCAGCCTTGGCATAGCGACGGGACGCCAGGCGGCCCCGGCAGATATCTGTGGCGACGAGAGCTCTTCCTCCCGGTTCACGGTAAGCGTTTCCCCTGTTGTGCTGGTTTGAGGATGAACGATGCGAGCGTCAACTTCCGCTTCTACCCGAAAATCAGCCGAGGGGGCAGCTGTAGCAGCCGTCGCTGTCGCCTGTGGCTCCGCTGCTGCAACAGGGTCCGGCATTTCACTGAGAACAGTCGTGCCCGCAGGGCCAACATGTTGCGTTTCCTCAGGTATGGGCTCCGATGCATCGTCCTTTTTCGTTGTCACCTCATGCTCTTCCGGCAACGGTGGCAGATAGGCTTCCGGGTCAAGGTAACGGTCAGTGGAAGCTCCGGACGACTTCAGGCCGAAGTGAAGCGCTGTTGCGCCGGCAAGGCCGAGTGTCTGACCCGCGGCTACCGCATCCCCCGTTGCCACGGTTGATTCATCCACGTGGATGTATGTGCTTCTCAGTCCGCCTGGATGATCGATGCTGATGGTCATGCCGCCACCCTCGGCCGGCGTGTAGCCCGAAAAGACCACGATACCTGTGGCCGCTGCCCTGATGGGATCGCCCGGCGAGAGCGCAATGTCGATGCCACGGTGACCACGGTCCGTAGCGCAGTCGAGGCTCCAGCCCCTGATAACAGTGCCATCGGCAGGCCATGAAAGACCGCCGGGAGGCAGCTCAGCCTCTGTCATGCACGATGCCCATGTTGCGGAAACAGGTATCAGCGAATCAAAGACGAGCAGCAAAAGGAACGCCAGCCACCTCAACCCCACTCCCACTCTCACTTCCACTCCTCCGATCCGCCCGGCATCAGATGTTGTCAATTATGACGACATCCAGAAGTTATCATCATCTGCATCCGGGGACAAGCTGAAGATGGTTCCTTCGAGAAGAAATGAAGCTCTTTGCGGGAATTAATTTCAGCCCTGGAGGGTGGATGCTGCCGCAATGATCACATCCCGATCACTGAAAGGGTGTGGACCGTCTTCCATGATCTGGAACTGTTCATGTCCCTTGCCCGCAACCAGGACTGTGTCGGCGTCGGCAGCATGTTCGAGCGCGTATTCTATCGCCTCACGCCGGTCAGGGATAGTGCGGTAATCGCCGCCGGAACGGCGCAATCCGATCTCTACGGCATCGAGAATGGCTCCTGCAGGCTCACCATAGCAGTCGTCGGTGGTGAGAATGGCGAGGTCCGACAGGGAGCCGGCGATCTCACCCATGCCCGGACGCTTCTCCCGGTCGCGCTCGCCGGGACAGCCGAAAACCGTAATCAGCCTGCCGGAGGTGATGTTCCTTGCGGTCTCGAGCACGCGCTGGAGGCCGTCCTCATTATGGGCGTAATCGAGGATGACGCGGAAGGGAGCCTCCACGTCGATGCGCTCGAACCGGCCCGGCGCCCCGCGGGCCTCGTCCAGGCCGGAGACTATGGCGTCGAGCCTGATGCCAAGGGCGACAGCGGCAGCCGCCGCCGCCAGCGTGTTGTGCAGGTTGAATTCGCCGGGCAGAGCCAGGCGCACCGCCGCCGTACCTTCGGGAACCACAAGATTCATGCGCGTCTCCCAGCCCGAATAGATCACTTCACCGGCATGGACTAAAGCTTTTTCTGAAAGACCGAAGGTCACCGGCGTCCTGCCGACATCTTCCAGCAGGCGCTGGCCGTAAACGTCGTCGATATTGATAACCGGTAAGGGTTCTCCCACAGTGATCCGTGAATCCGCGCAGCCCCCCCGCTCCTCCGGCAGGAAAAGCCCACGCTTTACGCGGTAATAGGCTTCCATGTCCGCATGCAGGTCCAGGTGATCGCGGCTGAGATTGGTGAAGACGGCTACATCGAAGGCAAGGCAGTCGGTGCGGTGGAGCTCCACGCCGTGGGAGGATACCTCCATGGTGACGGCGTCGGCTCCAGCGCCCACAGCCTCCGCCAGCAGCCTCTGCAGTTCGATGGCCTCGGGCGTGGTCCTGGGCGCCTCCCGTGACTTGTCGAGGATGCGATAGATGACGCCGCCGATGAGGGCGGTACCCAGCCCGGCGGCACGCAGGATGCTGTCAAGCAGAAAAGTCGTAGTCGTCTTGCCGTTGGTGCCGGTGACGCCGATGGTGGTCAGCCTGGACGCAGGGTTACCATGAAAAACGGCGGCGGCGGCAGCCATCGTCCGGCGTACCTGCGGCACCTGGAGCTGCGGCACCGCCATCCCTTCCAGCCACCTCCCGGTCACGAGCGCCGCCGCTCCCGCTCTGACTGCGGCGGCGGCGAAGTCGTGGCCGTCGGCCTTGAAGCCCGGAACAGCAAAGAACAGGCATCCGTTCCCGACGTTTCTGGAATCGAAGCTCAGCCTGCTGATATCCACAGAAAGGTCGCCGTTGCTTCGCAGTACCTCCAGACCCCTGGCAAGCTCAGACAGTTTCACGGTTCAGTCACTACCGGGTTCCTCACCGGCTGCCGCAGCCAGTTCCGCCGTCGTGCGCTTCTCGAACTTGATGCGGGGCTTGAAGAACTGGTAAAGCCGCCGCAGTAGCGCCACCAGCGGCAACGCCAGTATCATGCCGGCGATGCCGTGGAGCTGGGCGCCGGCCAGCACTGCGAAGATGACCACCAGTGGATGTACGCCGACGATGGTGCCCATCAGGTTTGGAACCAGGATGTTGCCCTCCACCTGCTGGATGACGACGAAGAGGATGACTACCGAGAGCGCAGCCCACGGCGAGGAGAAGAGTGCGACGAACACCGGTGGCGCTGCGCCGAGAATCGGGCCTATGTAAGGAATGAATTCTGTTATGCCCGCCCATGCTCCAAAGAAAGCTGCATATTGCGACCCCTCCGGCCAGACGCCGAGAGCTCCCAGCAGCAGGATGCCGATGCTGGTGCTGACGCCCACCAGCAGGCTCAGCAGGGCCTGCGCCCTCGCCCAGTGGGTCACGGCTTTCTGGCTGGATTCGATCAGCTCATCCGCGTCTTTACGCATGGCCCTGGGGAAGAGCTTGCGCAGGTTACGACCGATGCGCTCAGCATCGAGCAGCATGTAGATTGAGATCACCAGCACGAGGATTATCTGGGCGAGTGCGTTGACGATATTGATGGAAAGGCTTACTGCCTTGGAGCCCAGGTCGGCAACGTAATCCTCCATGCGCGCCACAAGCCGGTCGGCCTGCTGGCTGACGTCCATGGGAAGATTAAGCCCCTCGATGCTTGATTTCCAGCTGTCCAGCTCATCGCCGAGCTCCGTGGCGTAGAAGGGCAGTGAATCAACCAGTTCCTGCAGCTGCTCGATGGCAGGGGGTATCACGATTACCAGCAGGGCGGCGATGATGGCAATGAAGGTGAGAAAAACCAGCGCGACACCGATGAACCGCGGCAGATGGCGCTTCTCCAGCATCTCCACCAGCGGGTTGAGCATCAGGGCGATGATTCCGGCGCTCAGGAAGATGAACACCACCTGGCTGACCAGCGTGGCGGTGAACCAGAGGAATATCACCAGCAGTGGCAGCCCGACCATCTGCACCCAGCGGGGCACTGTGATCTTCAGCAACGGCTGCTGTTTGTCTGTTTTTGCTGCTATGACATCCCCTCAAGGTTTGCGTTCCGCCCCTGCAGGGCGATACGACGGCTTGATTATATCAATTAGCTGACGCCACCATCGGCTCCGGACGCCCTGTTTTGCGGGCTGACGTTCAACGCCCTGAAAAAAGTCACATTTAACACAAATTGGGTTGAAATTGTATTCTCAGATGGTATGGTGTCAGGGATGGCTTCAGAGCCCGAAACACTGCGGCCGCGGTCGAACACCAGTTATCGTTACCGGTGGAATTCCGTGGTCTTTTTTGCGTCAATGGTCGTCCTCGCATTGGTGGCGCTTGCTGTCACCCTTGTATCTTCGAGGACGACTTCATCACCCCTGCTCGATGACAGCACCATGTCCGCCTCCCGGGAGATGGCCGCGCTTCAACAGCCGCGTGGCGTAGCGCTCGCCGAAGTTGAGGGCATAAGGCTGATGCTGCCGATTTACGAGGAGGTGGTGACCGCCGTCGGTTATCATCCCGTCAACGCCGAGGGCGTAATCAGCCTAGAACCCATGGGCGTCAGGCTCAACAGCTCCGCCTTCGAGAAGGGGCTCGTCCAGATCTTCAGCGACGGTGACAGCCCCGGATACTTCATCATGGAGGACGACAAGGAATTGGGGTCATCCACTGCTTCAATGGATATCGGCGCCCCCGCCGGCTCAGTGGTCTATGCCCCCGTAGACGGCACCATAGCTTCTATCCGCTCTTACGACCTCAGAGGGACATGTCCAGATACGGAGATCAGGATACAGGCCCAGGGTCAGGCCAGCATGATCGTCGTTCTCACCCATATCGACAACCCGGAAGCCGCCCTGGGACAGCCGGTGCGCGCCGGCGTATCCCGCCTGGGTTCCGTGAGGAAGATGGACGGCTGCTACCAGCAACAGCTTGGCCGCTACACTTACGATGACGGCAACCACCTGCACGTGCAGGTAGAACGCAATCTCTACCGTTCCACTCCGTGAACGGCGCAGAACCACCGGCCGCCGAATGGGCGGTCATCGGCGGCTCAGGAACCCATGGCTGTTCCTTTCCGCAGGATGGGGACAGCGGAGCAAAGGTGCTCCAGCAGGGCCTCAGCTTCGATACGCCTTTCGGGCCATCTCCCGATTTCAAACTGTTTGAGACCGTCGGCGGCCGCCGCTGCCTGACCGTGAGGCTGCACGGCTGGCGTGACGGCGTCTCCCGGGGCCTGGCCTCCAGGCAGGTTTTCTCGGTGCTGCATCGTGCCGGTGTCAGGCGCATCATCTCCGAGGCCGGAGTCGGCAGCCTCAACCCGCTGCTGGACCCCAGGGACATCGTTATCCCGGACGATTATGTCGACCTGACCACCGCCAGGGGCTCGGAGCCCGTTGTGGGAGGCCGCCTGCTGATTATGCGCGATCCCGTCTGCGGAACCATCGCCTCATCGCTGACGGCGGCCGCCCGGGAGCTGGCGGATGGACGCGTATTCGACAGGGGGACCTGCGTCGTCACCGAGGGGCCGCGTTTCGAGAGCCGCGCCGAGGTGCGTGTCATCGGTGCCATGGGAGATGTTGTCGGCCAGAGCATGTGCCCCGAGGTCTGGCTGGCGCGTGATATCGGCGCCTGCTACGGGGCGCTCTATGTCGTTGTGAACTACGGCGAGGGAGTGGTCGCCGACTGGGAGCATGGATTGCTCAGCGATATCTTCAGTGACCACGCGACCATACAGGCGGGCATCATCCTCAAGGCGATCGACGCGGCTGATGAGACCGCCGCCTGCGGCTGCGCCGAACTCAGCAAACCGACGTTGCTCGACTAGTCTTCCCCCACTCTCAGCCCTTGATGACGCCCAGGGGTTTCAGCCGGGCTACCTTGCTCGAAAGTCCGGCACGCTGGCAGACCTCCACCACCTGGTCGATATCCTTGTAGGCCTCCGGCGCCTCCTCTGCAAGGGCGGAGTCACGGCCGGCGCGTATCGTGATGCCGTCGGCCTCGAGCCGCAGCCGCAGTTCGTGGCCGCTGATCTGCTTTTTTGCGGCCCTGCGCCCCATCACCCTGCCTGCCCCGTGGCAGGTGGAGCCGAAGCTCACGTCCATGGCGGTCTCCGTCCCCTTCAGCAGATAGGAAGCCGTTCCCATATCGCCGGGTACGATCACAGGCTGACCTGTCTTCCGGTATATCTGCGGCAGGTCCCGGTGGCCGGGCGGGAAGGCACGCGTGGCTCCCTTGCGATGGACGCAGAGCTTCATCAGCCGCCCATCCACAATGTGTTCTTCGAATTTCGCCAGATTGTGCGAGACATCATAGACGAGTTCGAGCCCCAGCGCCTCCGCAGAGGACCTGAATATCGCTTCGAACGATTGCCTGGCCAGATGCGTCATCACCTGCCTGTTGGTACGGGCGAAATTGACGGCGCAGGCCATGGCCCCCAGGTATTCTTCCCCCTCCCTGCTTCCCAGTGGCGCGCAGGCCAGTTGCCGGTCAGGCAGCCGGATTCCGGCTTTTGCGGCGGCGCCGGCCATCACCTTCACGTACTCCGTGCATACCTGGTGCCCGAGGCCGCGGGAGCCCGAATGGATCATCAGGCAGAGCTGACCCTCGAAGATATGGAAGGCTGCTGCGGCCTCATCATCGAATATCATCTCAACCAGTTGCAGCTCAATGAAATGGTTTCCCGCTCCCAGGGTGCCTGACTGGGCGAAACCGCGCTCGCGGGCGCGTTTACCGACACGGTCCGGATCAGCGCCCGCCATGACGCCGCCGTCCTCGATGCGGTCGAGATCCTCCTTCCAGCCGAGGCCCCGGTCCACAGCCCAGGGTACACCCCTTGACATCATCTCCTCCATCTGACGGCGGTCAAGCCGAATATCGCCCTTGCGGCCGACGCCGGCGGGAATGCTGCGCGAGAGCTCATGAACAAGCGCCGGCAGGCGCTCCACAACGTCATCTGCATGGAGGTCGCTGCGCACCAGTCGCACGCCGCAGGCGATGTCATATCCCACACCACCGGGTGAGATGATGCCCTCGTCCATGTTGAAAGCGGCCACACCGCCGATGGCGAAGCCGTAACCCCAGTGGATGTCAGGCATGGCCATGGACGCGACCTCGATACCGGGCAGGCAGGCAACGTTGCGCACCTGCTCAAGCGCCTGTTCCCGGGAGGCCTGCGTAAGCAGCTCCCTGTCGGCGAACACGCGCCCGGGAACTTTCATCTCCCCGGTCGGCGGCAGCTCGTAGCAGCCAGGCGATATCTCGCGTATATCGTTGCCCGTTTCCCTGGTTTTTCCCGTCATTGTTCCCCGTTTCCCGCCAGGCATCCGTTGAAATCGATTTCAACGGATACGGCGTGCTTTTCGCTGACAAGGAGCGTTAATATATCGGGCGCGTTCATATGTCGAAGATCACCTGCGCCGTCCAGCCGTCATCGGAGCGCCTCACCCTCAGCATGTGATAGGTCGCCGCCTTGATCTCCTCGCCCAGCTCATGTCGTGTGCGGTCCAGCGGCTCTCCCGACACCTCGGCCCTGAGTTTTCCTCCGGAAAGCTCCAGGATCCTGAATCGGCTGAAAAGCATGTCACGGCTCTCATAAAGGAACAGCAGCTCGTTGAGCCAGTCGGCAAGCAGGTTCTCCTCCTCATCTGCTGTTTCCAGCGCGATTTCCAGCGTTTTCCGAGGCTCTACTGCTGATACGTCGCACAGCAGGTTGAACATGCCCAGGGCGGCGTTCTCGAAGGTTTCCGCCTCTGTCCTACCGAAGGCCCTGAGTCCCACGTCAGCAGTATGAGCAGTGTATTCATACTTTTTCATGATACCTGACTAGCTTGCTCAGAATAGAATAAATTTAATGAAAACTATTGACAAACCCGTATGTTGACTGTATCATCAATAAATCCTATAAGACTTATCAATTTTATGGAGTTAAAATGAACATCTCGGCAAAGAGCAAATACGCAGTCAGGGCGCTGGTCGAGTTGGCCCAGCATAACGGCGACCAGCCTGTTCCGATTGCCGATATCTCCGCCCGCAAGGAGATCCCGCTGCAATTCCTGGAACAGTTATTCTCAAGTCTCCGGAAAGCGGGAATCCTAAACAGCCATCGCGGCGTCCGCGGCGGCTTCAGCTTCAAGAAGCTTCCGGAGGATGTGAGCGTACTCGAGGTGGTGGAGGCGCTTGATGGAAGTGTGGCCCCCGCCTCATGCACAGTAGGTGCTCCCTGTGACAAGAAGGAGACCTGCGCGGTGCAGGAGGTTTGGGCAGATGCCAAGAGAAGTCTCGAACAGGTGCTGTCAGACGCACGCATCGCCGACCTCGCCCACAAGGAAAGCCTGATGATGGAGGGGGCCGAGTAGATGTACTACATCTGATGCGACCGTGACCGGGAAACCACGACCTGGGGGAGCGGGAGGATTTGAGGAATGTCGAACAATACGACCACAACTGCAGCGACGCTTAAGATGACACAAACACATATCGCGAACAATCTCTCCGAACTTATCGGCAACACACCGCTCGTAAGGCTGGGCCGCATTACCGATGGCATTGAGGCGACCGTGGCCGCCAAGATGGAGAGCATGAACCCCGGCGGCAGCGTCAAGGACCGCATCGGGCTCAGCATGATCGAGGCCGCCGAGGCTGACGGGCTCATCACTCCGGGAAAATCGTTGATTATCGAGCCCACCAGCGGCAACACGGGCATCGCTCTGGCGTTCGTCTGCGCCGCCAAGGGCTATAAGCTCATCCTCACCATGCCGGATACCATGAGCGTGGAGAGGCGTTCACTGCTTAAAGCCTATGGCGCCGAACTGGTGCTGACCCCCGGCGCCGCC
The DNA here is from genome assembly GCA_024275795.1 of Actinomycetes bacterium. Taxonomy (GTDB): domain Bacteria; phylum Actinomycetota; class Thermoleophilia; order BMS3ABIN01; family BMS3ABIN01; genus JAJRYJ01. The sequence continues at coordinate 1,876 of JAJRYJ010000054.1, read as the reverse complement.
GGCATGAAGGGAGCCGTCGACAAGGCTGTGGAGATGGCCGCCGGCGATGATAACGCCTACGTGCCCCAGCAGTTCGAGAACCCGGCAAACCCGGAGATCCACAGGCGCACCACCGCCGAGGAGATCTGGCGTGACACCGACGGCGAGATAGACATCCTTGTGTGCGGCATCGGCACCGGCGGCACCATCACCGGCGTGGGTGAGGTGCTCCGCGAGCGCAGGCCGTCGCTGCAGATAATCGCCATCGAGCCCAAGTCCTCACCGGTACTTTCCGGGGGCGAACCAGGTCCTCACCGCATCCAGGGCATAGGCGCCGGCTTCGTGCCGGGAATCCTCAATACGGAGATCTACGACGAGGTCATCCAGGTATCCAATGAGGATGCGGAGCATACCGCCCGCAGGCTCGCCGAGGAGGAGGGAATCCTCTGCGGCGTATCATCGGGAGCCGCCGCCTACGCGGCTCTCTCTGTAGCCCGCCGCCAGGCGAGCCGCGGCAAACTGGTCGTCTTCATCCTGCCGGACACGGGAGAACGCTACCTTACTACGCCACTGTTCGCCGAAGCCTGAAATAAAGTAAGATAATGGCACCCGGTAAACCGTTGCAGTAAGGGAGGCGGGATGGACGTAAACGAGGATATCCTTCTGGACGCCCGCGGGTTGCAGTGCCCGATGCCGTCTGTGAAAACCGCCCTGGCGCTGGAGCAGCTGGATGGCGGCCAGATCGTCAAGGTGCTTGTCGATGACCCCACCAGCAAGAAGGACCTGCCCCAGTGGGCCCGGGGCAACGGCCACCAGATCCTCGGCATCGAAGATATCGAGGGCCACGTGGAGATATACGTGCGCAAATCCGGAGGATGACCGGCCGCGACCCTGGCTCCCCACCTGATCAGCTGTCATCGAAAAAATGCTATTATTTGAATTGTGTAAGCCTGCTGCAACCAATCTTTTTCCCGATGAACCGGAGGATAATTGTTCGACCTGACTGAAGAGGAAATCCAGCGATATTCGCGGCATATTATTCTGCCCGAGGTCGGCGGCGCCGGTCAGCAGAAGCTCAAGCAGGCCAGCGTCCTGGTTGTCGGCGCCGGCGGCCTGGGTTCTCCCGTGCTGCTATACCTGGCTGCGGCGGGAGTCGGCCGCATCGGCATCATCGAGGACGACGTGGTAGACGTCACCAACCTGCAGCGCCAGATCCTGCATACGACCCCCGACGTCGGTCAGCCCAAGGTAAAGAGCGCCAGCGAGACCATGAAGCAGATCAACCCGCTGGTGGAGATCGACGTCTATCATGAGCGCCTGACCAAGGAGAACATCTTCCCGCTGCTGGAGAAGTACGACGTGGTGGTCGACGGTGTGGACAACTTCCCCACCAGGTACCTGATCAACGACGCCTGTGTGATGAAGGGGAAGACGCTGATAGAGGGCGGCATCCTGCGTTTCATGGGACTGATCATGAGCATCAGGGGCGGCGAGACCGCCTGCTATCGTTGCGTTTACGAGGAGCCGCCGCCGCCAGGCACCGTTCCCAGTTGTGCCGAGGCAGGCATCCTGGGCGCCGTCGCCGGCGTGATGGGCACCCTGCAGGCTACGGAGGTGCTGAAGATCCTCACAGGCGTCGGCAAGCCGCTTTACAACCGCATGCTGCAGTTCGACGCCTAGGAACTCAGTTTTCATGAGGTCAACGCGCGGCGCAACCCCAAATGCCCCGTCTGCGGCGAGAACCCCACCATCAAGGACCTGGTGGAGTACGATTATACCTGCGAGACCCAGGCCCCCGGAAGCTGATGCCCGACGCACTGCGCCTCTCCCCCGCGCAACTTTCCTCCATCATCGAACACGCGCGCGCCCAGGCGCCGGAAGAGGCCTGCGGCATCCT